>NZ_LR699114.1:1231037-1538796 GCF_902459475.1 Aquicella lusitana | reverse complement strand
GCAAAAGCCGCGGCTCAATTCGCAAAGTCGGGGTTTCATGTAATGGAACTCCAAGGTGGCTATGATCGTTGGAAAGAGAAGAACTTTAAAATAGAAACAGAAGAATAGTTCTTATTTTCACTCGAATTTTGAATTTAAACCCACAAAAATCCTAATAGATCGTATGATTTTTATAAAAATCATACGGTTAAATACAATTATTTTCCTTATAAATCATACAGTTAAACTCTTGAAATTTTAAATTTAATTTTTATAATAATTACTAGAAGGGACTCTCAAGCATACGGTAAGGAAGTAAAAATGACTCAACTTTGATGATAATTGTTCGGAGGTAATGATGTATGAATACGTTAATACCTTATGAACCAGCGAAGTTGATAAATGATATGCATAATCTCATGGAAAATTTATGGCAGCGCACATTTGATTTGGATACGAGGAATGCAAGTGGAAGAACAGGTCAATGGTTGCCTGCTATTGATATAAGAGAAGAAGAGGATAAATTTTTAATCTCGGCGGATTTACCAGGCGTAGATCCAAAGGATATCGACATTTCGCTGGAAAATAACGTGCTGACATTGAAAGGAAAACGAGAGGAAATACATGAGGAGAAAAAAGGATCTTTCTATCGTATGGAACGTATGCAAGGACAATTCTATCGGCAGTTCACTCTACCGACCGCTGTTGATAGTAAGCATATTACTGCAAAATCAAAACAAGGCGTGTTAGAAGTGATCGTACCGAAGAAAGAAAAAACGGAAATCAAGAAGATTGAAGTAAAAGTGGAAGAATAACCTATTTCCCCGGCAATAAGGAGGTTGTATCGGGAAAATAGGGTTATATATAAACTAACCTCAGTTATGGTTAAGCAATTGAGGACATCCAAAATTTACTTCTGCTGATAGACGGTTTTTTTGCTTTTAAACAGTAACCTGCTAAACCACTAACAAGATTAACCAGAAAATTTACCGGACTGCGATGTCGAGTATGCTCAATATGGCAGATAGATTTAAGTTGATCAATGACGGTTTCTACAATGCTTCGCTGATATGCATTAGTTCCGATCTAATCTGACACTTGCTACTTGAAAAAAGTAAGGTTACCCGTTTTGATAGTTATGTCGAGTAAAAATCAAAACATTAAAGAGGTAACCTTATGTACGAGTGTACGCAAAAAATCATTAAAAACAAGGTCGGTCTGTTAAATTTGGCAGAAGAGCTAGGGAATGTATCAAGAGCCTGCAAGGTAATGGGCTTCTCCAGAGATACGTTTTATCGTTATAAATCAGCAGTTGAGCAAGGAGGCATTGAGACCTTGTTCGACAAGAGCAGACGGCAGCCAAACATCAAGAACCGCACCGATGAAGCTACAGAGAATGCTGTATTGGACTATGCCATTGAGTACCCCGCGCATGGTCAATTAAGAGTCAGTAATGAGCTTAGGAAAAGAGGTGTTTTTGTTTCTCCTAGCGGTGTTCGTTGCATCTGGCTAAGGCATGATTTGGCATCATTTAAACAGCGTCTAACCGCACTGGAAAAGAAATCTGCCGAGGAGAACTTAATTCTAACTGAAGCACAACTGGCCGCGCTAGAACGCAAAAAAGACGATGATATGGCCTGCGGTGAAATTGAAACAGCACATCCTGGCTATCTTGGTTCACAAGATACCTTTTATGTTGGCAATCTCAAGGGTGTTGGGCGCATTTATCAGCAAACATTTGTTGATACCTACTCCAAAGTGGCTCATTGCAAGCTATATACCACAAAAACACCGATTACATCTGCTGACCTGTTAAATGATCGTGTGTTGCCATTCTTTGAAGAACAAGGCTTGGGCTTGCTGCGCGTATTAACGGATCGTGGCACTGAGTTTTGCGGCAAGGTAGAGCAACACGATTACGAGTTGTATTTGGCGCTCAATGATATTGAGCACACCAAAACGAAAGCTCAATCACCCCAGACCAATGGCATCTGTGAACGCTTTCATAGGACGATTCTGAATGAGTTTTATCAGGTTGCTTTCCGAAAGAAAGTTTACACAACTATTGACGAGTTGCAAAAAGATCTGGATGATTGGCTCGGTTATTACAACAATGAACGCACACATCAGGGTAAAATGTGTTGTGGCCGAACTCCGATGGCGACATTGATTGATGGTAAAAGAATCTGGAAGGAAAAAGTTGATAATCTCAACTTGAACTGACAGTAAAACCGTAACTGAAAAACGGGTAACTGTCAGATCAAGTCGGAACTTTTACAGCTGATAAAGAAAAAATTTTTCGAACGCGCTTAGCATTTTTTTCTTCATGTTTTTTCTAACTTTCGTAATCAATTTTATGCCTCGTTTTGCAAGCGACTCCGCTAATTTTTTGCTGATGTATCCTTTATCGCCCGCACCAAAACCAGTTAATCCTTGCATTAATTTTTCAACAACTTCTCTATCATCAACATTTCCTTTTGTAATGCAAAAACTCATAATTTCTCCCTGGTGATTGATCGCTAAATGTAATTTGAATCCATAAAAAAAGCCTACAGAACAGTGTCCGCGTTCAGCAATGCCTTTAAAAACTTTATTTCTGTAAATTCGACGATTGTGGCATACAACCATTTTTGTAGAATCCAAATAATACAATCCGGTGTGTTTTCCTGTTCTTGATAGTACATACGCCGTTAGTGGTGCAAGCAACCTTGGCATGAGTGCAACAAAACGTGGATAGCTTACCGCTTTAGGAAATTCTCGAAAAAGTTGGCCTAACACACAATCCAGATAAAAATCCTTGAATGTGCGATAGTGGCTTAAGTGAAATAAAATCATGATCGTCATCATCTCGCTTTCACTTAATTCTGTTTTCCTCTGACGTTTGCCTTTAGGTAAGGGCAAAATTTTATTTGCAGATTCTTTTACATGGTTCTTGTAAAACTCATCAATATCACAGAAAATTTCAACGATCGGCGCTAGTAGCATTTTGACTCCATTCAAAACCTTGGGCGGTTAAAAATGGCAAAATTTACCAAGCGCCTTTCTTATTTTCAATCTTTTCAAAAAGTTAAAATTCGCTTATCCATAACTGAGGTTAAATACTAACTTAATTAGCCTGAGAGCAATAAGGATTAATCTTAACTTTATTTAATGTTTCATAATAATCTTCCGCAGCTTGTGCGATCATGTCGGTGATATTCTGATTGACGCTGGTCATTGTCCAGCTAGAGGTAGTTTGAGTTACTTCACTGGGCGGCGGATTATTACTTTGTTGAAGAACGTCTGCAACATTGGTGTTTCCAGTAGGTAGCGTGATGCCGTAGAAATACATCGTAGTGCCGTTAACGATGGCAGTGCCATTTGCCGCATTGACAAGCGCGCTTGTATTGAAGTTAACACTGCCGCTACCACGGAATACCTGGAACCCGTCGAAGAAGATGGGGTCGTTGATAAAGCCGACTTTTGCACCGGTGATGGTAATGGTATTGGATTTGCTGGGTAAGGTGATTTCATTACGTTGACCATTATTGATGAGATGCGTGATGTTATCAAATGCAGTGATGAGCCCACCATTGGTGGCACTGCCGGTATTGGTGTTGGTTAAAGTGACATTGACTGGAGAACTGTATTGGGCGAAGTTCAGGGTATTGGTGCCAGCAAGTGATCCGCCGTTGACAATGCCAGTGATGCGGGCGCCGTTAGCGAAGACGAAGGTATCATCACTGCTGCCGCCGGTTAAGTTCTGGATGTTACTGAAGGTGCCGCCCACGCCGGTGACGGTGCCGCCATTGGTGCCGGAGACCGTCCAGTTGTTAGCGGAGTTGCCTGCAGTCAAGGTATTAACGCCGCCGCTGCCATTGATGGAGCCTGCGAGTGATCCGCCATTTAGCGTGAAGCTATCATTGCCACTGCCGCCGGTTAAGTTCTGGATGGAGCTGAACCCGCCGGTGATGCCGGTGACGGAACCGGCGTTAAGCGCAGTCAGCGTCCAGGTGTTGGCGGTATTACCGCCGACTAAGGTATTGGTACCGCCGCCGCCACTTAAAGCACCTGCGAGCGAGCCGCCGTTTAAGGTGAAGGTATCCCCATTGCTGCCACCCGTGACATTCTGGATGTTGGAGAAGCCGCCGGTGATGCCGGTAACGGAACCGGCATTGGCAGCGGTAATGACCCAGGTGTTGGCGGTATTAGCGCCGGTCAGGGAGTTCGTGCCCGCGCCGCCGCTTAAGGCGCCGGCGAGCGAGCCGCCGTTTAAGGTGAAGGCATCATTGCCGCTGCCGCCGGTTAAGCTTTGGATATTGCCGTAAGTGAAGCTGCCGGTCACGCCTGCGGTGGCGAGGCTGCCTGCATTGGCGCCGGTGATGTTCCAGGTTTGGGTGTTGCCGGTATTGACCGTGAGGCTATTGGAACCACCGCTGCCAGCGACAGTGACATTGTTGGCAGCGATAGCGCCGCTGATCATGTAGGATTCATTGCTGCTCATGCCGCCGGCGAAGGTGACGTTGCGGTTGCTGCCGATGCCATTGTTGATGGCGACGGTGACATTGCCTGAGCCTGCCGCAGTAGAGAAGGTGGTGTCAGCGCCGAGTGTGATGGCGCCCGTATAAGTCTGGTTGCCGACAGTGGCGACACTGCCGCCATTGATGTTAATGCCGCTTGCGGTGACAGCTAGACTGTTCAGTGCATCGGTTGCACCCACTGTGCCGGCGAACGTGGTGGTACCGCTGCTATTGACGGTGAGATCAAAGTCGCCATCACCATCCACTATACCATTAAAGGCAATATTGCCGCCGGAGCTATCGAAGGTCATGGCACGGCCGACGCGGACGGTTCCAGCATAAGTCTGGTCGCCGGTAGTACGGATGACAGGTGCGTCAATGACAGCTGTGCTGTTGGCAGTGACGGAGCTAAGCCGTGTCAGGTTACCAATATTACCCGTCAGAGTGACACTGCCTGTGCCAAGCAGATTGATAGCGCCTGCGCCATTTATATCTCCGCTCAACGTGAAGTCGCTGTCTGCATTATTGGCGGTGACGGAGTTGGTGGTGCCGGCACCGAGTGTTATGTCGCCAGCGAGTGAAGCGGTATCGGTGCCTTCAAGAGAGCCATCGTTTAAGGCGAGTGCTTCATTGCCAACATTAACGTTATTAATGTGAAGCGTTGCACCGCTATTGACGGTTGTGCCGCCTGCTGTGGTGCCAAGACCCTGTGGGTTTGCAACAGTCAGTGTGCCTGCGTTAATGACGGTATTGCCTGAATAAGTATTGATCCCTGACAGGATGAGCGTGCTGCTTCCTGCTTTGGTGAGTGCACCAGTGCCGCTGATGATGCCGCTTAATTCGAAGTTATTGGAACCGCCTATCGTGACCGTATTGTTTAAGGTAATAGCATTGCCTGCATTGATACCGTTGCTGTTGGCGGTGAATGTGCTGTTGGACATAACAAGTGAGCCGGTGCCCAGCGCATTATTGTGGCCAATATTCAGTGTGCCGGCTGAAACAGTCGTGGTGCCTGCATAACCTGTGTTATTGCCTGTGAGGGTAAAGATACCCGAACCCGATTTCGTGATGCCGCCTGCACCTGTGCCGGTGATGCTGCCGCTGAATATGGTATCGCTATTATCGGCGAGTGTTAATACACCGCTGCCTAATATGAGGTTACCAGCGCCCGCAATGGAACCAATGGTGTCACTGAAGTTGTTGAGATCGAGTGTACCGGCTGCATCAACGGTGATGCTATTTGCATCGCCGAAGGCATTGTTGGTGCCAAGACGTAATGAGCCTGCGGTAATATCGGTTGTGCCGGTATAGGTGTTCGTATTGGCGAATGTCAGTGTGCCGCTGCCCTGTTTGATCACATTCCCTGAACCGCTGATGACGCCGCTGTAGGTGGTGGAAGTGTTATCACCAATCGTCAAGGTGCCGGAACCCAGTGCAATATTGCCATCACCGGAGAGAGCCGCCATAGTGTAATCAATATTGCCCAATCCCAGTGTGGCGCCTGAAGCAATGGTGAGCGCACTTGCGGGATCAATGGCATTATCGACATTGAGTGTCAGCGTGCCGGCATCAATATTGGTCGCGCCTGTGTAGGTATTGACGTTATCAAGTGTAAAGTTACCGGTTCCTACTTTAGTGACGCCGCCAGTGCCGGAGATAACACCGCTAAAGGTGGTGTCGCTATTGTCGTAACCTGTCATCAATGTGCCTGCGCTCGGCGAGACACCCAGCGCGACATTGCCGGCGCCAGCAAGCGAACCGATGGTATCGCTGTTATCGGCAAGATCAAACAGCGCACCGCCTGCAACGGTGACCCGTGTTGTATCGGCCAGCACGTCACTATTGCCGAGCTGCAACGTGCCGGCATCAATATTGGTCGCGCCTATGTAAGTGTTACTGCCGGAGAGTGTTAAGGTGCCGGTGCCCTGTTTCGTTAATCCGCCTGTACCAGAGATGACACCGCTGAAGGTGGTGGATGTGTTATTGAAACCAGCGTAAAGTGTTCCGCTGCCTAATATGATGTTCCCACTGCCAGCTATGCTGCCTAATATTTCATTACCATTATTAAGATCAAGTGTTGCACCGTTTGCAATGGTCACAGCGGTTGAACTTGAAAGTGCATCTGCAGCAGAATCAAGTTGCAAAATACCTGCATTAATATTGGTTGCACCTGTGTAGGTGTTTGTGCCGGCAAGTATCAGCGTGCCATTGCCTATTTTAGAGAGTGCGAATGCGCCGCCAATATTGCCATTGATCGTGAGCGCATCGCTTAGGTTGGCCACATTAATGAGGCTGTCGCTGCCTAATGTGATGCTGCCATTCAAGCTGTTTGCATCTGTTGCAACCAGTGCGCCTGTATTGCCGATGCCAGTGCCATTGAGAGTGAGATTGTTTGCAACAGTAATATTATTGCTAATATCCAATGCTGCACCGCTGGTGACAGATACATTGCCGGTGCCTAATGCGCTACCGTTTGTGATGGCAACAGTGCCATTGTTAATAATCGTACCACCGGAATACGTGTTGGCATTACTTAGCGTGAAGGTGCCTGTGCCGGTTTTAATTAATATACCGCCTTCACTGATGATACCGCCGAATGCCGTGGACGTATTATCGTTACCCGTGGTTAAAATACCGCTACCCAGCATGACGTTACCACCCGTTGTACCACCGCCTGACAGTGAACCGATGGTTTCAACTTTGTCATTGACATCAAAGATGGCGTTTGCAATATCTGCCAATACAACGGCTGTCGAATCAGAGAGTGCGCTGTTAGCACCGAGCTGTAATGTGCCTGCATTAATCGTGGTTGCGCCCGTGTACGTGTTACTACCGCTTAGGATGAACGTTCCTGAGCCTATCTTGGTTAATCCGCCGGATTCAGAAATGACACCAGAGAAAGTGGAGCCGCCATTATTAAATCCTACTGTTAACGTACCTGAGCCTAAGAAAACGTTACCGCTGCCGGCGAGCGTAGTGATCGTGTCGCTTCTATCATTTAAATCTAATGTACCGGCGCTTGCGACAGTGACAGTGCTGCGATCATCGATGACATTGTTTGCGCCTAATTGCAGCGTGCCATCATTAATGGTGGTCGCACCAATGTAAGTATTCGTACCAGATAAAAGAAGTGTGCCGCTGCCGCCCATCGTCAGGTTAATGTCGCCACCGATCACTCCTGAGTAACTATCAGTGCCGGCTGTATTGACTATCAGGGTGGAAAAAGCGCCGCTATTGGAAATGTTGCCTGTTGTACCATTCAGGCTGGCGACAGTTTGTGAGAAGGTATTCATATTAAGCACGCCGTTCAGCGTCAAGTCTGTATCTGTTGGTAGTGCGTCATCAACGCCGAGTGTCACGGTGCCGGCAGAAATAGTGGTACTGCCGGTATAAGTATTGGCGCTATCTAATCGCAGTGAACCACTGTTGAGTTTAGCGAAATCCAAATTACCCGTGATGAGTCCGGCGTATATATTTCCACCTGCTAATGTGCGTACGGTGAATGTTCCTGTCGTTAAGCTAGAATTAGTGATAGTTCCACCGGTACCGGAGAGATCTAAAATTTCTTGTGAGAAGCTATTTAAATCAAGTGTGCCACCTGTCATGGATAAGGGTCTGATAGGGAGTGCGTTATTGATACCAAGATTGAGTAAGCCATCGTTAATAATGGTTGAGCCCGAATAAGTATTAACAGCGGAGAGAGTCAGTGTGCCTGTGCCTGTCTTGGTTAGATTGAAACTATTGGAACCGTCACTGATGACACCTGAGAGCGTCAATGACCCTGTGCCGCCGATTGTGCTATCTGCTCCCAGTAAAATAGCGCCTGTTAATGAGGGGCTTGTACCGATGCCAATTAATGCGCCAGCGCCGCCTACACCTGAGCCACTAATGGTAAGTGTTTCACCGACGATATCCACATCATTAATATTTAATGTAGCACCATCGCCTACTGAAGTGCCGCCAATGATGGAACCCAGACCGGTTGCATTCGTGACGATTAAGGTACCAGCATTAATATTGGTTGTGCCATCATAAGTGTTAGCAGCGCTCAGTGTCAGTGTGCCGGTGCCTGCTTTGGTCAGTGAAGCTAGATTGCTGATAACACCGCTTACCTGACTGCTTGCTCCCGCATTCGTAATGGTTAAGCCATTGTTGCCGCCATCGATAGTGCTGGCGAAAATAATATCATTGGTGGTCGAAGTAAGGTTTGATGTAGTCCCAAGTGTTACAGCATCGTTATAAGTTTGTGCCCCAGTGGTGTTGATAGCGCTTGTATTAATCACTGTAGAGCCACCCGCATTGGTAGTAATACTAGCTAGTTCTAATCCGCCTCCGACGAGACCATTAAAGGTTGTTGTGCCTGAAGTCCTTGCCGTTAAAGTGCGCGCAGAGCCTGAGGAATCTACAGTGCCGCCAAAGTAAATAGGTTTGGTTCCGCTATTCGTAGCGTCGAATGTGACATTTGCACCTAATAAGACATTGTCATTATAAACCTGGCCTAGGGTTCCGTTGGTCCAGATATTGCTGGTATTAATGATCGTATTGCCGCCACCATCTGTAGTAAGACTTGCAAGCGCTTGAGAACCGCCGACCACACCATTAAATGTTGTGTCACCTGAAGTGGTAATAGTGAGATTTCTGTCAGCAGGGGAATTCAATGTGCTATTAAAGGTGACTGGGCCGGCGGATGCAGATAAAGTTGAATTTGCACTGAGTATGACTGCGTCACCATAGAATTGACCTCCTGCACCGCTGGTCGTGATACCACTGGTATTGATTTCAGTGGTACCACCGCTATCCGTTGTGAGGCTTGAAAGTGCCATTGCGCCGCCGACGACATCATTGAATGTCGTTGCGCCAGAAGAATTTAATAAGAGTGTGCGTGCACTGCCGGTAGAATCCACTGTGTCAAAAGTCAGTGCGCTTCCGGACAAGGTCGTATCGGCACCCAGCAATACTCCTGCCGTATAGCTTTGTGCTCCTGATGTGGTGATGCTGCCACCGCTGATGGTGACATTCGTGTTGGCAGTCAGTGCGGTCAAAGCTGTATTACCAACGGTATTGCCCAGTATAATCGTGCCTGCGCCTTCCAGCGTTAATGCTGCTGCACCGTTGATGGTGTTGCTAAGTGTCAGTGTATCGGTCGGATTGATGGCGCCTATCGTTGTATCAGATCCGAGTGTGATGGCACCGCTTGCGGTTGCAGCGCCCGTGCCAACTAATGCACCTTCCGTGCCCGCAGCGCCGCTGCCGTTTAATGTTAGTGCATTGGCGACGGTAATACCGTCATTGATTTGCAGCGTACCACCGCTATTGACGGTGGTAGAAGCCGTGCCTAATGCATTGTTATTTTGTGCGGCTAATATACCAGCGCTGACGGTTGCTCCACCGGAGTAGGTATTAGCGCCTGATAGTGTTACTGTACCCGTGCCTGTTTTTGTTACTGTTCTCGCGCCACCCGTTTCACTGATGATACCACTCAGTGTTAATGAACCTGTGCCGCCAATGGTTGTATTACCGGTAAGTGAAATTGCGCCAGAAAGCGAACCGGTGCCTGTACCTATCAATGCACCGTTACCGTCTGTACCTGTACCCGTTACTGTCACCGCTTCGCTGCCTATAGTCGCATTATTAATTTGCAGCGTCGCGCCATCACTTACTGTGGTGCCCGCACTGACACTTCCTAATGCTGTGTTATTATTTGCAACTAAAGTGCCAGCGTTAATTAAAGTCGTGCCGAGATAAGTGTTTGCGCCCGATAAAGTTAATGTGCCACTGCCTGTTTTGGTGATTGTGCCAGGAGCGCCGCCACTCATCACACCGGAGACCGCGATATTTCCGCCATCTGTATCAAACGTTAGCGGATTGCCATTATTCGCAACAATGCCTGCCAGTGTTAATGTACCAGCACTGGTGGATCGGATGGTGGCACCTGTTGCATTGATAATAATGGCGCGATCTGTGCTGTCTGTACCGCCGGTGTAGGTAAGAGTGCCTGTTGTACCTGCGTTGCCTAAAACAATACCTGATGAAGCTGCACCAATTGAACTGTTTGTTCCGCCATCAGCTAATTTGGCAACGGACAAAGTACCTGCGTTAATAAAAGTTTGTCCGGTATAAGTGCTCGCGACATTGCTGAGTATCAATGTGCCGCTGGCATTTTTAGTAAGCCCACCAGTGCCACTGATGATACCGCCAAATGTTTCGGTACCTGTCTCATTCACAGTTAATGTGCCTGCACCTAAGGAAATATTACCACCCGTTGTGCCGCCGCCGGAAAGACCCGCGATGGTTTGGCTGTTTCCATTAAGATCCAAGGTGGCGCCTGCGACATCGGCGAGAATAATACTGGATGTACTGGCCAATGAAGCGCCACTGCCGAGCCGTAAAGTGCCGCCATTAATAGTAGTAGTGCCCGTGGTATTCGCGCCGGAGAGCTGGAATGTGCCGGCGCCTTCTTTGGTCAGCGTGACACCAGTGATGGTGCCAGCAGCGAGACTGGAAAGGCCTGCATTGTTGATCGTAAAGCTGGTTGAGCCGCCACCGATGACATTGCCGCCTACAATAGGTCCGCCAATATCGGTAGTCGTGAAGATGATATCACCCGCGGTTGACGTGAGCGAAACAGGGTTATCCAGATGAACATCATCGCCATAAGTTTGATCGCCAACCGTTGTTACATTAATAACGTTGGCAGGATTAAGCGTATCCTGGAAATGTATGCTAAATGTGACTGCAAGCGGCGTGGAAGTTAAACTTGCTAAAGGAACACTTGCACCAATATCGGCACTGAAGTAATTATCATTGCCGAAATAAACAGTTAACGCGCGAGGTGTCAGAGCATTATCAGAATCAATGGTAGAAGTATGGGTGGCATCAGATATAAAAGATACATCCCCGGTTAAGCTATATAATACGGTATCAGCTCCCAACACAGTCGCGCCGGTATAGGTTTGGGTGCCTAATGTATCAATAGTAGGATTGAGTGAAATATCTGTTCCGCCATTGATGTATATTGTGTTTGCTGTTGCTGTCAGTAAAGTGGGTGTTCTTGTGGGGGCTGAGCCAATTTTTCCATCAAATGTCAGGGTGCCGTTGCTTGCATTAAATGTGAGCGAATAACCTTGTGGTGCTGCCGGATCGATGTCGATGGTATCAGCAAAGTGAAGATTGCCCGCTGTGCTAGTAAAGGCTGTATTGATGCCTACCTCAACAGGATCGTTATATGTCTGATTGCCCGAAGTAGTGATGCCTGTTGCATAGACTTTTGTTGTGCCGTTACTATCAGTTGTCAATGAGGCAAGACCATTTACAACACCTTCGAATAAAGTAGTGCCGCTGGCATTGACAGTTAAGTCGCACGTACTACAACCCAATGTGCTAATGCCGTTGCTAAAGGAGATATCCGTACCAGTTAGTGTGGCATCGCCAGAGAATAAAACCTGATTATTATAATCTTGTGCGCCTGAGGTCGTGACATTTGCACTAAATGCAGTGAACCCGCCGGTATCCGCTGCTGTGAATGAAGTGAGACCGCTGACAGTATTATTAAAGTAATAGGCCACACTATTATTGGTTGTCAGACTGAATGCGCCACTTAACGTATTATTGAATCTGACTTCGCCGCCTCCGCTCGTGCTAAATAACTGCGTGTTTGCACCCAAGGTGACAGGATCATTATAGGTTTGACTGTCGCGTGTCGTGATATTGCCACCGTTAATTTCTGTTGTGCCGCCACTGTCTGTTGTCAGATTTAATAATGCAAATGTCGTGCCGCCCACGTTGCCGCCAAATCTTGTAATGCCGGAACTGTTGAGCGTGAGAGATCGGAAAGTGGAGGTTAATGAGTTCAGTGTATTATTAAAGATAATATTGCCTGAGGTGGTAGTAAAAATAGAATCGGCTGATAAATTAACCGCACCATCGAAGGTGAGCGATCCTGTTCCGCCTGCGGTGATATTGCCATCAACATTATAAGTTGTCGTTGCTGTTGTAGCTAAGCTCACATTGGGATTTGTAGCATTGCCTAATGTCAGATTATTGCTGGTAACTGAAAATAAAATATCTGTATCAGAGAGACTGCCTTTTGCAGTGCTTAGATTTGCGTTGGTTAATGTATTAGTATTATCATCGCCCACTGATACGGTATTGGCCGCCATATTCAAACCAGTAATACTACCACCACTTGCAGGTGCGAGCGTGACGGCATTCGCAACGCCTCCCGTCGTCAGATAAGCCAATAATACTTGTGCATCTGTAATGGCATCGTTTGGCTGCAAGAAATAATAGAATCCGTTTGCGGCTGTTTGCGTAGTGCCTTGCGTTAAACCATTGGTGGTGACGTTAACACCATTGGCGGCCAGTGTGACGGTATTGTTACTGCTGATTCCAGAAACAATCCCTGAAATAGCGCGCGGTGTATCAGAAAAGAAAGCGCGCAAATAAGGATAGGATTGTCCTTCTATAATTCCCCAGACAGTAGAGAAATTCCAGCCAGAAGGATAAGTCGCTTGGGAAGATAAATTGGCGGTTCCTCCATTACCACAACTAACGCCTGTAAAGCAGCCGCCTGTTAAATTGGTAATGGTTCCGCCGGTTTGACTGCCCACACCGGCACTTAAGCCGGATGTTTCGGTATCCCAGAAGCTATTGGAAATGGTACCGCCTGTCATCTCACCAATTGCACCGCCTCTTGTATTGCCGGCTGCAATGTATAAAGTACTGAAGGAATTTGAAATGGAGCCGCCACCTGCGAGTTGTCCAACCAGCCCTCCAAGTCTGTTGCCATGTTGAATGTAACCCATGCTATATGAGTTACTGATTGAGCCACCTGTTGATAATGTACCTACTAAACCACCACCGCTGCTGCTACCAGGATTACTATTCAGTATAATTGGCAGACTAAAACTATTAGCAACTGTGCCATGCATTTCCCCAATGAGACCGCCAAACCATGTACCTGAACTTGTTAAATTAATGGTGCCGGAATAATATGAATTGAATAGCGACGTTCCACTAAGTGATCTGCCTATTAGTCCTCCTACATATCCACCAGAGAAGCCGGAAGCATTCACATCAACATTGCTGGCAATAATATTATGCAGGGCACCGGCGTTTACTTCGCTTGCTCCAATCGCGCCTCCCAGTCTGGAATTCGTTGCCGTTGAAGTGACTGTGCTGTCTGAAATCGTGATGTTATTAATATAGCCGCTAGTAGCGTTATGATAACCCAGTAGGATACCAGTACGAGTTGTGTTACCCGAAGACACAGATGCATTATCAATATAAAGATTTTGAATTGAAGCAGAACCACTCGTGCTTCCAAAAAGCCCAACGCCTGAGGGGGCACTTGGTCGGTTAATATATAAATTGCTAATGGTATAATTATTACCATCTAATGAACCACTGAAATTGGCGATAGGTACAAATCCTTCGGTGTTACCCCAGACATCTGCAGCAGTTGTGAGGCTGCTCAAATCAATATCACTTCCTAATGTATAACTTGCACCCAGCGTGGATCCCATCATTTGTAATTGGTGCGGCGTATTAACCCGGGTGTTTTGCTCGGCGAGCAGTATCGGGCGTGTGTCACCTTCGAAGATAAACCATGTACCTGCGGGTTTGGCGGTACCGGATGTTGAGGTGATTGACCAGCCTGCACCTGTATAAGTAGCCAACGCGGAAAGATTTGCTGCGCCGCCATTTGTGCAGGTCCCTGTGAAGCAGCCGCCTGTTACGTCACCTCCAATGAAATCTGTACCAACCCCGACAGCCTGGTTTGAAGTGTCAGTATCCCAGAAGCTTGCAGTAATGCCGCCCGTGTTAACGCCGATAAAACCACCCACAGGGCGCGTACTCGTTTGAACGACTTCACCCGAGCTATAGCTGTTGGTGATGGTGCCTTCATTATAACCAACGAACCCGCCTTCATAATCGGCGGAGGTTACATCTGCAAAACTATATGAATTATTAATGGTGCTGCGATTGCGGCCTACCAGACCACCTGTGCCGACTGTGCCACCATGAGTGAAAAGCGCGGTGACACTTCCTGAAGCGTAGGAGTCATTAATGGTGCTACCCCAAAGATTAAAGTCAGTACCACCAACAAGGCCGCCCGCGTTACCGGCTTGTATCACGACTGTCCCATTTAGGCTGTAGGAGTTGGAAATGGATGTCGCGCCGCTTACACCTGTCCAGCCTACTAAAGGACCATTAGAAAATCCCCACCCACCTGTGACGCTTGCATTAATGAGGCCTGCGTTGGTAATCGTTGCTGCACCTGTGGCGCCAAATAGCCCAAGATCATCCACTTGAGAGGGCTGGTAAATCACTAAATTGTTAATGGTATAACCATTACCATCAAAGCTGCCGATGAAATTGCTGGCAAATGTGCCCACGGGTACAAAGCCGGCGCCACTCGACGTGCTTCGGTTGGTGCCCCAGATTTCTGCTGCGTTATTCATGCCTTCATTAAGATCGATATTACTGATTTGCGTGTAGGCACCATCGAGTGCTGTGGCCATTAATTGCAATTGATGCGGTGTATTCAAGTTAGTAGACCATTCAGCGCGGAGCATGGGGCGCGTTTGCCCATTCAGAATTAACCACGTGTTTGCAGGTGGGGTTGCGCCTGTAAAGCCTGTGCTGGCAATGCTCCATCCGGGTGTGCTAAAGGTAGTAGCACTCATCATCTCTGCCGTCGTTTTTCCCGTGCCGCCAAAACTTGTACTTTGTCCGGATGTTTCGGTATCCCAGAAACTGTTTGTTACGCTACCTGAGCCGCCACCGATCAAGCCGCCACGCGAGCCTGCGTTGCCGGAAACAGCACCTGTCGAATAGCTATTAGAAACTGCTGAAGAAGCATCCAGGAATCCAACCAGGCCACCGGCGTTGGTAAAGCCAGAAACAGCACCCGTAGCATAAGTATCAGTAATCGTGCTGCCTGCATTGGTGGAATACCCTACAAGACCGCCCGTGAAAGCGCCACCTGACTGGGCACTGACATCCGCAGAAGAATAGGAAGTAGCAATATCATTACTGTTGTAACCCACCAGGCCACCGGTAAAGTATAATCCTGAAATAGTTCCTGTAGAAAATGAGTCCGTAATCGTGCCGCTGTTTGAGCCAACCAACCCGCCTACATATTGTTGACCGGTAATATCAGCATTCATGACACCGACATTTTGTATGGTACCGCCGGAACTGCCAAATAAGCCAACCAGGTCGGTTGAGGGACGGTTAATATACAGGTTGCTGACAATGAAATCATTGCCTTCAAAAGTGCTGGCGTAACCAGTAATAGGCACAAAACCGCTACCGCTGTTCCAGTTGGAGGTTGCCGCTGCATTAATATTATTATTGAGTGCGTAGTAATAACCTAACGTTGTGGCGGTGGAGCCCGCACCTTGTAAGCCGTAAATATCTACTAATTCAACAGGATTGCTTGCCTGCCCCAGATTAACAGATGAAGCATTTGCTGCACGAATGAATGCTGCGTTTGAGTTGGCAAAACCCATTGTGCCTGAATTGATCTGGAAATTACCCGAAACGGTAAAGCTCGGGAGCGAGGTTGAAACTTGGCTCCACGTACCGCGTAGCAGATTGAAATTTTTCACGTTGATGGTGCCGGAAGCACCCGTTGTGATTGTGTTAGCCAAGGCACCGGCACGTAACTGCAGAGTACCGTTCAATGCGGTGATGCCTGCATTAATAATGATATTGGAAGCCGCATCTAATAATAAGGTGTAAGGCGAAGTCCAGGTGATAGCGCTGGAAACCGTGATATTACCTGCTTCAGCGCCGGTTGAGCCTGTGGTGATCGTGACATTGGCAGTATTTAAATTACTGGCAATCGTGCTGGCGGAAACAGTTGCGGGGCTTCCTGTGGGTGTGAAGATATTAGGACTGCCACCATCAAAGGCACCATTTGCTGTGCTGCCAGTGATTGTGACGTTCCAGGGATCTAATAACCATTCGCCGGTTTTACCGTAAGGCGCGCTGACATCAACGGCGATGTCGCCGACTTCCAAAATATGATGACCGGATGTTTCAATGAATCCGCCGTCACCGCCCTGTGCACCGCCCCGTGCACTCAAGTTGCCATATACTTTTGTCACCTCATCAGACCAGACAATGATGTCACCACCTTTGCCATCAGTAAGGGCATCCGCAATTAATTTAGTGTTCGGCATAACGACCGTTGCGTTGGCATTTGGCAGCGGGCCTTTGCCTTGATAATTACCGCCAATTAAAATTTCACCGCCGCCTTTATCACCACTGACATCAATCTCTGCGCCGGAATCGACTAAAATTTTATTGCCGGTGATATGAATCTTGCCGCCTTTTTCACCCGCGCCTTTACCAGACGCATCCATTTTTGCAGCAACACGTACAACACCTGCATTCGTGTCACCGGATAAAATAATTTCACCATTTTGTACGCCCACTGATCGTGCCTGTACGATACCATCCATATTAATGACATGATCGAGCACACCTTGCGCTGCTTTAGCTGTGACAATGACTTTGCCGCCATCGGCTGAAATCATGCCCGTGTTACTGACACCTCTTAGATCACCCACAGCTTTTTCATCGACAGTGAAGCTAATCAAATTAGAACCATCGAAATTCATCGTGAAAGCACTGCCTGATGCTAATACGACTTTTCCCATACGGGCTTGTATGAGACCTTTGTTTTGTACGTTGTTACCGACGAGCGCAATGAGTCCGTGCTCGGCTGCGATAATTTGTCCTTCGTTAATGATGGAGCCGGAATAAGGCGATACATGGGTGAAGCGATAATTGCCATTTAAAAAATCCTGATTGGAAATATTGGCAGTCGTGGCAATGAGGCCGCCAACATTGACATAGGCAGAAGGTCCGAAAAAAATACCAGCGGGATTCATTAATATAATTTGCCCTGTTGCGGTCAGTCTCCCATATATAGAGGAGGGACCTTGGGTCGGACTGATACGATTAAGGGCGACACCGCCCGCTGGTTGCTGGAAATGGGTAGATTCGGATTGGCCGATGTTAAAACTTTTCCAGTTAATAATAGCTTTTTGACTGGACTGATTAATGACGGTGGAGTTGGGTGCTTGTTGAATGGAAACCTGACCAGCTGCAACATTATCAAGGGCGGGATTTGAATAAGCACTGGACACCAAAAAAACCGTCCCAAGCAGGATGATTCCCTTCCTGCATAGATAAGATAGAGCCGATTTGTGTTGTTGTCCCAGCAAATGCATTGTTCCAGCTCTCGTTTTATGTTGTTAAATAAGTAGATATTTTTTAATTGGTATATATAAACTATAGTGCATATTTTGATTTTTTCCCGTGCAGGCGGAATTTTTAATTGATTGATTTTTTAAAACAAAAACTAATTCTGGGGCGAATTGGTGTTTTCTTCAGCGACTTACAAGGCAAACTTTTTCATAACTGCCTCATCCCCGCGCAGACGAGGATCCCATCGTTTTTTTGGCACGGCTATTGCCAAGGATGAATGGTTCCCGTCTATGCGGGGGAATGACAGAGAGGGTGATGCGGGAGTGATACAGTTAAATAAATACTCTTAAAAACGTTGGCAAAGATTCTGCAGCAGGAAAACGATTGGAGGCTGATTTGGTTAGGTGGTGGAGAATAAGAGAGTGGGGACCAAAATAAAATAGGGCATCGTTAATTGTTGTACCAGAGAATATCTACTCGTCCGGGCAGGTCGGCTAAAAAATGAGCAGCCCTGTTTTGCCTTATACCGAGCTGGAGCAGAACAGCACTCTTTGCTCGCTCATAATTTATATCAAACCCTGGCGATCGGTCCCATTTTTCATTATACTTCGCGTGTTTTTCAAAGCCATGCCGGTGTAGCTCAGTTGGTAGAGCAACTGATTCGTAATCAGTAGGTCATGAGTTCGAGTCTCGTCACCGGCAGAGCAATGACGGGCTCTCCAGCGGTTTTCTCTTTGCGGTACTTCTTGTGTGTCGAATATGTGGGGTCTTTCCCATTTCAGGGGGCACACCATTTACGAACACAGCACCCTAACACGTAACCGATAGTTTTCAAAGTTCCGAAACCCATATGCTCGTCGCTGTATTAATTTCATCTTCCGATGGAAGCCTTCCGTTATTCCATTGTTCTTTGTGAATCGCCACATACGTACCACCTCCTCACGCCATTGATAAAGTGTTTTGCCAAGCGTTACTAATCGTTTAAATGGACTCTGTTTCAATGCTGTAACCATTTTTAAAAATACTGGAATTAGCCGCTGGCAACGACTTTTGAACACTGTTTTTTTCATTAACAATCGATGCAAGCGCCGTTTAAAATGGTATATGGCAGCAGTTGCAGGATGCTCATTTAAATACTGATCACGCTTTTTCAATCTGTCTGAAGTGAGATTGTCTGGGTTAGTTCTGAGTGCTGCTAATAACCCTCGTTTATTTTTCATTTTGGGATCAATTTCCTGATAAGTCTGCATACACATATGGTGCATGAGTCGAATCACATGGAAGCGATCAGCAACGATTTTGGCATTAGGGAAATACTGATGCACGATACTTCGATATGTGCTACTTAAGTCAATACAGACGACTTTTACGCGATCTTTTCCGGGTAGTCGATCTAAATAGCTTGCCAAATCTTTTGCCGATCGACCTTTAACGATGTCGAATATTTTATGTTTTCTGAGATTACAAAACGTGGTGGCATAACCCTGTTTTTTACTAAAGAAATGCTCATCAATGCCAAGCACTGTTGGACAGTGTCGAACATCAATTTCTTTGTGAGCAAGCACATATTGCTGATGGTGCCAGCGCTCAATGGTTGCTTTACCCATTTTAAAGTCACGAGCGAGAGACTGTTGCGAAACACCTTCCGTGTGTCGATGATAAAGGTGATTATGCAGGCGTTCTGTTGCTCGCTGATACTTATTGATACCAGGGAACTGCTGGTTAAAGTAACGCTGGCAGGTATGGCAATAGAGTTTATAAGCTTTAAAGCGCAACACTGTTTGTCTATGCCCTATCGGCTCATGACGAACACGCCGAATGAAGCTAGCCTTCTTGCGCACGTTCCTGCCATTACAAGCTGGGCATCGTGGTTTGTTTCGATAATGAACATCAATAATTATCGGGTTATGACCACTGACATTTTTGATGGTAAAGCCGGGTAAACTTAGGATAATATCCTTTTGGGGCATTTTTAATCTCCTTTTCCTTGTCCATTCAACAAGTAAGGTATGTTATTTACGATTAAAATGCCCCCTTATTTGGGGTAGAGCCCATTAATTACATGGATTTAGTCGGATATGAGCTGGGAAAAATTTACAGAATTTATGAATGGATTTGCCGCAGCTAACTTGCTCATGAATCGAGCAGGTAACAACGGATGTTTTGTTGAGTATGTATGTTTGGCAACATCAGTAATAGATGCTTTGTTGCGAACTGGTTTAATTTTGCGGCATCAACTTGATACTGCTAGCACTGAAATTCCTACTGAATTAATTTTTCAAAGTGATGACGATAAGATTATATCTGAGCGGGCTATTTATGCGAATGCTCTTGAAAAAAACATTCTTACTCAGATTGAGTATGAGAAAATTGAAAATCTTTATCAACGCAGAAATAAGGTAGTTCATCGATACATTATAAGTGAAATAACAACTGACCAAGTGCTTCAAATTGCAAATGAATATCAGCAACTGATTGATGAGATTAGTAAGATTATTTATGGATTAGAAGAGGAGCAAATAAAACGTAGGGTTGGGATTACTGTATCAGATGATAATGTACCTGAAACATTAAAAAACAAGACGAAGTCACTAATACATGAAATGGCCAAACAAAAACATGGCCATCCTTTGCTATCTAAGAATTTGATGGGGACACATGATCGATATACAAGAGTTAAAATTCAGAGAAATTCTCTTTGTCCCTGTGGTAGCGGCAAAAAATATAAGAAATGTTGTCTGCGATACTAGGAGTATTTAATGAGTAATCAAAAATGTGGAATGCTTGTAACTGATGCAAAAAGCGTAAGTGAGTTTTTAAATATATTAAATAAAAGAAATGAGCGATGGAGAAAAAATAGCACCAAGCGAAATTATTGGGTATACAGGGGACAGTGGGAGCCAACTAGTCTTTCGCTATTGCCCTCTTCGCTAAGAAATAATTTAGGATTAGAAACTGACAGGATTAAAACAGAAATATTGCAAGAAGTATTGCCAAATGGAGGCAATTTAGAGAGCTTTGCTAAGAATATTGCGAATGGATATTCCACTAAGAGTATTACCCTGTTTAATAGCGCTCTACGTCAATTTTCTAGCGATGAGATTGATCGCTTAAAGGAAATATTAAAGCAATCAGTAATAGAGCTATTATTAATAAAAAAATTTATAGATTCATGTAATAAATCTGCATTGTATCTTCAAAGTAACGAGATAAAAATTAAGCTTAATCAGAGCGAAAATAACTTTATTACTGATGAGATAATTTATTTTTTAGATAGGGCTTTGGAGCGCTGGCTGAAAGATTGTCTTGATATGGAAGCGATGTATCGCGTGAAGACATACCCGCCATTAATAGAATATCAAGATTATTATTCGTTAGCGTTATCGCAGCATTCAGGGGTGCCAACAAGACTGCTAGATTGGACATATAGCTCTTATATCGCAGCTTTTTTTTCAGCATATCAATCTGTGGTTAAGGGTGGCAATGAAGGTAATATGTGTGTCTATGCATTTAATACCCTTTATCAAAATGATGTTTTAATTCATCGAAATTCATTAAGGTTACACCAGAATTTAAAGCATAATAAATTCGAATTTTTGCATATGCAAAAAGGACTATTTACCGAGATGCGCGGCGCAGATTTTTATTATTTTAAGCATGGCGAATGGCCTTCGTTGGAGGAACATATAAACTTTTATGATGAATATGTTGATGATCGAGAACATTTATACAACCTAGAGAAGATATCTCTGCCCGCCAGTTTCGCCAATGAGTTGTTAGATGAGCTTGCATTGGAAGATATTACTAAGGCTACTTTGATGCCAACTTATTTTCACTGTGCGGATAGTATTTTAAAGAGATGATGCCATACTTTTTTATGGATCTTAAAAGAGAGCGTTCATCAAACTGTGTCAGTCCGAAATCATCTCAGTTCTAATTTTAAGCGACCGTCAAAATAAATCTGGAGCTGGGATGCTATCAACGCCCAATTATGCATAGGCTGATTCCATTTTTCCATGATCTTTTGACAGGCACAGTAAATCAGCTTCATTAACGCATTTTCGCTCACAAACGCCCCCTTGCTCTTGGTGTATTTGCGAACCTGACGATGAAATCCCTCAATGATATTTGTTGTGTACACTATACGACGCAATTCTTCAGGGTATTTAAAATACTGCGACAGAGTCTCCCAGTTAACATGCCAGGATTTGATAACAGCAGGGTATTTTTTACCCCACTTTTCGCCCAGTTCAAGCAGGTGCTGTTCAGCAGCATCACGGTTCGGCGCCTGATATACCTGCCGTAAATCAAGCATAAATGACTTCTGGTCTTTGCTGACAACATATTTTAGTGAATTGCGAATCTGATGCACTACGCAAAGCTGGATCTCGGCTCTGGGATAGACTTCCGCTATTGCTTCCGGGAAGCCCTTAAGACCATCAATACTGGCAATCAGAATGTCATCTACACCGCGAGTGCGCAGGTCATTCAAAACGCCCAGCCAGAAACGTGCGCCTTCGCTCTCAGAAAGATAAATCCCGATAATTTCCTTGCGACCGTCTTTATTGATGCCAAGAATAGAATAAATCGCTTTGCTGACAACCTTTCCTTCTTCGCGAACCTTGAAATGCATGGCATCTAGAAACACGATGGGATAAACAGCATCCAGCGGACGACTGCGCCACTCAGTAATGACGGGTAACAATTTATCGGTTATCTGGCTGATTTTGGCAGGGGATATCTCAAGACCATACATTTCCTGCAGGTGTTCCGTAATAGACTCGTAACTCATGCTGATTGCGTACAGGGACAAGATTTTATTATCGAGCGATTCGTTCAATACTGTCTGGCGCTTTTTAACAATCTCAGGCTCAAAAGTGCCTTCACGATCACGAGGTGTTTCAAGTTCAAATGAACCAGTACCTGTCTTGACGGTTTTCTTTGTCTTGCCATTGCGGCGATTAGGCTGCCCATCATCCTTGCAATCGGCAATATGGGCATCCATTTCGCCATCAAGGGCTACTTCCAATAATTGCTTGATTAAAGGGGTAAGTACGCCGTCCTTTCCGGTCAAAGGCTGACCGGATTTCAGCTTCTTTATTGTCTCTTCCTGAAATTGATTGAAGTCAAATTGTTCAAGATTTATTTTTGTATTGTTCATTATCAGCGCTCCAAGTTTGAAAAATTATATCAACTTTTGAACACTGACACAGTTATTTAAACACTACTTTAAAGATTAATACTGATTTGTTTATTGCTTTATCGTTTTTTGATATAACCTCTCTCGCCCGGTCCTATGACAGAAAAAATATGCCGAATACGCGTCGAACGATTAGTAAAAAAACTCTTCAACTATATGAAGTGAATATTTAATTAAATTTCAAAACACGTCTAATGTTTATGCCTTCTACGGACGAGGGGTCGGCTGATTCGCTATGGCATCATAATGTTCCTTTACCGCCTTTTGAAATTTCGCTGATTCATCCGTATCATTGATATCAAACTCCAGCGGGAAGTCTTCGCCGAAATCAATTTCATTCGGCTTGACCAGCTTGTTTTGCAGGTACGCTTCCAGTCGTTCGCCATGAATGATATCCATCTTTCCAATGTGGCCCTGTATGGGCCCAAGATGGATCTTGTTTTGATGGTCAATGTCCAACAATTCTCGGCACATCCAGAAACGAGTGAGCGGAAATGCGCCGGGTGATATGATTTCACGCCATTGACTGCCAGGGATGAAAAAATTTCCTGTTAAGGGAAAAGCATAAATATAGGGTTTGCTCGTTTTTTTAGTGGAAGAAGAATGGATGGATCCGCGAGAAAATATCGCTGTTACTTCAGGAAGCAGCGAGAAACAAATGCAACCATCATTGTAACCGGATCTGGTATTTGACACCCAAAGATCTTTTCGGGACAGCAGGCCACCATTTTTAATTACTTCTTCAGGAGATTTATATTGCAATGTATAAGCAATTTTTCCGTGGAAGAAATGTTCAAGAAGCTGAGGATATTTTGTCTTTATTTCTTCACTTTTTTTTCCTTTAATCGCGGCTAAATGCGTTACGGCCTGATAGGTGGTCTGGGCGGTAAGCAGATTAAAATCTTTGGGCAATTTAATTGAACTTGAGGAAAAATGGGCAGTATTTTTGGTAGTGGGCTGGTGACTGGATTTTGACCAGTGCTGGCTAAACATTCGGAGCATGCTGTCCTCGTTTTGTAGTTAATTTTAATATCAGCAAAAAGTGAATAATTGTAAAATATTTTTACATAAAAGCAAGTAAAATCTCTGCACAGGGCGAACGGTTAAAAGTTTTGTCGTGTGCAGGGAAGTAAAATACGCCTTAGTTTATTTATCGCAGGGGTGCATGATAATAGAAGAAATTTTTAAAGTTCGCTTGGTATCAGTATCTTTAAGATAAGATACTCAATTTATGTGAAAGGAATAACGATGCCGCAAAATAATCCAATGAAAATAAGGTCTTTCTCTCCTGATGACGCCACATGGCTAGAAGAATTAATGAACAGGGACTGGGGTGGCTTGCCTTTGGTCATTCGAGGTAAAAAATATAATCCGGTTGTTCTAGATGGGGTGATTGCCGAAAATGAAAATGGCATTGCGGGATTTTTATTTTACGAAATGCAAGGTGAGAATTGTGAAATAATCGTGTTTGAAGTTTTTGATAAATTTAAAGGTACCGGCACAATCCTTTTAGATGAATTAAAACGAATAGCGAAAGATAACAATTGCAAAAGAATATATTTAATGACGACGAATGATAATTTGGATGCACTACGATTTTATCAAAAAAGAGGATTTCATATTTGTGGTATTCACATGGATTCAGTGAAAGTTTCAAGAAAAATAAAACCCTTGATAGGCATGACGGGCGATTATGGCATTCCCATGCGAGATGAGATCGATTTGGAGTTTTTATTCTCCGAATGAGAATGCCAATCGAGTCTCATTTCAAAAACTGCGAAATCGTTTCTGATCTGTATTTCTTTTTGCACTCTTTTCTTTTTCGGGAACATCAATCGGTGATACGTTTATTTTGGATTTTTCAGCTAACATACTAAGCCTGGCAAGTAGTTTTCCCGCAGTCGGCCGCTTTGTTGGATCCTGATCCCAGCTTTCAGTGATTAAGTCGGCTATGTCTTTTGGACAAGTTAGAGGGATGTTTTCCCGGTGCCCTTCCGATACGATTTTAATCATACTCTGTTCTTTGTGGGCTTCATAAGGGACTTGACGGGAAGCAATTTCCCAAAAAGTCACTGCAACACTAAAGATATCAGACGCGGGTGTTGCCGGTTTTTGTGCAAATAATTCAGGTGCCATCCAGGCAATCGTTCCTGCGAAAGATTGCTTCTGATCGAAATAAATTGCACTGCCAAAATCACCCAATACTAATTGGAAATTTGCACGCAAAAATATGTTTGGACTTTTAACATCACGATGCAATATTTTCATTTGATGCAAAAAATCAATGGCACGCGCGATATCCAGCATAAATGAAATGCGTAGGGACCAGGAAAGTTCCCGGGCTGAATCAAGCAAACAATCCAGGCTTCCGCCCGGCACGTATTCCATGCCCAGATAAAAATAGTTGAGGTTGTCTGTGCTATAACCGATAAACTGCACGATATTGGGTGCGTTTAATTCGGTCAATTTATGCAAGAAAGCAGCTTCCCGCTTGAATTGAATATATGAAAAATCCATTTTTTTTACGGCAATATCCTTGTTCTGCCAGGTGGCTCTAAAAACATCGGCGGAACTACCCGACCCAATTTTTTTTATAAACTTACAGTCGGTCATGTCAATAGGTTTCAATGATGTGGGGAAAGCGTCGTTATCGGTTTCATCATTACTTGGGTCATAAAGGGATAGTGTCGGAGGTAACGAAAAATCATCGCAAGCGTCATGAGCCGAAAGCGTTCTTTGAGGGTCGAGTGGAAAGCCGTCCACAACAGCAAGTTCTACAATCTTGAGGGGATGATGTTTGTTCCGCGGTTTATCAGCATGGTCGGTCTTTTTTATATCTGACGCTTTATTTGATGTATCAACAAAAAGGCGTGCGATGCTATCTTTTCTTCGACTACTACTCATGAGCATTTTCTCTTGTATCAATAAATTAAAATGGCGAACTTAATGCACTTCGTTTCTAAGCCGCAGGATTTTATAGTAAATAAAGCTATTCAGCAAATAATGGCTGGCTTACGTGATTCAGGGACTAATCAGGGGCTAACTACAAGAATTAAAGCGCTTTTTCTAGCCGCCGAACACTATTATAAAGACTATAATTAAGAAAATATCAACTGCTTGAAAAAAATGAGAGCAAGATGGATAACAGGAAAACGGTGACTTCAGCTTTATTTAAAAAGCGGCAACCTGATTTTCAATTAATAGGCAGCCGGAATGAGTCGAAGTCGCTCCTGAAAGAGATAGGCCGTTTTTCGCCTACTGAAGGGGAACGGTTTGGCGGACATGCTGGCGCGTTAGGTCCTCAACTTAAGGCTAGCAGTCGAATGGAAGGGCAGCCCAAAAAATATTATTTGGCTGCGCATCACGCAACAGAATATTTTGTGATGGAAGTTTTATGCCGCATCGGTTTGAATACACCAAAAGCACGGTTGTCCTTCCGCAAAGAAACATCATTCATTGATGATAAAACTGAATTGATCAGAACGTTAGTGGCAACAGAATCCATTGAAGGCTATATTCCAATGACGGCGTTTTTGAACTTGGAATACTATACTTTTACGCCTAACGATATTCCCAAGGAACTTATTGCTTACAATAAGCAATATCAACTCAATATAAAAAATCAGGTGGTCGTAGATCTGATAACGAACCAAAAGTACAAAATAAGTGGCAATTTATTTGCAGCCAATCTTGGCGCGATATTGATCGAAGATGAAGATTTTCAACCAGAAGGATTGAATCTTGGACTGGCCAGGCGCGGCGATCGTTTCTTTGCCTTTTTAATTGATAAAGACATGGCTAAAATTGGCGGCCACGATTTTCAGACTATTACAAATAAGCTTTCATTGAATACATTCGGCCGAGTTTTTTCTAGGGTAACAGAGGATCAAAAGCTAGCTATTCTGAATGAAATAGCAAATATGATCGAAGAAGACGAGTTTCAGAAAATTTTTTTTAATTCTCGCATTATGAGTACCCTAACAAGCGGTATGCTATTTGAGGAAAAGGAACTGGAAAAATTAGCTAATAATCTGGAGAGCACGGCAAAATCAATTCTGTCGCACTTCATTGATGATAAACCCGAGATATTGGCGGAATTTAAGGCCCGAGAAGAATTGAGACGGCAATTGGCCGATAGCGTAATAGAATGCATTGCTTTTGCCGATGAGGTAGATAAAGAGGCATTAAGCGCTATCATAATAGAAGATTTAAGAGCGCCTTATTATAGGCATTATCTGACCAACCTGGATTACATAACCAAGCCTGATTTGCATAACAAGAAGCTGATAACTCTTATTGCAAATGATCAAATTGCCGAATTAAATGCCTTGGGTATTTCAGCTTCTGCGAAAATATTCTCCCAGTCTGCCTCAGTCATAGATTCTGCTGAGCAATACTCAATGTGGACAACACAGCCATCCGTTACCAAGCAACATATACAGGATGCTTTGTCATATTTAAATAGAATACAGAGCAATAAAAAGGAGAAACGTCTGGTTGGTATGAATGCACTAAGAACGTTGGATAGTTCTTATCTAATTCAAAAAATTGAACCCGTTAAAGACGGCGAAAATACCTTTAAAATTATCGCCGAAAGTCCTTACGGCGGTATGCAGCCTGTTGAAATCACTGTCTCAGGTAAAAAATTGCTTGAATTTGCGGAGAAGCAAAAAAAGCACGAAGCGGTGGTGTTAAACGAAACAAATCATCATCCTCGTAAACAATAGCGCAGACTTCCTTAAGTGGGTTTTTAAAAGCAAATCCTCCATCTTTATCTGGAAAAAACCATCGGATAATTTATACTTATTCATCTGTATGAAAACTTGCGACTATAAATAAGTAGAGGGTCAATTCATGAAAAAAGAAGCGGCAACGATGCCCGCCATGATGTTAATTGGGTTGTCTGCACGTACCAACAATCAGAATGAAATGAACCCGCAGACGTCAAAGATTGCCAGTCTGGTAGGCCATTATTTCAGCCAGCAAATCGCAGCGCAGATACCTGCGCGTAAAAATCCGGGTGTTACGCTGGCAGTTTATACAGATTATGAAAGCGATGAAAAAGGCGATTACACTTATTTTATAGGTGAAGAAGTCAGTTCACAGACATTAATCCCTGCCGGTATGCAAGCGTTAACTATCCCTGCGGCTCATTATCAACGATTTACGACACCGGTGGGCAAAATGCCTGAAGTTGTCATCGAGGCCTGGCAGCAAATCTGGAAAATGTCACCCGCTGAACTCAATGGTCATCGAAGTTTTCAGGCAGATTTTGAAGTGTATGACCAACGCGCGGCAGATCCGCATCATACCAGTCTGGATATTTATATTGGAATAAAATAGCTGTCAGCAAAGGAAAGATAGCCCATGGCTGAGACCCTGGATATTGCATTAAGTCTGCTAACCCTGACTATTCTTGAAATTATTCTGGGAATTGATAACCTGATTTTTTTGGCCATTATTACGCAGCGTCTACCCAAATCCTTACAACCCAAAGCACGCAAAATAGGATTGACGCTTGCATGGGTCACCCGTCTCCTTTTGCTGGCGATGGGTGTCTGGCTGATTAAACTCACTCAACCACTGTTTGAAATCTTGAGCATCGGTTTTTCCGGACGGGATCTTTTTCTGATTGGCGGCGGCTTGTTTTTATTGGCAAAAGCTACCCAGGAAATTCACAATGAAATTGAGCCAGAAGTAAAAAACAAAGGTATCACGACCAGTGCGACTTCAAGCATGGGACTGGTTGTTACTCAGATCGCTTTGCTTGATATCATTTTTTCCTTTGACAGTGTGTTGACCGCCATCGGCTTGACGCAGCGTTATTGGATTATGGTGATCGCCATTACCATTGCGATTATTACGATGTTATTTGCCAGCGAACCATTAAGCAAATTTGTGGAAAAACATCCGACTATCAAAATGCTGGCGCTCAGCTTTCTCATTCTGATCGGTATGGTGCTGCTTGCCGATGGTTTCGAGTTTCATGTGCCCAGAGGATACATTTATTTTGCAATGGGCTTTTCTCTATTTGTTGAAATGCTCAATCTTGTTAGGCGCAAAAGATACAAGCAGCGATAGATTAAGACTTAAAACTTGTTATTCCGGCACAATTAGTGGCGCAGTTAAATAAACGCTCTCGATATTTGCAGGCAAAATGACCCGATAGCAAAAACTATCGGGTATCGGTGGGAGGTTCAGGCAGATTGCGATTTTGAGCCAAACAATTTTTCTGCACGCTTTTTCATTTCGGCAGCTGACACATTTTCCACATGGGTGGAAACATACCACTTGTGTCCATAAGGATCGATCAAGGTTCCGGTGCGATCGCCATAGAACATGGTTTCAACAGGCCGCATTAATGTTGACCCAGCTCTGAGAGCTTTTTCTACAACGGTATCCACTTCCTTGATATACAAATGGATGCCAACCGGTGATCCGCCAAATGCTTCAGGTGCGCGTGCATCCATCTCGGGATATTCATCCGCCAGCATGATCTTGGCATCGCCAATACGTAATTCCGCATGACCGACTTTACCATCCGGCTGGTCCATGCGCATGACTTCTTTTGCATCAAACAATTTCTTATAAAACTCAATGGCTTTTGCTGCGTTATTAACAATCAGGTAAGGAGTGATGCTGTTGTATCCCTGGGGGACAACAGATAATTTTTTCTTTTTACCTTTAACCGCTTTCTTCCTGCTCTTGGCAATTTTCTTTTTGGGTTTAACTATTTTCTTTTTTGCCGCCGTTTTTTTCTTTAACCGGCGACCTGGTAACCGTTTTGTCACAGAGACTTTTTTCTTCATTTTTGTCTTTTTCTTAGCTTTTGCCATAATAAATTCCTTTTAAATGATTGAGGGAAAACGAAGTATAACATGGGTTACCATGACTCTGTGAAGTTCCGATAGTCAAAATCCAAACGAAATGCCGGATGATAAAACAAAGATTTCAACCTATACTCCTTTCATTAAAGTCCTAAACTGGAGTGAAAACAAACGTAATGCGGCAAGATTTGAAAAACTTATTTTTCCGTTCTCTACCATGGATAATTCCCGTCTTGGTGGGCGTCATGGTTTACATTTACTGGCCCTATACGCCGCGCACAATGTCGGTCGTTGTAGTCGAAGAGCCGGAGCAGCGTATGCTCACGGGTGAGGCACCCTGGGTGAAGAAGGGATATGTGATCACACCGCTGGCAGCTTTTAGTATACGTGCCAAAGTCTTGCATACTCGCCAATACAGATGGGACAGAGGAGCTGAGTTATCACCTATTGATCTTGCGCTTGGCTGGGGATTAATGTCGGATCCGCGCCTTCTTGAGAAAATCACGATTGAGCAGTCAAATCGCTGGTATTTTTGGCGATATGACGAACCGCTGCCGATCAATAATGAATACATTATTGCGCATAGTGCCAATATGCATATGATTCCGGCCAATGATGAAGTCAGGGCGCTGCTTCTTTCCGCGCGGCCAAATGAAATCGTCAGCTTGAACGGTTATCTGGTTAAAGTCGTTGCGAATGATGGATATACCTGGGCCAGTTCGCTTTCACGCACGGATACAGGAGCGGGTTCCTGTGAGCTTGTTTGGGTGGAAAATGCAAGTATTGAAAAATAAACCAGTTAATCGGCATCCTGCGTTATCTTGTTTTTACAGGCGCTAGCAGATTATTCAGGTAAGCATCCATGTCTTTCATAATCTGTGCTTCTCTCGCAGCATCCAGATTAAAAGCGCCATATACAACAAAAGGCGCCTGTATCGTCATGCCGACGAAACGCAGTGTATGGTGAATGGAATGCAGAAATGCATCCATCGTTGCGCCATGTATACCATTAACTTGATAGGCCGCTTCCGTCGACTGAGTCGTGACGATGCATGAAGCTGTTTTGCCTTTCAGTAAACCATCATCAAAGGTTTTGCCGGTATCATAGGCAAAACCTTTTACTAGTACGCGGTCCAGCCAACCTTTTAAAATGGCAGGCGCGGAAAACCACCATAAAGGAAATTGAAAAATGATATGGTCTGCCCGGGCTAATTTTTCGATTTCAGCGGTGATGTCTTTAGCCAGTTTGTGTTTTTTATAAGCCTGCTGCTGCGCGAAAAAATATTGTGGACTGAGCGCTGAAGCATCCAGGTCAAAGTCTTCCCAACTGGCGACAGCATTAAAGTGCATTGCATATAAATCCGAGTTCAAAAGCATGGCGTGCTTGCCCAGTGAATCCTGGGCATGCGCCTTGAGTTTATGGTTAAACGAACTTGCACTGGGGTGTGCATAAACGTACAGAATGTTCATGGCATTAACTCAACAAATCGACCAGGGGTTTGCGCGCTTCAGGACCGTATGCAACGCTGCCTACCGGCACTTTGCCCTGAATGGCCTCCGTTACTTTCGCGATCCAGAGAGGCCCAAATCCACCGCACAGTTCAATCATCTGCGCGCCATTTGCAACCGCTTCCTTTGCGACTTCGATCACTTTTTCCTTGTGTTTAAAGTCGATACCCACCGTAGTATAAGTCAATTTGTCGGTTTTGATGACAGCACGATGCTGCTTGGGATCCAGTTCAGGTCCCAGGAAAATATAAATAAAATTATTGAATTTCATAGTGGCATGTTTCCCGCTTTGGTTAATAACTGGTTGAGTGGATACCGTCTCAGCATGGAGAGGCGGAGCCATCACCTGACTCATCAATCCCATCACAATGCTTACCCATCCTGCTTTATTCATAAAAAGGTACCTCTCTATTATTTACAACGACTATAAATTATTGCTATTAATTGAACAATAGATGATAATTAATAAAATTTTTTACTATTTGGCTATAATCAAATGGGCATTTTAGATGATACAGCTGTTTTTGCCGCAGTGGTGCAACAAGGTGGATTCAGCCATGCAGCAAAATACCTGGGCTTGTCAAACGGATTGATCAGCCGCCGCATTGCGCAATTGGAGTCAGATCTGGGTGTTACGCTCATCAAGCGTACCACCCGCCAATTGCATTTGACCCCGGAAGGCGAATTATTCTGGCAGCATGCACAGCGTATTCAGCAGGAGCTGGATGCGGCACTCAGTTTAATACAATCCTCCGCCCAAAAGCCTAAGGGCACCATTCGAGTCAGTGCGCCGTTACATTTTGGCCGGCATTATTTGACGCCGATTATTCTGAAGTTTTTAACAACGTTTAATGACATTCATATCGATCTGATCCTGAGTAACCAGCAGCAGGATCCCGTGAAGGAAGGATTAGATCTGGTTATTCGCGGTGCAGGTTATTTGGAGGAAACTTCACTCAAAGACAGCAGCCTGCAAATGAAACTGTTATTTAAAGAAAAAATCGGTTTGTATGCGAGCCCCGGTTATTTGTTGAAGCACGGCCAGCCAGCAACACCCGAGGCGTTAGCTCATCACATAACGATCAATTATGTTGATAATCGTCGTCTGCCGGATGCGGCCATATGGACCTATCTGCTTAAAAATAAAAAGCACAGCATGACGCTCAAGCCGCAATTTAATTGCAATGATATTGAAAGTGGACTGATTGCGTGCACCGGCGGATTCGGCATTGGAAAATTTACCGAGCTGAATGTTAAGCATGCGCTGCAACAGCAGCAACTACAGCCGGTACTCGAGAATTATGAATGGGGTCATTATCATTTATATGCTATTTATCCTCACCAGCAGGCTTTACCCAAGCGTACCCGGCTGCTGCTGGAATTCATTCATGCCCATATCAAAAATTTGGCTGAAAAGCTAATCGGATAAAGAAAAGAACCTGCAGCCCCTATCAGCCTGTTGTCGCGGAACAGGCAGTAATGGTTCGCGCAATTAAAAAGTGTGCCAATGACTGATCGTGTGGCTGATGAGTGATGTAACATCTTTGTTCAGATTAGGCCGAACGGTAGGTGGATTATAATGGGCGAGCTGCAGCAAGCAAAGTAAATCCATTAGTTTTGCCTGCTTTTTCCAGTTCATTGGCAGCGCTACGCCGGCGGTTTTGATTCCTGCGATAAAATTCATTTCATAACTTTCGGGTAGTTTATGGCTATACCGTAGCATCTCGCCTATATCGAGGAGGTAAGAGCCTGCGAAGGCAAATTCCCAATCTAGAATGGCCGCAATTTTCCATTCACTGTTATGCTCCCTGACCAAGATATTCGCAGGATCGTAGTCGCCATGCGTCAAATTGGCTTCATTCTTGTCAGGAAGCAGATAAGCATGTTTTGAAACCAGTTGGTGAACAGACTGATGCAGTGTTTCACCCAGGCTTTGCCTGACAATCGGGTCTTGCAGGAGCCACTCAACATAAGGCAAATAGTTTTCATCCGGGCGAAAGGGCCGAACGGTTAAATCAGCGTTAAAAAAGCCACCTTCTGTAAAGCGGATACAACGTAATTTGCTAAGGTAAGTGCCTGCATCATATGCGCACTGTGCCATGGCTTTTTCATTTTTGGCGAGGATAATTTCGCGTAGCAGTTTCCCTTCTATCCATTCAAAAATGGCATAAGGATAAGCGTAGAAAGAGCATTGACCATCTGCATAAAGGAGGGCGGGTACGGGGACGCAATCTTTGACCCGCTGATGAATGGCTGCTTCCCGAAATAAAGCTTCGTTTTCCCGTACATAGATGCGCAAGACTACCGGAGGATCATCATTTTTAAATGTGATTTTGTAATTGGTATTGGCGCAGCCCTCAGATAACAATGTTAACGTGGCTATCGGGCTGCAGGAATAAGGAGACATTAGTTTAGCAGCGGTTTCTCTATCAAGCTCAACATGTGCTTGGAATCGTTCCCAGTGACATTTCAGGATAGGCTCATCCATTTATGGAATCTCACTGACGTAAACAATATGCTTGTAGCCTTTAAATTCGATTTCTTTTTCAGGCACCATCCCGTTTCGTTCTGCAACACGCCGAGAGGGGAGGTTTTCAGGTCGAATAAGGGAGATCAAACGTCTGAATCCGAGTTTTTCCCTGGCATAATCCATGGTGGCTTTTGCTGCTTCTGTTGCGAGCCCCTGGTGCCAGAATTGACGCACAAAAAGATAACCCACTTCAACTTCATCTCTACCATCAATATTTTTTTGAAAATGTAATCCACACTGACCCACAAATTCATCGGTTGCTTTTAAGTGGCAGGCCCAGAGGCCGGCGTTATGCAGGCGGTAATTATTCAAGACACGTTCAATCCATGCTTGAGTTTCCTCCATGTTCAATGTGTTGGGATAATATTGCATGGCAATCGGATCGGCGAAGATTTTTAGCAGATTCGGTATATCATCCAGCGTTAATTTGCGCAGATACAGGCGGCAGCTTTCTGTAATTATTTCATGTGAATGCGTTTTCATGGGATACCGTTTGGATAGGTTGATGAATGATTAGCTATTTTATTATAACCGCTAAAAAATTTCTGCACTTCATTGATACTATTTTGAAAATCTTTTGCAGAAGTCCGCATGGTAAAATAATGGATAAAGCCATGGAGGATAATAATATGAAAATAGTCATGTTAGGTTTGAGCACAATTGCATTGTTGCTGTTTAGCTTAACCGCTTCAGCTGAAAAAATTATTATAAGCGGGGAACCTGTTGTAATAGAGAAAAAAGCAGAAGTGTATGTTCCTTCGACTGTCGTCACTACTACTCATGATTACTATTATTTTGCAACGGATAACAGAAAAATTGTTTGTTACAAGGAAGTCCAGCCGGCGCTTGTAAAGCTTGATTCCGGTGTGTTTAGAGTGAAATTGGGAACTGACGAAGTGAACTTACACTGTTATGATTATAGTCCTGAATATTTTGTAATCGAATAGAGATTAAGCGGCTTGGTCTGATAGGAATGTTATTCAGATCAAGTTGCTGTTTTATGTTTTTAATCATCCTGTTTAAAAGGAGTTTTTTATGAAAAAGTTATTTATTTTTGGAATGATGATCTCGCCATTTATTTTAATCGGTTGTTCAGCCTCTATTGGTACTCCACCATCCTCGACTACAACCACTTATACAACACCAGCGCCCGCTGTTTCCACTACAACTTACACTACAACGCCAGTGACTCGCACAACAGTTACAAAAACAAATTATTAATTATTAATAGTAAGGGCTCCTTTAAATCAGAATGCGTTCTGATTAAGAGGAGTTTTTTGTCTGTGAAAATGCGCTATTTGCCTTTTTGAAAATTTCCGTGAAAGCAAGAATCTACTCAACTAAAATCCCCGTTGGGATATCTCTCTCAATTACCTTTTAAAAGATAATTGACGCCTCTAAGCCATACTAGGTATATTACTGACAAATTTTTTCCCTACTAAAACCCCGAGGAGAGCTTGATGCGAAAAATAATACTACTAGCCATCATGATGCTGTTATTTACTACGCACGCTGCTTATGCGTGCAGCGATGAAAAGCAACAGGCAATCAATAAACAGAACGTGGTTGCATTCTATAACGAAGTCATCAATAACAAAAATTTTGCAGCCGCATCCGCGTACCTTGGTTCCCGTTATACTCAGCATAATCCAACGGCGGCCGATGGCCCGGAAGGCCTGAAAGCGTTTATTCAATATTTACGCGATAATTATCCCAAGGCGCATAGCGATATCAAACGCGTATTCGCAAGCGGAAATTATGTGATCCTGCAAGTTCATTCTGTTCGTGAACCCGGCACGCGCGGTCGCGCTATTTTTGATTTATTTAAACTGGAAAAAGGAAAAATCGTTGAACACTGGGACGCGGTGCAGGAAATTCCTGAAAAATCAGCTAACGTTAATACGATGTTTTAATCGACAAAGCTCCTGGCTGCAGCCAGGAGCTTTGTCTCTGATATTACTGAGTTCCCCAGATTCGTTTCTTGATTTTGTCTTTTAAAATAAAAAATACGATAGCCCCTGCCAGTAGGAATAAATAAATGGGGTAGATCGCGGCTATATTCCAAACGGTAATAGCAAAAAGCTGAATGGTATTGGCAATAAAAAAGATGATCCAGGCGGTGGCGTCTTCGGTGTCGGGTTCACGATGCGATTTAACAATGGTGGGAATAGCGCCGGTGGCGTCAATGAGAACATTAATGATTAAGGTCAGGTTCGCATCTTTGGAAAGCAGCCAGGGGATAATGCTTAAGACAGCAATAACAATGCAGGCTTTATCTAACCGGCTCCACGCTGTGTAGCCGTACCATATCGACAAAATAGCTGTAATGAGTGGGCCCAAAAAGTATCCCAGAGGCAGCCAAATGGCTTTAATATCCCCTTCCGCGATATAGGAAAAAGCAAGCAGCGCGCCCACCAGCGCCCAGATGAACCAGGTTGCCTTATTGGGCCGGGTTTTGCCCAGAAAGATGCTGATAATATAGGGAATGTATCCGGATATTGCCAGAATACCGGCAATAATGCCCAATGTTTCATGAATATTATCCATATTCATCCTTGAAATATGATCCTGATGAAACCCATGTTATCACCATCAGGCGGAGACTGTGAACGGCAATCTTAAAGAATGGATTGTAAGGTATTGCAAAAATGTTCGATCTCTTCCTCCGTGTTGTAATAATGCACCGAAGCGCGTACCAATGCCGATAGCTTTCTGGGGGCTAAATCTAGCCGGGCGTACTCTTCAAGAGAAATGGAGACATTTATTTTCTGCAGGCGAAGTTGTAGCTGTATGGCCTCAGGAGTTTGGCGATCTGAAGTGAACGTTACAATACCACATTTTTTTTGCCCCAGGTCCCGAAGCGTAATGCCGGATATCTCGCTTAACCGTTGGCGCAATCGTTGTGATAAATAATGGATACGTTCCCAGATTTGATCTGGCCCAATCTGCAAGGCATACTGAATGGCGGTGCTTAAACCAATTTTGGCAGCGATATTTTGTTCCCAGCATTCAAACCGCCGTGCATCGGGTCGAAAAACATAGTCATTGTCGGAAACCCATTTTGCAGCTTGTAAATCAATAAAAGGCGGATCGCACTGCTCTAGTCGGCTTTTGCGGGCATATAAAAACCCTGTGCCACGCGGGCCGCGCAGAAATTTACGCCCTGTTGTGCAAAGAAAATCACAACCTATGGCTCGAACATCAATGGGTAGTTGACCGACAGATTGTGTTGCGTCCAGCAGATAGGGAATGCCCATGGCATTTGCCATGCGGCCGACTTCAGTGGCAGGATTGATGAGTCCACCCTGAGAAGGTATGTGAGTGATGGCGATCAGTTTGACTCGTTCATCCAGCTTCTTTTCTAAATCATCCAAATCAAGTTGCCCGCTGTCATCATTGCGAACCACATCGATGCTGACGCCTGTATGCCTGGCTGCGTGCAGAAAGGCAAGATAATTGCTCGCGTATTCACTCAACGCCGTTATGATACGGTCACCTTTTTTAAACTTAAAACTATAAAAAGCCATATCCCACGCACGGGTTGCGTTTTCTACAAAAGCAATTTCACTGCGATCACAGTGGATTAACTGCGCCGCATGTTCATACATTTGTTCTGTCTTATCGAAAGACACAGAAGCAGCTTCATATCCGCCTATGGTTGCTTCCAGGTCAATGTGTTCCTTGACGGCATCAATAACAGCACGTGGTGGCAAAGCGGCACCTGCGTTATTGAAATGCAGTACTTCTCGGCACCCCGGTGTTTCTTCGCGCAGTTTTTTAATCGGGAAAGTCGGCATGGGGTTTCTCCTAAAAGGGGCTGTTGACATTTTACCAGAGCATTTTATGTCCAGTGTCATCCTGGTTATATCAGACGTCATTTTGACTGAGATGTCATTCTGAGCGACAAGCTATCTCAATCGGTGCCATTGTAATGGGTTGATGGTTGCGAAGCAAAAAAATTGCGTTAATTGGGGAAGTTGACTTGTCGTCATCTTTGAATTGTAAAAAGATCCTTCGCTGCGCTCAGGATGACGTATTTTGCAAGGATGGCATATTTTCGGGGTTGCCACTAAGGCAAATGTCAACAGCCCTTAATCAATGATGGCGATCAAAATTTAAAAAAAACACAGAGGCAAATACAAACCCGAATTTATAGCAGGATACAGTTGACAATTACACTCTCTACTGCCTATGGTAATTGTTTTCAATCACTAAGGATGGGATGTCATGAAAAAATTAATTTCGCGCAGCCTCGGCGCGCTAGTGCTGGTTTCGTGTACTGCTTTTGCCGCTGAAGGAGTATGGGAGGGCGAGTTTTACGGTATTATGCCAAAAAACAAAAATGTGACTGAAGATTATTGCAAGTCACATGTGCTCGATAAATATGAAACGTCAGCCACACAGGTTGATAAGGAAGTAACAGCTAAAAACGGTGTGAAGGCAAAAGACCTGGGTTACAGCACCAAAGAGCAGGGCGGCGTTTACTTTTTTAATGGAACTGCCATGTTCAGCGGCGAGGAAGACGGGAAATCCTGGCAAGAAAAAGTCCATTACTTTGGCCAGTCACTCATGAAAGAGGGTGGAATGGAGCAGGGTGTATGGTACACCAAGGATTGCAAAGGATTTTATAAAGTTGGCCCTGAAGATTAATTGCAGCCTCCAAGTTAAGCGAAGGCCCATTGGGCAGACGGGCCTTCGATTCATTGATACACTCCTCGTATTGCGTTCCCGGTTACCCTTTGCGGATTAAAGAGATAACTGCTTCAATGCATTAATAAAAAATATTTGTCATGATCTACGTCCCTTAATCTTTACTCCAACCGCTCTTATTTAATGTTAAAATTAATAATAGAAAAATAAAAACGGAGAGAAGTTAATGGAAATTAAACTGATCTCGCCAGTTAAATTTTTTCTTTTCATTATGTTATTTGCTTTCGCCTCCAGTGCGAACGCGGAATATTACCTGGTCTATCCCATGCCTGATCCTTTTGCCTGCGGCTATTGTTCTGGTTATCCAGTGAAAGTGGTGCATCAAAAAAAATATAAAAAAACCGTACAGTATAAGCAGAAAACCAAAAAGTATAAGCGTAGCCGTGTACGTATTACTGCGCAGTGTGTTTGTCCTTTTTATCCCTGCGGATGGATGCCTGCTTGCCAGCGTTCACGGGATTACGTGACATTTTCAGCTATGCCCACCTCGTACAGAGGTGCAACCTTTTATGTGGATGATTTTGTTACCTACGACATGAGAACCGGGGACGATGATGTATATCGACACCCTGATATGCAAGTTACCAATTATTAATGAGGATTGATGATGAGAACGTTGGCCATATTTTCCGGTTTGTCAGCCCTGATCATATCATTGAGCGCCTTTGCAGGCAGCATGCAAATTATGATTGACTGTCAGTCCTCCTCAAAGGATGCCAAGATTTCGGGTTATATGCCAGGCGATGGCATGGATTATGATGTGAAGATCACGATTGATGATGCGACATTGCGGTATGTGAATGCCTGCGTGGATGCCCAATGTTCAAATGTATTAGGACAGGGCGTGTTACTCACGACCCATCATATCAAACAGCGGATTTTTACGATTGCTTTTGCAAATTTGCTTAATGCGGAACTTACACCCACGGGTTCATTTTATGCGATTCCTTCTACGGTTAAAACCAAGCGTGATGGAGTAGGTTACAGTGCCCGTTACAAGGCAGTTTATTACGGGCTGGATCCACGTAGTACTGATACGCCAAAAGCGCTGCTGAAAAAGCCGATTGAACTGATGTGTAAACACCGTTATGGAATTCGTTAAGTCCATCCAAGATTGGGCAGGAGGAGAATATGAAAGTTATAGCCGAACTGATGATAGTGCCGATTGGCATTGGTACATCCTTTTCAAAATATATTGCTGAATGTGAGCGTATCTTAAAAAAAACCAACCTCAAGGTGCAGTTGCACGCGGAAGGAACAAACATCGAGGGGGATTTAGATGAAGTTTTACAAGCCGTCAGAGAATGTATTGAGGCGATGCATCAAATGAATGTGCCACGTCTGCTCACGAATCTGCATCTCAGTACTCGCACTGATAAGGGAGAAACAATCGAAGATAAAATTAAAAGTGTAGAAGAGCAAATGTAGTCATATGCGCTTGTCCGATTAGTGATATGATAATGTTTTTGCCTGAGGTTCATGTGTGCGCCCGCCCAATTGGTTAAAAAAGTATATTCCTGATCACAAGTCGCTTGAGAATGCATCGGTATTACCCATTTTAAAACGGCGCCTGCGACATCCAGCTTTATGGCACCTTAATCGTGTGTCAGTAGCGCGTGGCGTTGCTATCGGCCTTTTTGCCGCAATGATCCCTGTGTTACCTTTTCAGACACTCTTGGCTATTATTTTGGCCATTCTTTTACAGGCTAACCTGCCTATCGCCGTCGTTTTTTCGTGGGTTAATAATCCTTTTACGATCTTGCCACTGGTTTATTTAACTTATTATCTGGGCAACAAGGTGCTGGATGCCAACGGTGCCGCTATCACTGTGCATGAGGTGGCCTGGGATTTCACCAGTCTGTCCGGATTTTGGTCGTCATTTTCAGCCTGGTTTTTTCAATTTGGCAAAGCTTTTTTTGTGGGGCTACCCATTGCAGCCTTTGGAGCAGCGCTTGCGGGTTACGTCATTGTGACTTTGCTTTGGCAAGGCGGGGTTTATCTTAAACAGATGTGGAAAAAGGCAGGCAGAAAATTTCGTTAACGGTACAGGAAAAAATGTAGGAATTAGCGGATTACACGGTCACCATTCCATTCTGGATGGCGGTTACGCCTTTTTCATACAGCATTCGTTCGTCTGTTTCCAGTTCCTTGCATTCGTTCTGCGTGAGTACTAGGGGGAGCAACGAACACATGGAGGCGGTTCGGATATAATATTGGCAGAGGGCAGCAATATTTTCGCGGTAAAATGCGCCTCCATAGCCAATAAAGCGTGTGACCAGATCATGCGTCACATAGTCATTTAAACCGTCACCGATATGAATGATGGCTGGATGCTGCGATTTTAACTGGTTAACAATATCACGCTTGCCCTGATTATTGACGAGAGGGGAAGTGCGTTCAAAATCAAAAAAATTTCCCAGCGCATCAAATTGAATGTCCACAGCAAAAATATTTTCCCGAGGAATCTGCAGTAATTCGCCAAAAATTTTTACAGCAGGGTAAAGACCTGCGGAAACAAGATAAACGGCTTTGTTGAGGCGTTTTAGCAGTTGTACCACGGTATCTGCATCAGGCACTTGATTGGCGAAATAGTGATGGCCAAGTGCTATGACCTGCTCCTGACGGGGACGGACCAGATCAAGCCGCCTTTGATAAAGCTCAGGATTAATGCCCGCCTTTCCCATGGCCTCCGCGGTTAAGTGTGCCACAGTGCTGCTTACACCATTATTTTTAGCCAGTTCATCAATTCCTTCAATGGTGCTTAATGTACCGTCGCAATCAAATACAACAGCATTAACAGGCGTTTGTAATTGCCAGCTGGGTGTTTTCATCTGAAGTCTTACTCATGTAAACTTGTCAGTTTTGAACGAAAGCTAAGTTTACTCGACAATGTCGTCATGTGGAATCCCATTATCGGAGCAGGAGCGCAAATGTTTAAAATTCAGACACTCAATACTATTTCATCCGTAGGTTTAAATCAGTTTCCGAGAGAACTTTATGAAATTGCTTCGGAGATTCAGTCACCTGACGCTATTTTAGTACGTTCGCATGCCATGCATGACATGACTATTCCTTCGTCGGTAAAAGTGATTGGCCGCGCTGGCGCGGGCGTCAATAATATTCCCATTGACGCACTGACCAAGCGTGGGATTCCGGTATTTAACACGCCCGGCGCCAATGCCAATGCCGTCAGGGAGCTGGTGATTGCGGGCATGCTCATCGCAAGCCGCCATCTTTGTCAGGCCTGGAATTATGTCAGACATCTGGAAGCGAGTGGCGAGCATCTGGAAAAAGAAATCGAGCAAAATAAAAAGCAGTTCGTTGGTTTTGAATTGATGGGCAGAACCTTAGGTGTCATTGGCCTCGGCAGTGTAGGGGTGAAAGTGGCCAATGCAGCCGTCAATTTAGGTATGCGTGTGATTGGTTATGACCCTGCAATTTCTGTCAATCGAGCCTGGGAATTATCAGCGAATGTTAAAAAAGCACACCATATCGAAGAAGTGCTCATGAAATCGGATTTTGTGACATTTCATGTGCCTCTGACGAACGAAACAAAACACATGATTAATGCATCCCGGCTGCAGTTGGTAAAACCCGGCGTGGTTTTATTGAACTTTTCTCGTGATAGCGTCATTGATAATCAAGCACTCGCAGAGGCGATTAACGAACAAAAGGTTTTTGCGTATGTGACTGATTTTCCGCATGCAGAATTAAAAAACCATCCGCGTGTCATCAGCTTTCCCCATCTGGGTGCTTCAACCAAAGAAGCGGAAGAAAATTGTGCGGTCATGATTGCTCAACAGGTACGTGATTATCTGGAAATTGGCGCAATAGGCTATTCGGCGAATTTCCCATCGGTTGAAACACCACAACATCATTCGGGTGTGCGACTGTCCATTGTCAATATTAATATCCCTAATATGGTTGCCCAGATCTCTTCGAAACTCGCAGCGGCGGGACTCAATATTCTGAGTTTACTGAATAAATCCCGAAATGATATTGCTTACACATTAATCGATGTGCATGAGGATGTGAATGAGCAAACGCTAAACGCAATTAAGGACATAGAAGGTGTTGTGCAATTGCGCCGGATTGTTCCCGTATGTTCTTAACCTGAGGCTAGATCCATTTCTTGCGATGAAAATAGAGCAGCATAGAGATAGCAATGAGCACCATGATTCCCATCACAACCGCATAGCTGTAATACCAGCGGAGCCCCGGCATGTGAGTGAAATTCATGCCATAAATGCTGGCAATACAGGTGATGGGAATAAAAATAGTGGCGATGATGGTCAAGGTTTTCATAATTTCATTCATGCGGTTTGTCAGGCTGGACAGATACATGTCCAGCATGCTGGACAGCATATCGCGAAACGTTTCCACCGTATCAATTGCCTGCACGGTGTGATCATATACATCCCGTAAGTAGAGGCGAGTGAAGTCAGTAATGATTTTTTCTTCCGTATGCAATAAATGTCCCAGTATTTCCCGCATGGGCCAGATGCCTTTGCGCAGCAGAAGCATTTGTCGCTTTAATCGATAAAGCGTGCGTGAACTTTGCGGCGAGGGCGTTTTAATAATGCGTTCTTCCGTTGTTTCAATCTGGTCGCCCATTGCTTCCAGTACCACAAAATATTCATCGACCACTGAATCGATCAGCCGGTAGGCAAGATAATCACTTCCCTGTTGGCGCATGCGTTGATTAGACGTACTTTGCAGCCGTTCCGCGATGACATCGAAAAGAGACGTATCGGCTTCCTGAAATGACAGCACAAAGTCATGTCCTATCACCAGGCTGAGTTGGCTGACAGAAAAAGTAGATTCTTTTGGATGCCAGGAAAGCGTTTTCAAAGTCAGGAACAGATAGTCATCAAATTCTTCAATTTTGGGTCGCTGCTCTACATTGAGGATATCCTCGACCGTGAGCGGGTGCAGGTTGAACTGTTTGGCTACTTGCGTAACCACATCTGTACTCAGGCCTTCGATATTCACCCAAATGGTACCAGCTGGTTTATGCGCTTCGGGGAGACAGTCTTCAAGGCGGGTTCCTGTTGCTTCATGGGCATGATCCGCGTCATAGGTAATGACAGTGATAACGGGCTTAACCGGGGTTTTATTACCTGTATAAGTCGCAGTCCCGGGGGGCTGGCCTGCTTTTCTTGCCCGTTTGCGGACTTCAGAAAACATATCCATGATGCTGCTTCTCCTTGATGCCGTCACATGCTAGGGACATTCCCTTAAATGACAATACCGGAGGATTTGGCTAAAATCAAAATCTGTGAACTCATTCTAGGAACGACAAGCTAAAGGACGGCATATGAAAAAAATAATTTGGTTTCTCATGTTAATGGTTTTAAGCGCGGGCTGCTTCGCAGGCAAAATAAACAGGATGGTTTTTTTTGGTGACAGCCTAAGCGATAATGGCAACTTATATAAGCTGTTTCTCCATATTATTCCCCAATCACCGCCTTACTACCAAGGTCGGTTTTCGAATGGACCAACCTGGGCGGAAGAGGTAGGCAACTATTATTATCATAAAAATTATATTGACTACAAAATCTATGCGGTAGGCGGGGCTACAGCCATATTACATAAACCCAGTACCCGATTTATTGCGCCCACAAACTTACAACTTGAGCTCGATCAATACATTATTGACAATCTGTTTAAAGACAAAAGTAAAACACTTCATGCCATATGGATAGGCGGTAACGATTATCTGTTTGACCAGGATGCGGATGCCAATGAGTTAACAGGTAAGGTTGTCAATAAAATTTCATGGGCGGTTACCAAACTGATCGAGCAGGGTGCACAGGATTTTCTGGTGATGAACTTGCCGGATTTATCTGCTATTCCTTTCGCGCGCTCCAATGGATCGATTGAGAAGTTACACCGGTTAACCGAATTGCATAACCAGAAGTTGGATCAGGCGATTAAAAATCTCAAAGCAGCTTATCCAGGTGTTAGAATCCACTACGTTAGCGTCTATGATATTTTTAATGATGTGATAGCGAATCCGCAAAAATACAATCAGAAGTACAAGGTTAACATTACAAACACAGCAGAAGCCTGCTGGCAAGGTGATTATTTGCTGGCAGAAGGGCTCGCTAATCAAGGCCTGGAAAGCGAATTGCAGCAAGCTTCATTAATGAAAGCAGGGAATCTTGCCGGACGAATAGACACACAAGCGATGCGTCAGGTTATTCTGGATTCACCTTCCATTGCCTATACTTACTCGATGGGTAAGGCCTATAAAAAGGGCAGCTTGCCTTGTGCGAATGCGGATCAATATTTATTTTGGGATGCTATTCATCCTACAGAGACAGTGCATCGCGTATTAGCGCAAATTGTTGTGGAAAACCTGATGATTTAGTTGTTTGATTGCTATGATTCCTTCCCTCCTTACGGAGGGAAGGAATCAATCTCTTTTACTCATTGAAAGGGTTATGAGGGTGTTGTTGGTTTTGATCCTGTTTTTCTTTCTTACCTGCATCATCTTCTTCAAGTTCTTTTTTACTTTCTTTAACAAATGGCGAATCATTTTGTGGTCCTGTGCGAATATCTTCTGGTGGGATGATGGGAGGATGCGGACGAGAAGCTTCTTTAGCTAATTGAATTGCTTTATCATGATCACCGTTAGCTAATTTAAGATACAAATCATAATCAGACTCATGCGGTATAGATTGTTTTTTTTCTGTTTCTGATTTTTTCTTTTCCTCTTCCAGTTGTTGTTTTTCGCGTTTCAGCTGTTTTATTTTTTCTTTATTTTTTTCAAGTTTCAATGATCCTTTTTCCAAATCGATCCTGTGGACTAGGTTATCCTGGCTTTGTGAATAATTTTCAAATGCATGCGCCGCAGAAGTTAGAGAAGAAATAGCATCATCTTGGTCTCGGGAAATGACTCTGTCGCCGATCGCAGCAACCGCTCCGCCTAACAAACCTAATCCACCTGTGGTGAGAATGGTTGCTGTCGTGGCGCCGATACCAATAGCACCTAATCCGCCCACAGCGGCTGCTTGGATTTGCGGAACAGTTGCGATAGTGACTCCGGTGCTTCCATAACCTAACATGTCAAAAATGCCGGTAGGCTTAAAAATGCGTCCCAGTTTGTCTTTCCAGGTCACCTTTGGTTCTTCGATAGCTAAAGGTCGAGCAAGTTCAGATGTAGATTGAGATGCATTAAGCGGCTCAAAATCAGCTAAACGTGGATCTTGAATGAGTTTATCAAGAATGCGTGCAAGATCATATACTTTCCCTCCATCTGCTGGATCGGTCAAATGCATTCCCTTAAGTGTGGCCATAAGGCGGATAGCAATTTTTTTGATATATATTTTTTTTTCTGCATTTACGAGAGGGGAAGGATCCAGTTTAATTAATTTAGAATCCAATTCGATATATTCGCGTTTTATACGATCGAACAGTTCTTGCTGTTTTTTATGGCATTCATTTTGCGCTTTTGCTTTTCTTGCCTCGCGGTTTCTTTCATCTCTATTGGCGCGATAGGATTTTGAGAGCCCTACACCCAGACCGACCAATCCGACGACACCTGCAGCAACAGCAAGGCCGACCCCACCTGTTCCAATGCCAATCGCAATAGTTAAGCCAATACCTACGCCAGCACCAGCATACAAAAGCCCTCTGGCTGTTGTTGCTTTTTTACGCTTTCCCCACGAAAAGTTATCCCATACTTCTTTTGCATCTGCTTTGAATTTTTCCCAGCCTGTCAGCTCGGGTTCGGATACTGGTTCTGGTGCGGGAATCTTGGCAGGTTTTACAGGAAGAGGTAGGGTTAATTTGCATTAGTTCCGATCTAATCTGACACTTGCTACTTGAAAAAAGTAAGGTTACCCGTTTTGATAGTTATGTCGAGTAAAAATCAAAACATTAAAGAGGTAACCTTATGTACGAGTGTACGCAAAAAATCATTAAAAACAAGGTCGGTCTGTTAAATTTGGCAGAAGAGCTAGGGAATGTATCAAGAGCCTGCAAGGTAATGGGCTTCTCCAGAGATACGTTTTATCGTTATAAATCAGCAGTTGAGCAAGGAGGCATTGAGACCTTGTTCGACAAGAGCAGACGGCAGCCAAACATCAAGAACCGCACCGATGAAGCTACAGAGAATGCTGTATTGGACTATGCCATTGAGTACCCCGCGCATGGTCAATTAAGAGTCAGTAATGAGCTTAGGAAAAGAGGTGTTTTTGTTTCTCCTAGCGGTGTTCGTTGCATCTGGCTAAGGCATGATTTGGCATCATTTAAACAGCGTCTAACCGCACTGGAAAAGAAATCTGCCGAGGAGAACTTAATTCTAACTGAAGCACAACTGGCCGCGCTAGAACGCAAAAAAGACGATGATATGGCCTGCGGTGAAATTGAAACAGCACATCCTGGCTATCTTGGTTCACAAGATACCTTTTATGTTGGCAATCTCAAGGGTGTTGGGCGCATTTATCAGCAAACATTTGTTGATACCTACTCCAAAGTGGCTCATTGCAAGCTATATACCACAAAAACACCGATTACATCTGCTGACCTGTTAAATGATCGTGTGTTGCCATTCTTTGAAGAACAAGGCTTGGGCTTGCTGCGCGTATTAACGGATCGTGGCACTGAGTTTTGCGGCAAGGTAGAGCAACACGATTACGAGTTGTATTTGGCGCTCAATGATATTGAGCACACCAAAACGAAAGCTCAATCACCCCAGACCAATGGCATCTGTGAACGCTTTCATAGGACGATTCTGAATGAGTTTTATCAGGTTGCTTTCCGAAAGAAAGTTTACACAACTATTGACGAGTTGCAAAAAGATCTGGATGATTGGCTCGGTTATTACAACAATGAACGCACACATCAGGGTAAAATGTGTTGTGGCCGAACTCCGATGGCGACATTGATTGATGGTAAAAGAATCTGGAAGGAAAAAGTTGATAATCTCAACTTGAACTGACAGTAAAACCGTAACTGAAAAACGGGTAACTGTCAGATCAAGTCGGAACTTTTACAGTTAATTTACGAAGCTGAGATTGGTAATTTTGCCAGTAACCTTTATCCTCGTCTGTCTTTCGAATTAATTCACGATGATTTTTTTCTAATGTAGAGAGATCCATTGAGTCAATCGCATCGTTTTTGTTCGTTTCTGGTAGCAAAAGTATACGGTTCATTTTTTCATGAATGGTTTTTAACTCATCTATTATTTTATTGCTGGATAGTGTGAGCAATTTAGCTTTGGCTGCTCGCATTGCAAGGATGGTTTCGATCCCTGCATCAGGATCGATATCCTTCGAAGCTAGATTATTTGCAATCATTGTTTCGAGCTCCGCTATCTCCTTTTCCAATGCGGCTTTGTCAATAATAAATCTCTTGAAGATTTCGGTGATTGCCATCATTCTTTCTTCTTTTAGACGGCGCTCTTTTAGAAGTTCTTGCTCTTTCTTTCGATTATCGAACATGTGTTTTCCTCTAGATTTACAAGATAATCTTCGGTATTTATTATTATAGTTTAAAAATGTTATTGCATTCTTAGCTCAAACAGAATAAAGGAGCGGCAGGAAGTCAAAAGCTATTGATTTTTTTAGAAAAAATGAAATTGTCTCCTCACAATGAGGTAAGGAGACAACATAAATCAGATTAATATTAGATTAACGGGTTTGCGCGCGGTGATTTGAATTCTTTAATCGCCATTGTTGCAAATGATCGACTGTAGCAGCACAAACCAGGTCGCCCCACACGTTTGTCATAGTACGGAAGCGGTCAAGGATACGGTCAAACGGCAATAATAGGCCAATGGCGGAGGCAGGTACGTTCACGTTGCGGAGCACCATCACCATGGTCACTAGACCGCCTTCCGGGATGCCAGTTGCACCCATACCTGCAAGGATGGCTGTAATAAATACGCCGATCTGGGCAGGAATGGAAAGATGCAATCCCAGAATCTGACAGAAGAAAAGCGCAGAAACCGCTTCATACATGGCGGTGCCTGCCAAATTAATCGTGGTAGCAAACGGTAGAACGAAGCGCGCCACATCGTCACTGATATCCTCATTCTTGGCTACCATTAAGGTGACGGGCAGTGTTGCCATTGAACTGGATGTAGCGAAGGCTGTGATAAGTGCGTTAGAGGCATTTGAAATAAACTGTTTAGGGTTTTTACGCAGTACAATAGCCACCACAAATAGTTGCCATAAAAACTGCAGGAGCAGTCCGCTTAAAAAAATCAAAATAAATAGGATCATTCCGCTTAAGCTTTGCAATAAAAGATGCTCAATGGAAGCTTCTGCTACAGCAGTACCCAGTAATGAAAATAAGCCGACAGGTGTTAATACCATGAGCCAAGTGATCATTTTAATGAGAACGTCTCTTAATCCTACAAAAAAACTAATCACAGGTGTGGCGGTCTGGCCTACTGCAAGGCAGGCGAGAGAGAAGACGATGCTGAAAAAGACGATGGGCATGATTTCATATTTTGCCGCAGCGGCAACAATATTGGGTGGAAAAAGGGAAAGCAGGTAGGAGGAAAAAGCCATCGGCTTAAGATCGGTTGGTGTTGCGTTAGCCAGAATCAGGCTCGGTGGGATGCCAACGCCGGGCTTGAACACGTTCAGCAGAAATAGCCCGATAGCGACGGCAATGGAGACGCTGAGCAGCACATAACCGAGTGTATAGACCCCAATGGACCCGAGCCGTTTCATGCCGCCAATGGAGGTAATCGCACTGACGAGCGCGCAGAAAATAAGGGGAAGAACGATTAATTTCAATAAGTTAATAAATAATTGGCCTATCCACTGGATCGCTATCATCTGCTCGGGGATAAATATCCCGCACACAATGCCAAGTGCGATACTCAGTAATATCGCCAGAAACATATAATTCTTCAAAATATTCTCCCCTCTCGTTTTGGTTAGGGTCATATTATAACCCCATAAAAACGAAATAGTGAGGGGGTAGCCACTATCTCGACCGAGCTAAACGGGATAAGATGAAGGTAAGATAGTAAAAAAGGATGGCTATATGGATATTTTATTTACCATTTTATCCGTTTTGGCCCATATTCTTATCGGCGGATATTTTGTTTTTCTAGGTTGCTGGAGCATCTACCATTGGGTACCTATCATGGAAACACTGGTAAAAAAACGCGTTCCTCATCCTTATTTACTGCTGCCTGCAGGCATTGGTATACAGGTGGTGACGGGTGGCATGATTATGTTTGGCATGTTTGTTAAGGTAGCAGTCTTAATATTGATCCCGGCCACGATTGTTGCTGTTTTCATTTTTCACCCATTCTGGCATTTTAGAGGCGAGTTACGCCTGCTGAATTTTACATTATTTTTAGCTAATCTGACGGTAACGCTGGGTGCGCTGCTTCTGCTGCTGGTGACACCAACGCCAGTAATTTGAAAGATGCGTCACCCCTATTATAAAAAAATAATTGAGAAGAACCATGGGTAATCTATTTTATATCATCATTGCCTTTTCTTTAGTTTTATTAAATGCGTTTTTTGTGGCTGCGGAGTTTGGTATGGTCAAGCTGCGTCATACACGCGTTGCCGCGATTAAAAAACAGTATGGCTTGCGCGGGAAAATTCTGGCGGAGGTACACAAGCATCTGGATGCGTATCTCTCTGCGTGTCAATTGGGTATCACGCTGGCTTCGCTGGGATTAGGCTGGGTCGGTGAACCTGCCTTCGCTCACATCTTTGAGCCTGGGTTTGAAATGCTGGGGCTTTCTGCGCAGGGTGCTGCCACCGCAACAGCTGTAACGACAGCTTTTCTGTTTATTACCTTTTTGCATATTGTTATCGGGGAGCTCGTTCCCAAGTCATTGGCGATACGTCAATCAGAGATCATTTCACTCTGGACGGCGCTGCCGTTATATGGGTTTTACTGGTTGATGTATCCCATCATCTGGCTCATGAATACTTGTGCGAATGCGGTTATCAACTTGACGAAGCTTGGCAAGATGAGAGCGGGTGAACAATTTTATTCAACCGATGAAATCCGGCTGATTTTGCATGGCAGTTACATTCATGGCGAGCTTACGAGTGAAGAACGTAAAATCCTGGAGCATACGCTGGAATTGGGCGATCTGAAAGTCACAGACGTGATGCGGCCGGTGGATGAAATGGTAGCGTTGACAACACAGCAGTCCGTTGCTGAGGCGTTACGCATTATGAACGAATCTCGATATAGTCGCTATCCCGTTTATGAGAACGAATCTGATCAGATAATGGGGATCATTCATGTTAAGGATGTTTTTGCAGCGCTTTATCAGAATAAGGAAATTACCAGCCTGAAAAATATCATTCGTCCCGTACTCAAAGTGTCACGTCGATTACCCCTAATGGAATTGCTGCGAAAATTCCGTGAAGGCATGCCGCATTTTGCATTGATTTACAGCGGCAAAGAAGAAAATTTAATTGGATTTGTGACACTCGATAATCTCTTGCACGTGCTGGTAGGTCGTATCCAGGATGAATTCCACCGCACGCGCGATGACTGGGTGAAGGATAAGGATGGTAGTTACATTATGCGCGGGAACGCATCCATTTATACGCTGGAGCGGGCGCTCGATATTGATATCGAAATTGAAAACATCGAAGAGGAAATAGACACGTTAAACGGTCTGATTTTATCGCGACTGGAATCCATCCCTAAATCGGGACAGCGTATTGCATTTGACCAGTTTGAAATTCTCATCGAGAAAATGCGCGGCCCGCGCATATTGCAGGTAAGGGTTTATCCTAAAAATAAACAGGACTAACAAGGAGGTGCACCATGCCGGAAATTGTTACGAAACATCCTGATATTGTACTGCAATTACTGAAAGACGCTGGTATCAAATGCGGACAGGGAGAAAAGCAGCAGATTTTGCGATCTTGCCCCAAAGAGAGTTTTTGTGCGCTGCCGACCGGTGAATTATGTGTGTTTGGGGTCAAGAACATCGCGTCCATGACACAAATGACGGCGGCTGATTTCACGGGCGCTCCACGTGAAATCAGCATGTTGGATTGGCCTAATGCCGTGTTGATTGTAGTCGTTTTTATTTTAGGCATGCTGGTTGGAAGGATCAAAAGGCGAAAAATAAATAGATAGCGGCAAGTTGGATAATAACAAAAGTGGAGTATGATATTGCTATCGAAGTAATAGATGAGCGCAAAAATACCATCATATAACTAAATGTGAAAATAGGATTAAGCGTTATGAACAAAAAAAAATTATTTACCGGAGTAGGGTTTGCGCTTGCTGTTCTCCTGATTGTCGCTGCGGTTATTTATCTGAGCACAAGGGTTGCCGATGATCGTGCGCTCGAGGAGCAGGCTGCTACGCCTATTCTATTAACTAAAACCTATGATAACCAGGACAGCCGTTACTCCATTAAATACCCGACTAACTGGGAATACCAGATTCCCGCGCAAGGAACGGTCGTGTTCAGCGGTGTTGAAGGCACATCTGCCTATTACGCCACCGTTAACATACAGACTGTGCTGAGCAAACAAACAGGTGGTGACTTTGAAACCGTAGAAGCATTCATGGCGGACATCAAGAAACAGGCGCTGGACGAGTTTCAGAACGCTATTTTCCTGGATAGCGGGCCTATTAGTTTATCTATGCCGGATGGTACAGAAGTGAAAGGTGAGTTCCTGACTTTTACGTATGATTATAACGGTATTGCCTTCAAGCAATGGCAAGTCGTGTTATTAAGAAATGACGAACAAGTCTTTTATGCCTGGGCATACACGTCACCTGCAGCGCAATACGAAGAGAACCTTACTATTGCACAAGCCATGTTGAAGACGTGGTCTATTTATTAATTGCAATGCCCATGCATGTTCTTCGCGCTCACGAATTTTCGTTCTCGCCATCCACTGACAAACAGCGGGACGGCAGTGAGAATTTACCTGACAGTAATGCACCTACGCGGAGATGACAAATGAGTGACACAGTTAAATAAGCGCTCGCTTTTATTCGTGCCATTCGTGCTGGGATTTAGCGAAAGGCGCAACGGGGGTGGTGTAATCGCGACCGCAGTGGATATCAATCAAGACCGGCCCCTTCATTTTCAGCGCCTGTTCAAAGGCTGTTTCAAGCGTTTGCGGTTTATCAACCCGTATACCGTCTGCACCCAATGATTTTGCAAACGCCACCCAATCATGTGTGGGTAATTCAGTCAGCGCCGCTGCCTGCGGTCCTACTTTTTTTGCACGCAAATAAACATTGCCCAGGGCACTGTTGTTAATCACGACGTAAATAACAGATACACCATAACGCGCTGCTGTCTGTATTTCGATACCGTGCATTAACATGCAGCCATCGCCTGTGATGACAACGCAGGGGTGTTCTGGTTGTGCCAGTTTGACGCCAATACCCGCAGGAATGGCCCAACCCATCGGACCTAAATTGGTTGCACTAATATACTGGCGAGGCGCATACGACTGCCAGTAATGCCCGGCAAAGGCACGGTGTGCGCCTGAATCAACCAGGACAATCGTGTCACGCGGCATGACCTTGCGTAAATCAGCGATAACTCGAGCGGGATGAATAGGAATAGCATCACTTTTGCAATTTTCCTCATCATAGAAACGGGGGAGAGCACGGATTTGCGTTAACCATTTTTGTCTGTCTGATTTGGTTTCCTCGAGCAAGGCCAGCTTCTCAGGAGGGGATTGCAGTAAATAACGTAAAAATTCACCGCAGTCACCCACTATGGGCAATTGTGTTTGATAAGTATCACCAATGACTTCGGGATTAACGTCGACCTGAATGAGGGCAGATGACGGTTTTAGTTTTGTGTTCCAGAACAATGTATCGCGCTGATTTAAGCCGGAACCCAATACCAGCAGTATCTCAACCTGATCAGACAGTAAAGTTTCAATGGCCTGGCGCGTGCCGCTATAACCAAAGATACCTAAGGATAACGGGTGGTCTTCTGGAAACACACCTTTTGCACGCAAAGTCGTGGTGACGGGAATCTGAAACCGCTCTGCAAATTCAATCAGACTGGCTGAGGCATCCGCTTTTTCCACGCCTTCACCTGCATAAATCACAATATTTTTTTTACCCCGCAAATAATCCCAGCAACGGGCGCTCGCTTGATGGTCAAGCATATCAGGACGATTAATCGCCTGTGTGATGGGCTGATAAGGTGCATCAACTTCTGTTTCCTGGATATTGACGGGAACCACAAGGTGTACGGGCGCACACGGCGGCGTCACCATTTTTGCTAATAGCTTGCGTAAAAAAACGGGTGTCATTTGAGCATCAAGAATGGTAAATTGCTGGGCGGTGAGGCCCTGAATGACCCGCAAGTCATTTAGGGCGGTATCCATGCCTGAATCCTGAAAGGTGCCGCGTCCTTCAAGGAGTGTAGAAACCTCTCCCGAGATGACAATGACTGGGGACTCGTCTGAGCGTGCTGCTGCCAACGCGGTGGCGGTATTGGTGATACCAGGGCCACCTATGCAAAAACAGGCGCCAAAATGACCGCTTGCGCGTGAATAACCGTCCGCCATATAGGCGGCGCCTCCTTCATGGCAGGCGATGATGGGCTTAATATGGACATTTGTTGCCAGAGCTTCCAAAAGAGGATCAATTAGACCGCCTGGTACCAAAAACGCATAAGAGATGCCTTCTGCGTGAAGCGCGTCTAACAGGAACTGCTTTACCTTCATGGTGTTTAAGCTCCTTGTAATGAGTACCAACTGACCGGGACTTGCGCGCTAGTTATAAAAATATTGTATTATAAATGTATAGGCTATTTCATTAACGGAAGAATGAAGTAGAGATCCAATAGGGAAACGCTATGAGCAATAATCAATTCAAACCTGCTTGGTGGCTGCCTAATTCCCATTTGCAAACTTTATGGCCGCCCATTTTCAGGCGTGATGTCAAAAATATTCAACTAGAGCGTGAAAGACTGGAATTGCCCGACGGCGATTTCATTGATCTCGACTGGATTAACCGCGATGAACAAGCTCCGCTGGTGATGATTCTGCACGGCCTGGAAGGGTCCATTCAGTCCCATTATGCCAAAGGCATGTTAAAGACCGTTTCAGAGCAAGGCTGGCGAGGGGTATTTATGCATTTTCGCGGCTGCAGCGGTGAGCCCAACCGATTGCCACGTAGTTATCATTCTGGTGAGACAGGCGATGTGAACTTTGTTATTAGAGTATTGATGGACCGGGAACCGGATATGATGCTGGGTGTGGTCGGATTTTCGCTGGGCGGTAACGTCTTGTTAAAATGGCTGGGAGAAACAGGCAAATATAATCCGCTTAAGGCTGCCATTGCGATTTCTGTTCCTTTTGAATTACATAAGGCTGCTTCGCGCATTCAAAACGGGTTTTCCAAATTTTATCAGTGGTATTTTATACGCTGCTTGCGGGACCGGCTGGCGGTAAAATTTCAGGCGCGGCCAACTTCGGTTGATCCATCGCTGATGTATGAAGTCAGTACCATGTATGACTTTGACGACAAGATCACAGCGCCGTTGCACGGATTTTCTGGCGTGGAAGAATACTACTCTACCGCAAGCAGCCGCCAATATCTGCGTTATATCCATGTGCCAACCTTGATTCTGCATGCAAAAGATGACCCCTTTATGTCAGAGGATGTGATTCCCACGGAAAATGAATTATCGCCGCAAGTTAAACTGGAGGTGACGGATGCAGGCGGTCATGTTGGTTTTGTAACTGGAAAATATCCGTGGCGGCCCGAGTATTGGCTGGAAAAACGTGTTCCGGATTTTCTGCGTTTGCATCTTGAAAAATAAATCGGGATGCTTTTGCTGCCGCCCCATTTCATTATCCGTTTAGTTGTTTTATTAACATCCATATCGTGTGCAGAAAAATAATTTTTTCCGTTGACAGATAACGAGTATGATGTTATCAAATTTATTCACACCTGTTTTTTTTTCATTTCCTTTCTTTTTCTGCGTATTCAACAGCTGCTTTCGCAGCGCCGCATTATCGTGCCTGCATTTTTATTATTAATTTCATAAAAGAGGTGAAACAATGAAAACCAATCTGGCTGCCGTCATTGACGGGCCACTGCCTGTTAGTCCATGTCATTTAGCTGCTTGCACATATCACTCAGTGCCGATGACAAAAGAAATATTAAAGAATATTCTGCTTTTTTCGGAGAGCCGAATAATAAACAAACCCATTCTTCCTTGGGCCAATGAATTAATCGCATCGCTTGGCGATCTGATGACGCAGAGAGACAAGCGAGGCAATGCCGCGAGTATTGCGAAAATATATAATCAGGCAGCGCATATTTTTCTTGCGCTGGATGATATTCGTTCAGCCCGTGAATTATGCTATTCACAAATTCAGCTATTTATTGGCTGGAGCCAAAAATCGGGAAATTACGCACTGTTAAAGCATATTGTCGAGCCCTGGGTAAATTTGAGTTGCATGGATAGGCTGGAAGGAAATAGCGGCGATGCTTTTAACAAACTGGCTTTGCTAAGTATTCAAGATGAATCGCCCATGAGAGAGGGCCATCCGCTAAAGCAGTTATTGCGTGATATTATTAAGGCAGATGAAAACATTCACCATTTTGTGAAATCAGCCTGTCTGCTTGAGCCAGTCAAATATTATTTAATTCATAAACAGTATGAAGCCTTGATCACGTTTGTTGAAGCAAAACAAGAAACAGAGAGTATGGAATACGATCTGCCTTTGCAGGAAGCGCTGATAGTGTCACTGGCAAATACAGGCAAAATGAACAGAGCGTTTGACTTGTTAAATCACTGCCGATCTTCTTACAGCCGAAGTGCATCAGCAGTTTTTGTGCTGCGTGAATGTGAGATGAATGTTTATTTGAATAAGCCGGTTTTTGCCGAACTGCAGGCGCTTTATAAACGTGCATTTCGTTCATTTCACCTGGGTTATCTTAATACTGCCAAGATCCTGCATGCCATGCATACTGCTCATGTGATGCACCAGGCTGGTCTAAGTGAAATGGCGGCGAAGCTGGGATATTGTTGTGTGGAAGCAGCGGAACGAATCAATGACGAGTGCTTGAAAGCGGAAAGTCTGGTTTTACTCTATGAATTGATTGACCAGACAGAAGGAAGGCAGATCGTTGAAGACCTCATGATAGAACATTATTTTACTACCCGGTATGCTGCCGCACGAAAACACATGATAAATGTCTTTCCTGACCTGCGGCACGTGGAAAGCAGGCGTGAAGAGGTTGATGCGCTTCCTGCCTTGTTTGAAGAGTTACTAATGTTCTCGGCTTATGCCTTTTGTTAAGGGTGAATAACAATAATTGTCCAGCACAATGTTATTAAGTACTGAAGATTATTCCCTGCTAACCACTATCTTGCCAATAGCTTTTCCGGATTCCAGCAGCGCATGTGCTTTGCCAATTTCATCAAATGTAAAAGTATGTGGATCAATCAGCGGTTTCAGCTTGCCCTGATCGACTAATTCGGCAAGTTTTGTCATGATCATGCCGTGACGTTCACGCTGAATGTTATAAAGTAGGGGAATGAGTATAAAAACTGCATGCAGGCTGCCGGATTTGGCGTGCAGTAGGCTAAGATTGTTAGTGGAGTTTGCCTGTGCTGTAATCACATTGCCGTAGAGGGAGATAGCCGCCATTGAACGTTCCAGATTTTCGCCGCCCACCGTGTCAAAGACAACCTCAAAACCCTTGCCGCCCGTGAGGCGTTTTACATAATCTTCGACAGATTCATGGCGATAATCGATGGTTTCAGTCGCGCCTAGCGATTTTGCAATTTTTGCCTTATCAGGGGAGGAGACAGTTGTGTAAACATCCGCGCCAGCCCACTTCGCCAGCTGAATAGCGGCATGTCCTACACCACCAGTACCAGCATGAATCAGTATTTTTTGGCCCGGTTGAATTTTTATTTTATCAAACAAACCTTCCCAGGCTGTAATGCTGACCAGGGGCAGTGCTGCTGCCTGGGTCAGGCTTAATGATTTGGGTTTTTTGGCTAACAACCTGGCATCGGCAAGCATCAGTTCTGCTAATGCACCGTGACTGCCCATGATACCGCCTGCGCAGCCAAAAACTTCATCGCCTACTTGAAACGTTGTGACATCTGGACCGACAGCTTCGACAATGCCTGCTACATCACCATGTAAAACAGCCGGGAAAGGCGGTGCACTGGCCTGATACTTGCCGCTGCGGATTTTATAATCAAGAGGATTAATGCTGGTGGCAGCCACACGAACAAGCACATGACCGGGTAAAAGCATGGGTACGGGCATATCCATTGTTTCAAATACTCCAGGATCGCCAAACGCTTTAATGACTTGTGCTTTCATGGTGGTCTCTTTATTGATTGCAGATGCAGGCATTGTATGTATTAAAAAGAGCGCATTCAAGAGTCAACGGGACAGGCCGATTACTATGACTTATTTTTTCAATTGATGAACGCCGTTATCAAATTGCCTCATTTATGCTTTTTTCACAAATTGCGACTTCAATTTCATGGGGCCAATGCCTTCAATTTTGCAATCAATATCATGATCGCCTTCCACCAGCCTGATATTTTTAACTTTCGTTCCTACCTTTACGACCAATGAGGACCCTTTTACTTTTAAATCTTTTATGACGATGACTGTGTCACCATCCTGAAGGACATTACCATTTGCGTCTTTGACGGTTGATAAGGCCTCAGCTGCTTTTTCTTCTGCAGTGTCATTCGACCATTCATGCGCACATTCGGGGCAGATAAAAAGCATGCCATCTTTATAAGTGAACTCCGAATCGCATTTTGGGCATCTTGGCAAGGCATTCATAATTTCAATCCTATGATTAATTAGTCTAATTTCTGTTGGAGTGAAGGACAAACCTATATACTGTGCTGGCATTGTATGTATCAGAAAGCCTTTACTCAAGTTTCTTCCCTCTGGTCGGTGTTACTGTCAGGGATGAATAGACTCCCGCCTGCGCGAGTTGCTATGCTGTATTAAGAAAGACCCCACCAGTTAAAATAGTTTGCGACCAACAAACTAAACAACGGAGGGGTCTCATGAAACAGTACGATTATACAGGGAAAGAGGTATACGTTGGTATAGATGTTCATAAAAAGACCTATTCTTGCGTTATTATTTGCGAAGGAGAAGTAGTGAAACGAGATACAATGCCAGCCAAAGCTGAGATATTGGTAAGTTATCTAAAAAATACGTTTTCTGGAGCGGTCATCAAAACTGCTTACGAAGCTGGATTTTCTGGATTTCATCTGCATCGCTATTTGGTCTCCCATGGAATAAATAACATAGTGGTCCATCCTGGTTCTATTGAAGTAGCCTCCCGAGATCGGGTCAAGACAGATAAACGCGATGCATTAAAAATAGCCCTACAATTATCTGCTGGGCGATTGCATGGGATCTTTGTGCCAAGCCAAGAGCGAGAAGAGAAACGTAGCATGACGCGATTACGGACAAATATATTGAAACTACGGCATCAAGTTGGTCAGCAATTTAAAGGACTATTATTTACTCAAGGATTAATAGAAGTAGAAGATGATACGGTGATTTGTCCAAGATGGTTATCTCAAAAGTTAAGTGAAGTGGAACAGGGGAATTATTCAAACGATTTTTGTTATAGCGTTCATCAATATGCTGAGCAATGGATGCAATTGACGAAACGAATGAAAGAAATAGAAGCAAGGCTTGAAATTCAGGCAAATGATGAAAAAAGTCTGCAAATGATTTATGAAAGCGTCCCAGGGATTGGCCCAATTCATGCAAGACAATTAGCCAATGAGCTGGGTAATATGATTCAGTTTAAAAATGAAAAACAGTTATTTAGTTTTACAGGACTAACGCCGAGTGAGCATTCATCGGGTGAGCATACTCGACAGGGTCATATTACACGACAAGGAAATTCAGTATTACGCAGAATTTTTATAGAAGCAGCATGGATAGCCATTACAAAAGACCCGAGCCTGAAAGAAATATTTAATCGTCTCTCGAATAATCGAGGAAAAAAGCGTGCAATCGTTGGTGTTGCACGACGATTAGCAGGCCGTATTCGATCTTGTGTATTAACAGGAGCATTATATGAAATAAAACCAACTCAAGAAGCTTGTTCGCTTCAGGAAAAGGTTGCCTGACCTCGTTCAGTCATCCTGTGAGTCTGTAATTTTTAGGGACCACGTTCGCGAGTTTGGGGCAGGCATTATAAGACCGAATGAACAACTTGTGCGCGTTTTTACGGAAACGACCACGAATAGCAGATTGGCCTACAAGGTCTAGTGATAGGATCGGTATAAGAGCTGGCTTCTGAGTTGGTTTTAAATTGAAAAATAAGTGCTTTTATTAGCAGGAGATGCCGCTATGCGCAAACTTGAAAATACACATAGCGGAATGACAGAGAGGTTAATACAAGGATGGCACAATTAAACACCCTCTTTAACCGGAAGTTGGCCATTTTTACAAAATGCTCGATAATGCTGTTATCCTGAGAGCGTTTTTTTTGCTTGAAGGATCTCCCGCCCGCCGTCGTCCCGCTGCTTATCAGCGGGATCCAGACGCCGCGAAGCGGCCGTCTCGAAGGGCATTTTTAATCAAATTTCTTTCGCCTTTTGCATAAATTGACAATCCTTGCCAATCACCACCCCTGATTAATCCTTCTTTTTTCTTCAGCATGTATACCCAAAACATGAATGTTCTCCGCTTCGGTTTGCTCAGTCGCTCCACTTTGAATCATACACAAGCCAATCTGTTCAGATTGACTGTCCGTATCGTAAAAAGTAGCATCTGCACAAAGCAGGTCATCCTAGCCTTGTTCCATTTGAAATGTCTGTTTAAACTACTTCGCAACTGGCTGATATGTTCCCTATATTTCCTCCTTGGCGAGAAGGTCACCCTTCGAGACGGCCGCTTTGCGGCCTCCTCAGGGCGAACGGTTAGAAATTTTGTCGTGCACAGAGGAATGCTTTTCAAAAATGGCCAAGTTCAGTTTAACAAGTTTTTTTCATATTAGCGGAGACTCTTATATGAGCGATACTGATTTTTTACTTATCTCCGATCCTAAAATCTGGGCAATGCCTGTGAAAGAATGCCATGAGCCGTTGATAGATTTAAAAGACCTTCATTTTCAGATCAGTTTAAATCGTGCCAGTTTTTATGCTGGCTATACGAAGGTGCGTCAGTCTGTTGCTACTAAATTGGTTGCTGCGCAGCAATATTTACCGCAAGGCATCACTTTTTTATTTTCAGAAGGCCACAGACCCCTCTCGATCCAGAGATTGATTTATCGCGAATACTATGCGCATCTTGCTGATGTTCATCCTGAGTGGGATGAACACATATTAAAACGCGAAGTGACTAAATATGTGGCGCCTCCGGAAGATGTACCGCCGCATTCAACAGGCGGAGCGATTGATATCACTTTAATAGATGCCAATGGCCAGGAGCTGGATATGGGCTCTGTTTTAGATGAGACGCCGGATAAAAATCAAAATCGAAATTTTACGCATGCCGCGCATATTACTGATGCTGCAAGAGCAAATCGCAGTCTACTGATTTATGCCCTCTCCCGCGTTGGGTTTGTTAATTATCCTGCTGAATGGTGGCACTGGTCCTATGGGGACAAATATTGGGCTTATCATGCTAATCAACCCTGTTCAATTTATGGGTCAATTGAGTAAAGAGCTGCTGAGCCATCTCAGCCATCTCTTGCTTGCGAACACCCAAAGTTATGTCATTTTTGAAATGATGGCTTTCTTGTACGTTAAGGCGCTTCCCATTTTTTAAGAAAACCACTATTATCCCTTTCTAATAATCTATTAGTTTTAAACACACATTATGAGTTACTTCATTAATCTCTCCATTTTTCGCCGTAATCGCAATTTCACACTGTTATATATCGGCCAATTCGTTTCCTTCTTGGGTACCATGATTACGGGTGTGGCTTTGCCCTATCAGATTTACATGGAAACGCGCTCAACCTTAATGGTAGGGCTTTTGAGTCTTGCCCAGCTATTGCCCCTACTGGTGACGGCGCTCATCGGCGGCGTTTTTGCGGACCGCTATCACAGGCGACTTTTGTTATTAGTGGCAGAAGCGGTATTGGCGGTTGGCTGTCTGCTGCTTGCGCTGAACTCATGGGTCGCTGTGCCGCACATCTGGGTCATCTTTGTCGTTTCATCCTTGATGTCTGCTTTTAATGGTCTGCACCGTCCTGCGCTTGACAGTATTGTGCAACAGATTGTCGAGAAAAAAGATTTGCCTATTGTGAGTTCGCTAGGCACATTCAAATTCAGCGTTGCCATGATAGCGGGGCCTGCGATTGGCGGCCTTATTATCGCGCATGCAGGTATCTTTGAAACTTATCTGGTGGATTTTGCGACCTTTCTCGTTTCACTCATCGCCATATTATGCATGACCCACATCCCCAAACCCACTGCGGCGATGAATGAATCCACCTTGTTGGCGCTCAAAAAAGGTTTAAAGTACGCGCTTTCCCGGCAGGAATTGGTGGGGACCTATGTTATTGATTTTGTTGCGATGGTCTTTGGTATGCCGACGGCCTTGTTTCCTGCCATTGCGCTTTCATTTGGCGGCCCCAAAGTGTTGGGTATGATGTATTCAGCGCCAGCGGTAGGGGCGCTTGTTGTTTCTTTCTTTAGCGGCTGGATTGCGGGCGTCAAACGTCATGGCGTTGCCATAGCGGTGGCCGCTGCTTTTTGGGGTGTAGCCATTATTTTCTTTGGGCTCGCATCCAATTTCTGGTTGGCGCTTTTTTTCCTTGTTTTAGCGGGCGCGTTTGACGGCATCAGTGGTATTTTTCGTATGACAATGTGGAATGAAACCATCCCTAATGAACTGCGCGGCCGGATGGCGGGCATTGAAATGATCAGCTATTTAAGCGGGCCCAAACTGGGTGATACTGAAGCGGGACTGGTGGCCGCAGCGTTTGGCATTACCGTTTCTGTCGTTTCCGGCGGTGTGCTTTGTGTGGCAGCCGTACTTGCCAGTTGTTATTTTCTGCCTAAATTCTGGCGGTATCAATCCGATCTTTCATGATAAGATAGAGCTGATTTTGTTGAGCGTGTAACGGTTGTTATGCAGGGCTTCGTACCCATGACAATTCATTGAAACACGCTCGATTCGACTGGCATCAAAGAAGGAGATAAGGATATGCTCGCAGACTGGATTACCTGGGTGATGACTAACTTTGATCTGGCCATGTTTGCTCTGGCTATTTTTTTCATTATCTTTCACTGGCTGATTTACAGAAGGACTGTGCCAGAATATGAAATTGTTTATCGATGGATTGCTCTCTTTGCCATTGGATTCACGGGCTTGTATGCTGCGTTTTTTCATGCTTTTTATCCAGAGATGTCCGCAGCCAACATTGGCTGGCCAACCAGTCCTTTCCAATGGGAAGTAGCCATGGCTGACCTTGCCATCGGCGTGCTTGCCATTCTTTCCTTTAAAGCAAGCTTTGGCTTTCGCCTTGCTACGGTGATTGGCGCCACTATCTTTTTGTGGGGTGCTGCGGGAGGCCACATTTACCAAATGATACAATATCAAAATTTTGCACCGGGCAATGCCGGCACTTGGTTCTGGATGGATATCATTCTTCCCCTTATCCTGATCATCTGCATTTTTCAATTACGACGGGATAAAAGGTGGTAAATAATCCTTTTTCCGGTTTTTATTATCTCATGGCCGGTTTTGGTCTGATTTCCAAACCCGGCCTGAGACGTTATGTTATCCTTCCCCTGATTATCAATATTGTTCTCTTTATTATCCTGCTTATGCTGTTGTTCCATTATATGGATGCATTTAACCATTGGTTTGAAAGTTTACTGCCGACATGGCTGCAGTGGTTGGGGAATATTCTTTGGCTATTTTTTTTCGTTGGCTTTTTTCTGATTTTTATTTATGCCTTTGTGACAATAGGCAATATTGTCGCTGCACCTTTTAACAGTTTACTGGCAGAAAAAGTCGAACAGTACCTGACAGGAAAAATGCCTGAGGCGCGCGGACTGCTTGAAAATATCAAGGATGTGCCACGCATACTGGGCCGTCAGTTCGCCATTATTGGCTATTACCTGCCGCGTGCGATCGTGCTGCTGGTTTTATTTTTTATTCCCCTGGCGCAGCCGTTTGCTGTTGTTTTATGGTTTATATTTAATGCCTGGTTTATGGCGCTCACTTATATTGACTACCCCACGGATAATCATCGTATCCCGCTAAATGATGTGCGTGCCTGGCTCGGTCAGAGGCGATGGACATCGCTGGGGTTTGGCGCGAGTGTGCTCATTGCCAGTATGATTCCTGTGTTAAATTTTTTCACTATCCCTGCTGCGGCTGCGGCAGCTACTCGGTTCTGGATTGAAGAATCACAAAGCGGTATCTTCGTTCCTGGCTTGAATCGACCTTTTTAAATTAATCAAAGTTGGTAGAATGGCACCTTATCCAAGGGTGGGAGGGCAAGTTATGTCGAATGGTAAGATGCTGATGGTGATGGTGGCCCTCGTCTGGGTTGGCATGATGCTTGCGATAGGCATGGAAAGTATTGTCAAATTTAATGCGCCTACTTTAACAAAGCCAGTCGGTTTTGATGTCGGGCGTACGGTTTTTGGCGTATTCAATTATGTTCAGCTCGGTTTGCTAGCCATATTGGTGATTTGTGCTTTTTTTGTTCAGATTGATCTGCTTAAAAAAATCCTGATCGCAAGTGCAGGTATCAGCTTGTGCCTGCAGGTTTTCTGGCTGTTTCCGGAACTCAGTCAGCGCGTTGATTTGATATTAAAGGGAATCAAACCACCGCCTACTTATCAGCATGCATTGTACGGTATGCTGGAAATATTCAAGCTGGCGGTGCTTTCCCTTTTTGGGATATTGCTATTGCGTCTGCAAGCGTGTTAAAAACACGCTTTTTGGTAATCAGCCGGAAAATACCGATGCTTGCCAGCTTTCGTTTAACTTTGTCATTGGCTTCGCAAAGATAGATATTAATACCACGTTTACGGTATTCAGCGATCAATTCGCTGAATGTTTCGAGGCCGGTCATGTCCATAAAAGGTACTTCCTTGAGGCGAAAAATAATGGTTTTAGAATCAAGATGCGCCGCCGCCAGCGCCCGTTCGATTTTTTCAGCGGCACCGAAAAAGAAGGGACCTTGAATAGTGTAAACAATCGTGTCACTGGGTATGGTATCGATGCCATTTGCAGCCAGTTCAGCCTGTAATTTTTCTCTGGTTTGTTCTTCTATATTGACAATTTGGCTCATGCGGCGAATAAAAAATAGCATCGCTAAAATCACACCCACATTGACCGCCACCACCAGATCTGTAAAAACCGTCAGGAAGAAAGTAATGAGCAAAACGACTACATCATAGCGTGGTGCGCGTTTGAGGATATGAAAAAAATGGGGTAGGTCGCTCATATTGTACGCAACCACAAAAAGGATAGCGGCGAGTGCGCAGAGTGGAACGTATGACGCAAGCGGCGCCAGAAAAATGATGACCAGCAGCAAAAAAATAGAGTGTGTGACGGCAGCGAGAGGACAGTTTCCACCGTTGCGGACATTGGTGGCGGTACGCGCGATGGCGCCGGTTGCCGCAAAACCGCCAAATAAGGGCGCGGCAATATTAGCAAGGCCCTGTCCGATTAATTCCTGATTAGAGTAATGGCGAGTACGTGCCATCCCGTCTGCAGCGGTAGCCGATAGGAGAGATTCAATTGCGCCGAGCAATGCAATTGTAAAAGCAGGGCCGATTAATCCGGACACGTGACCCAGTGTAAGCGAAGGAATATGGAATTGTGGCAGTTGTTGTGGTATACCGCCAAACGTACTCCCAATGGTAGCCACGCTATCAAATTTAAAATAGATTTGCAGTCCCGTCGCGGTTAGCATGGCAATAAGCGGTCCTGGTATCCACTTTATTAATCGGGGTGACAGAATGGTTAATAAAAGGCTTAAGACCGCAATAGCGGTCGTGGTGACGTTAAGGTTTGGAAGCGCATGAAAGGACCAGATCAGCTTTTGATAAAAAGCTGCATTCAGCGGAAGCGTTTGGCTAAAACCAAAAAAATCCTTCCATTCCCCAACAAAAATGATAAAGCCAATCCCTGTGGTAAAACCCACGATGACAGGATCGGGAATGTATTTAATCACGTTACCAAGCTTAAGTATGCCCATAAATATAAGAACAAAACCTGCGAGCAGCGTCGCGATTTGCAAACCGTCTACCCCATACTGAGCGGTAATGTGGGCGAGGATGACAATAAAGGCGCCTGTTGGACCTGCAATTTGGACTCGGCTGCCGCCAAAAACACCAACAATAAAGCCGGCGATGATGGCTGTATACAATCCTTGCTCTGGTTTGACGCCCGATGCGATAGCAAAAGCCATAGCGAGAGGCAGGGCGACGACCCCTACGATAAGCCCGGAAATCAGATTAGGCCGCCAGTTATTCCAGCGAAGGAGGCCAGCGCGATAGGCATCAATAATGGCAAGCATAGGGTATACCTTTTTGGTAAAGAATAGATCATTCGGACCGGATATTCGCACTTCGCTATTATATCGCTCAAAAAGAAAATTGCGAGATGCCAACCGAACGGATCGAAGCAGCTTAAAGGCAGTAGTGCTCAATGATTTCAAGCTGCTATCAAACTAGCGCTGGCTGCGTTTGGACATGAAATCAAGTTTGATAGTTGCAGCAGAAATAGCGTGGTCATTCTTGGGCGCTGATGGGAGTTTCATCATTGCTGAGTTACAAACAGAAGGAGTCGTTTGGTCGGACTTACTTCTGGTTTGCCCAAAAAATGAAGAAGATTGAATTTTGCGGGTAAGTCCCAGTTTAAACAAGTATCGCGCATTGATGCTGGCACGATGTTCCTGCATCATCTGAGTACGATGAATATACTGGCGTAAAAGATCTTTTGCATACATGCTGGCTGTTTTTTCATCTTTATCTTTACGCAATACATCAGCTCCATGTTGAATTAACATTTTGCAAGTGGGTAAGTCGTTATGGATGGCAGCATAGTGGAGAGGTGTTCTACCATGTTTATCTGGCCAATTGATCAGTTCAATGGCATTTGCCTGCAGTATTATGTTTAGCATTCCGGCATTGTGCTTGAAAACAGCAAGATGGAGTAATGTATGCTGCTGCGGCGTCTGGGTTAGTGTGTTTGCGCCTGCCTCCATAAAAAACATCAAAGCGTCGACGTGCTGACTGATAACAGCTTGGGCAATCGGCGTCAGGCCGTATGCGTTTGCAGCTTCGGAGTTGGCGCCTACCTCTAATAGAATTTTAATGATATCCAAACTGGCGCCCGATGAAATAGCGAGTTCAAGTAAATGCTGCAGCTGGATTTTATTTTCATTCAAGTACGGTTTTAAAAACGCTCCTTCTTCATCAAATTTAAGATGCAACAGCACTTGATAGTAATCATTGTTGGCAACCGCGTCCTCGAGTGTTCCATCGTCGCGATACACATAATCTTCGCTCGTAATCTTGTGAAATTCCTTTGGCTGATTCAGCATACCTAACAGCATTTCGATGGTGGCCTGAACCTGATCAACATTGTCATATTTCATCTGCTGAAATAATTCAGATTCAAGTTGTTTGAGGGAAGGATTAAACCCGTACCACAATAACCTGTTAATACGCGCGATGATGGTATGATTCAGATTATATTCAGTCCTGATAAGGTGATACATTTTTTCAAGTGCACCCTGGATGGCGGGATTTCTTATTAGGCAGCCTAATTCTTTTATTTGGCTATAGGAGAGGGAAACGGGCTCTTGTCCGCTGGTTGGATACCAAGTGAGTAATTCCACTGCCCTCGAAATGCCAGGTGCCAGAGATTCAAAACGGGAGGCGAGCCTTCGAATACTGTTCGCAAATGGACGCTTGTGCAGTAGGGTTTCATAGGCAACGACCGCGACCGCGGGGTTGGAGCACGCTTCAGTCATGGATTGGTCGCCGGTTGCAATGCGAAAACAGCCGGCCACTTTATTTAATTGCGTCAATTGACCATGAGGTATGTTTTTTTTATGAAGCAATCTAAAGGTTCTTTCGGGACGAGCCTGTTTAGCTTGATGATTGTTTAAAGGGATATGCTGTATTTCGTTATTATCGAGGTTATGAATAATAAAAAGATCAAAATTATTTTCTTTTAGAATTTGGTTTACATCAAGCATGCTATACGCTTCAGATGCGTGTCCAAGTAGTAGCAGGTCTGCGTTTTTATTTGAATTTCCAAGCAGTTCAGCAAAAATTCCGATGCCTTGTAGATAAGGAGCTGCTGTATACCCCATCCCAAGCTCAATGTCCTGATCATAAGCGGCAGGCTGGCGATGTTGTAATAAAATAGAGCGGTAAGGTTCCGGTACGCTTTGCCAGGCAGCTAATCGGTTGCTGTTTGCGGCTAATGAAGGATCAATGAGAATACCCGATTCATGCTCTAAAAAACCGGTATCAATACTGCTTGCGATATTTATACCATTTACTTCAAAGTATTCCTGCATTTTTTGTGAGGATGAAATAGTAGTAAAACTCTTGTTTGCATCAGCCCCATACTCTGAGATTAAGAGAATATTATTTTTATTAGGTAAATACTGAATATTCGGTTTTAAAAGGCTGTAAACAGGCGCCTCAATGATCAGATCAGGTACCATTTTGTCACGTTGTTCGAGTTGTGCTGGATTATCTAACCACGCACCATTAGCGTATGTTTGATTTATGTGACCCAGATAATCTTCGATGTTATAAATGCAATCAGTTAATCCAAATTCAATGCCACCGCTTAATTCCAGTATTTTTTTCTGTCCAGATTTGCTCGTGACAAAATGAATGGTGATAGAAGGAAATTTTTCCTTTATTACTCCTGCCATTCGTAGACCGAACAGCAAATCACCATAACCGGCATGGTCCGCGCATAATAGTAAAATCGTTTGGTTCTGGGGTGCCTGAAAGCGTTCGTAGAGATAATCCTTGATTGCTTCCATGTTATTGCATTGGCACGACTTTACGGAAACAGGTGTACCGTGGCTGGAAGAGGCGTCGTTGAGGAATGCTTCCAGCTTTTTTAGCATGCTTGAGTTGTAACTGTGCGAATACATAATTTATAGGGAAATCGTTATGAAATGATGAGGCCTAGTATAAACGTTGAATATTAACGAGAAGTTAAGCAGCTGATTTTTTATAGGAGGATCAAGATAAGACCGTGATTGCAAGCGAAAACGGAGGAATCCAGTTTTTACAACGAGCATTCATGCCACATGCTCCTTTCAAATGTACAATAAAATCTGGCTTGCTTCGCTCTCGCCCATGGCAATAGCTTTTTGTTTTTAAATGAATTTTAAAAATTGTTTTCTTAAGATTGTATCATTGAACGCTGTGAATTTTCGGCTTTTTTCTAGTGAGGTTAAATCGGAGAAATTCAATTAAATTGGCCCGGTAACGTTAAACTAGCCATCAGAAATAATTCATCATTATTATCAATCTATTAATGTGGGCGCTTTTCTCTCCGACTGCAGGGGTGTCGGTATAATGTTATAATTTATGTTGTCAAGAATAAAAATGGCTTAAAGTCTTTTTTCAAGGAGGTGCTTATGAAAGCGAAAGATGTTATGTCGAAAAAACCTGAATTTCTCCCTCCAACTGCTACTTTAAAAGAAGCCGCTCGACAAATGAATACACATGATTATGGATTTATCCCGGTAGGGGAAAATGACCGTTTGATTGGTGCGGTAACAGATCGTGATATTGTGATCCGTGCAGTGGCGGAGGGTAAGGATCCTGCTAAAACAACATTAAGGGACGTCATGAGCAAGGGAATACATTTTTGTTTTGAGTCGGATGATATAGAAAAAGTCGCGCAACAAATGGAACAGTTGCAAATCCGCCGGCTTGTGGTGTTAAACAAGGACAAACGTCTGACAGGTATCATATCCCTTGGCGATATTGCTACCAAGTGTCACAATCCATCGCTAAGTGCTGAGCTGACTGACGCGGTTTCACAAGAATAGGCACATTGGCGCCAAGCTCATGTTTGGCGCTATCCTATTTTTCTTGATCATCTATTCTCCCAATATCAGTTTACGAACCTAATCTACCCGAAGTATGATTAATAGCTGCATTGTGAATAAACTGAAGGAATTTTAAACATGCAAGGAAAAAGAATAGCGAACGGAATAGTAAGCTTATTGGCGCTTCTAGGTATTAAGTTGGCTTGCGCTGCGTCACATCAGGTTGTTATTCCCATGTATTTGGTAGATGAAAATAATCAAAGTAAAAGTATTGGCACTGTAAAAGTTGAGCTTTCCATTTGTGGTGTATTGCTGACCCCTGATTTAAAAGGTCTTCCGCCCGGTATCCATGGATTTCATATCCATGAAAACCCTTCCTGCGCAGATAAGGGCATGGCCGCAGGCGGGCATTTTGATCCTGCTAACACAAAAGAACACAATGGGCCTTATATCAAACATAGCCATTTGGGAGATCTCCCAGTTTTAATTGTTAATGAGGACGGGTCAGCAACACTGCCTACGCTTGCCCCGCGTTTTAAGATGGCGGAGTTAAAAGGCCACGCGCTCATGATTCATGAGGGGGGTGATAATTATTCTGACCATCCCGAAAAACTGGGTGGCGGCGGCGCGCGTATTGCGTGCGGTGTCATTTCCTCGGCTGAAAAAAAATCCTAGTTCAATTTCTTTTAGAGAAGTTTGATCTTGATAACCAGCTTCCGAAGAATTTCTTTAGCTTTTAATTATTAGGGCCTTTTTCCTCTTATACTGTAGTAGTGTGAGGACAAAAAGGCCCTTCTAAATGAACAGCGCTGATGCTGATTTTAACTTTATAATCAATATGCTGCTTACCAACCCGGTAATGTTGATGGGGTTGGTTCAAAGTGAGGCTCCCGGATTGGCGGCAGGGGGGATGACTAATTTTGCCTTGTTCGACTCGGCCGAGCTTAAACTGGGTTTGGGCGAAGATATTTTAATCATGGTACCGGAAAACAGCCGGCTTTATAGTCAGTTAAAGGGGAAGGCATTGTTGCGCTTCCCCGCTTTTTACGTTCCTTGCGAAAGCAATGAATCAATAGAGATCGAGGTTCCTGCCGAGGCGCAGATAATTATTACCCCCATGCTAACAGGCTGTAGTTTTGTGGCGGAAGAAAATACTGCTACTCCCCGAATCGCTCATATCAATCGTCTTAGTTTGGATGAGAACACGGAAGGTGAAACGGATCCTGCCTTGATGGAGGCGGATATTCGAAATTTCATGGACAATAGTAAGCAAAATTTATTTATTATCCGTAAAACGGATTATTATGATAATGCAGAGGCAGCCGCTGTGTTCGCAATAAAAATAAACAATCAATGGAATTATGTGTGCCAAAAAATGGTGGGCAACAAAATTGTAGATGTGATCACTAATATGAATAAACAAGATTATGAACACTGGATAACTGAACAGGCTGCCCGATCAGAACTGATTGGTTTACGCAACAACATTTATGAAGCTATTTCTGAAAACCAAAGGAAACTTACTGACAAACAAGTAACTTATCCCTATACTTTTATGTTTAATAATAAAAAACATATTGTCTCTTTACCGGAAAGTGTTTATCACCAGTTAAAAATAATCGACGCTGCCAAGCGGGGCCAACTCAAGTGGACTGCTGCGAATATTCTTATTCAGAAAATGGCTAAAGCCAGTTCGGAATTGACAAGATACAGCATTATGAAACGTACTCCTTCTAAAAAAGAAGAGTCATCTTCGATCACAAAACCTGAATCCAAAAAAAGAATACGTTAATGGCTTGTGCCGCTTGCTGGGTTAATTTTATTGTCTATTTGTTTTATATCCATATAAACTAATTGTTATTCATCGCGATGATAGAATCCATGAGATATCCCATGCTTTTAACAGCTCGTTGGTTTTCGACTTTATTTTGCTTTTTAGCGCTTGTTACAGGCGTAATGATTCCATCCAGTTTTGCTTCGGGTCCGGCTAATAATATTCATTTCCTCAGCATAACGGATGTGCACTTTGATCCTTTTATTTCTTGTTATCAAGCTCCTGTAAGGCCTTGTCCGTTAATAAAAAAATTACAGCAAACGCCAGCAGCACAATGGCCCGCTATTCTGGCGAAATACGATATCAGCGCTCCGCAGTACCGCCAGGATACTAACTATCCATTACTCAAATCCGCGCTTGGAGCTGCAAGTCAGGCCGCGCAGAAAGAACAAGCGCAATTTGTGATGGTGCTGGGTGACTTTCTTGGGCATGATTACCGACGATATTATAAGCAGTATGCACTCGATAAGTCATCGGCAGGTTATCGCGCATTTGTCCGGAAAACCATGGTATTTTTAACAAGCGAATTCATGCGCGCTTTTCCCGGAATAGATGCCTATGCTGTGGTAGGCAATAATGATTCCTACCGCGGCGATTATGTATCAGAACCGCATGGCGCTTTTTTTAGCGACACGGCCCACCTTTGGGCTGGTTTAGTAAAGGACAAAAACAATCGGGCTGCGTTACTGCGTGAATTTCCGACGGGCGGATATTATTCAGTGGATATTCCCCATTATCCTGCTTTGCGTCTGATTGTTTTGAACACCGTGCTGTTCTCCTATAAAGCAAAAGGAAAAAATATTCATCAGGCTGCGAATACAGAACTCGGCTGGTTGCATGAACAGCTTGCAGAAGCAAGGAAGCGCCGGCAGCACGTGTTGATTGCGATGCATATACCTCCTGGCATTGATGTTTACGCCACTTTGCAATTTCGTTTGCTCAGGTTGATCGAGCTCTGGAAAACTGAATATACAGAGCGCTTTGAAGCTGAATTAAAGCAGTTTGCGCCCGAAATTTCCGGTATTTTTGCCGGTCATTTGCACACTGATTGGTTCCAGATTCTAACCTTGAGCAATGCGAACCGCGTGCCGGTGACGGGTACACCTTCCATCAGTCCTCTATTTGGCAATAACCCCGGATTTAAAATTTATACGTATTCATTCACGTCTCATCAAATTGATAATGTGGAGACTTTTTATTATCCGCTCAGTAAAAAAAGATGGGGACTCGAATATACTTTTAATCGTGTGTACCCGCTTGGCTGCAACAACTGTCCTATCCTCAAAGGGATGGATGCGTTGCAGCAAACAGGAAGGTTAGCAGATTCGTATAAATATTATTACGCTGTTAGCACCACTAGTCAGCCTATTACAAACCAGTGGAAACCCTATTACTGGTGTGCGACACGCACGGTAAACGCGGCCAATTACAGGAAATGTCTGGCTGCAATCTAATTGTTTAATAATGCTATTGTTCCTGCATGGGTAATATTACCTATCCACTTTTCCTGATCAAATTTGATACCTTCCTCTGTTTATAGCGAGTCGTCCTGTAAGAGCGAGGAATATCATGGCCTTTACTATCACCTTTGCAACGAAGTACATGCCAAGTACCGGTGTCTCATGGAAAAAAGGAAACAAGGCAGAACGGTGCATACTTGCGACAGTATGATAGATAATCCCGCTAACATTTTGGTTAAGCAGTGCTTAAATCTTCATGAATATGATATTAAAAAAATAACACAGTTTGAGTTCATTAAAACCCGACTAGAAATAGCTGCCCAAAAGATAATTGCGCCTTTTCATTTTGGTTTAAATGGTTATTAGCATCCGCTTTCGGTGCTATTTCGTCACACTGTGCGCTTTGTCATTCTCCGTATGTGCTTGTCACCCGCACTTGGATTTTGTCACCACGCACTTGTTGCGGGGTCTGGCGTATAAAAAAAATAATGCATATATTTTTTATACCGGATCCCGCAACAAGTGCGGGATGACAAGCAGGTTCAGAGCAGGATGGATAGGCCGGTGCTGGATGCATTGCAGCGAACAAGCAAGCTGGCGCACCACTTGTTATTTAATATATAATTTCTTCAGCAGCATCCAAGAGACCATTTAAGCCACATTATTGGATTGACTACCCTTGTTAAAGAATAAATGCTAGTTCGTCTGGATTTGAAGTGGATTTAATAAATCCTTAATCTTGCTTGTATTATTCTGTTTTAATAGCGTAATTAAACATAATAAGAGGGGGGTTGTATGTATCCGACTGTTAAAATATCTGAGCACTATAGACAGAAATTCAGCGATTTGGTTAATAGGTATAAGCAACAAATTACTCCTATTGATAAAGAGAAAGATGATGTTATTGAAAAGCTAAAATTAAAACGTCAAGCGTTATTAAGCAAAACTTTTTCGCTGAAAACCAAAAATATAGAAGAGATTGATGCTCTAATTATTGAAGTGGCAGATTATTTAACCGAAGTGGCCACCGCAGAAACTTCTTACAAACAAAGATTCAACGCCGTCAAACAAAGCTTCGATAATGCTTATAATGAATTATCGCGCGAATATGAACAGAGTAAAGAGTATAAAACATCAACGATTGGTGATGGTCTCAGGGCAACGGTTAATTTTTTTCGAAGCATAAAAATAGATGATTTTTCGTTTTCCGATTTAAAAAAATGTCGACACCTGTTGACGAAAATGTACTTGGTGGGCAGACTTGCCATCTAGCTGAAAAATTAGTCATATTAAAAAGCCAAAAAAAACAAGCTGAAATATCTCAGCTGTCTTTATTCAAGCCTTCAGAACAATCGCAAACTAAGTCTGAGCTGGAAATAGAAAAAGAAAAAATAATCCGCGTCATTAAAAAAGCTATAGATGAAATTAAACTTCCGAAAGAGTCGCCTGGCGAACGGCTTTTGAAGCAATTTTATACGAGGAGAATAGACGAACTTAATCAATTAACGGGAAATGAAAATCAGAAAAAGCAAAAACTATTGCGGATAAAATCAGAAATCATTCGTGAGGTAGGGCTAACCCGATTTGAAGCATGGAGTAAAGTTTCGATTTACAGGAAATTTAAATAGCTGCTTATCTGGTTTGTCTCGCTTAACGCCATTGTTAAAAGGAGGTTCCCCGGGAGCAAAGCTAAGTCAGCTGCTTTGCTCCTTGCGTGGCCCAGGCAATATCTATCCAGTATTATCCAAGCGTTTAAAATTGAATTGCGCCAAGGATTTCATTTTGAAATCGATTTAGCTAGACTATCCGGTCTTATTCCAAGGAATGCATAAAAATAGACTGGAGGCGCGATGAAACGATATTTCAGGATAATGGCTGCTTTTTGCGGCGTATTAAGTGTCAGCGCTGCTTATTCGGCCGTCCCCAACAACGACCATCCTGCCACATTTCTGGGGCCAACCTTGCGTGGCGGTTTTAACAGCATGCTGACTGATACCAGTGCGTATGCGATATCAGGTGAAGCGGGCATCAGAAATCTGCGCGCAGGCGGCTCAGTGGGCTGGAATATCATGCAAGCGCATGCATTAAAATTTTCAGCGGAATTTTTATGGCAGCAAATTAACTACGCGTACTTTGCCGGTAATAATCACGATTGGGCGAATCAAGGTGCGGTGGGTGCTGCGTATCAATATGATCTTGGCCGTTATGTGCGGTTTCACCCTCAATTAGGTTTAAACGGCTATTATGCATCCGCTTCCAGTGCTGCGCTAGGAACAGAGACCGGCACTTTTATCAATAGTAGCGGCGTGGTTCAGCCTTTTACTAACATTCAGCGCCTTGCCGGATCGCACGCGTCGGGGATCAGCCCAGGTTTCAGTATTCAGGCGTGGCAGGGAATGCGAGCCGGTATTGATCTTAACTATGATAATGTTCGCTATGATATGCGTTATGAGCCTTCGACCACGGCCAAGGGATGGGGCGGAACCGCGCATCTCCGTCAACAGCTGGGAGATTATATTGCGGTGGGTGCCTCGGCTGCCGTTCGTGAGCCCTTTAATCATTACCAGGCGGAGCTTGCCTGGAATACATTGCCTTGTTATGGCGCATGGTCATTAAAATTGATCGGTGCCTATACGATTGGTAAACATTCACTCCCTAACACTTACAATGTAGGATTTACGGTTGATTATTTCCTCGATATGATGCGCGGCATACCCGAGGAAGATGTCAAGGCGGATTTTCTTGCCTGGATGGCAAAACCGGCTGTTTACATGCCTCAGGTACTTGCTATTGCGGATGAAAGCGTATCCTGAGACTTTATAACGATAAAAATGAGAGAGGCGGATGTTAAAAAATAAAACGGTGTTGATTACCGGCGCATCAAGTGGCATTGGTGCTGCTTGCGCCAGTCAGTTTGCTGCGATGGGCGCGAACCTGATTCTCTGTGCGCGGCAGATTGAAAAATTGCATGCACTCGCGGCGCAATTGCAAAACGCTCATGGCATTGAAATCCACACCATCATGCTGGATGTACGAAGCAAGGAGCAGATTACAGCAGCCATTCATGCGTTGCCAGATAAATGGAAGGCAATTGATATTCTGATTAATAACGCAGGCTTAGCAGCCGGACTTGATTTTTTACATGAAGGTCAGGTTCAAGATTGGGAAGACATGATCGACACCAATGTGAAGGGCCTGCTTTATATGACCCGGGAAATCCTGCCGCACATGTTGAAGCAGAATAGAGGCCACATTATTAATATTGGCTCCATCGCAGGTCATCAGGTTTACCCCAAAGGGGCAGTGTATTGTGCGAGCAAATTTGCAGTCAACGCCATTACGCAGGGCTTGCGCATGGATTTGTTAGGCTCACGCATACGGGTCAGTACTGTGGATCCTGGTGCGGTTGAAACCAATTTTAGCAAAGTGCGGTTTAAGGGAGATGAACAGCGTGCGGCCGCAGTCTACGAAGGCATGCAACCGCTGACGGCGCTGGATGTTGCGGATGCGGTTCTTTATTGTGCTACCCGGCCGGCTCATGTGAATATTAGCGAAATCCTGATCATGCCAACGGATCAGGCTGCAGCAACGATGGTTTCGCGCAAGGCTAAAGATCAGTAACGCTCCCGTAGCTAAAAGCGAAAACGAAGTCGGATTATAATTTTCGTGTCTCGCCAATATTTAAAATCCAGATGCCATGATAAGGAATTTGCGCCATTTGTGCGGCATGATAAAAGCGCAGGGGCGGTTCAAGGGGCGGCTCATCAGATAGGATAAGCGTACCCCAATGCATGGCGACCAGTGTTTTTGCCCGTAAATCGATCCCTACCTGCACGGCTTGCTCGGGTGATAAATGGCCTGCCAACATAAAATCAGGCGGTTCGTAGGAACCAATGCTGAGCAGCGCATAATCAAATGGGCCGAAATTGTCACCCAATTCAGGAAAAAGCGTGCCATAACCTGTGTCACCACTAAAATAGAGTTTTTTTTGATGGTTATGAATGCTGAATGCAGCCCAGAGTGAAGTGTTGTGCGTAAATAAATGTCGTTTGGAATAATGATAGGCAGGCAGAGCCCGAATGGTAATGTCTTCATGCGACCAGGTTTCATACCAATCCAGTTCGTGAATCTGTTTCTTTTTATAGCCGTATTTTCTGAACAATTTACCTAGCCGCAAGGGTACTACGACTTGGATATCCGATTTATTTGGCAGATGAGCAATGGTGCGTGCATCGCAATGATCATAGTGATCATGGCTCACCACCAGCATGTCAATGCGCGGCAAATCCGCAATAGGAAGCCCGGGCGGTGAAAAACGTTTAGGCCCTACGCCTGGAATGGGTGAAGCATGCGAAGTTAAAAAAGGATCAGTCAAAATGGTTTTTCCATTGAGTTTAATCAGAAATGTGCTATGTCCCAGCCAGGTGATGGTATTTTCCTCTTCAAGATGGTAATACGTAAGTAAAGCTTCCTGCGAGGGGACGACAAAACTCTCAGGCAGAGTGGGGGGCAGATAAAACAGGCGCCGCATGAAAAAGAAAAGCCGCCTGTACAAGCTAAATTTGCGTTTTATTCCCCCGGGCGGATTTTTAAAACGCCTATAGCGGGGAAACTTCATATAATGGGCTTTCTTAGCTGGTTTATGAGAATGCGGCATCTTGTTGTCCATAGAATAATGAAGTTATCACATCAACCCTGCCGCTTGCAGCCGGGTTTTTATAGCCGAACATTTACACCGATTCATGACATCTCAATAATAATATTCTAATATAATTTGTTCGTACTGTATTATCTATCGTAAGCGCGTGTTTACGTTTAAATAATCGGAATAAAACATGCTAGGACAGAACAAATGAACTTATCTCATGGACGATAAAGCGACTGTTTCCCAAAAAGAAACCATCTTTAATGCTGATGTTTATTTCGAGCGGCTGCTGGCTGATATCAGACAGGCAAAAACATCTATTGATCTGGAAACGTATATTTATGACCCCGATTTGCTGGGTGCGGAGGTTGCATCGGCCCTTGCTGATGCTGCAGCAAGAGGCGTGCAGGTAAGGCTGCTGGTGGATGGCATTGGTACGTCGAACCTGGGAATGCTGCTCGGACAGATGGAGGCAGCAGGGGTAACGATTCGCGTATTCCATCCCTCCCCATGGAGTTTCTGGCAGTGGAGCCGGTCAAATTATCAGTCATTTTTTGTCGTCAAAGCCGTTTATTTCCTATCCAAAATTAATAAGCGCAATCACCGCAAAACGTGTCGTATCGATGAAAATATAGCCTATGTTGGCAGTGCCAATATTTCTCAAAAACATTTAAGCAAAGCGCGTGGCGGAGAAGGCTGGCATGATACAATTGATAGGCTCGCGGGATTTGATACCAGCGACTTAAAAACCGCTTTTGACCTGGCCTGGAAAGGCTTTCCTATTCGCGAACGCATTCAGAAAAGTTTTCAAAAAGTTGATCTTAATCCTGTCTTTCGCCTGAATTATTCCCGCCATTTACGCCGCGTGCTATATAAATCACTGCTGCGCAGGCTCTCAATGGCTACACGCAGGATTTGGGTCACCATTGCTTATTTCAATCCAGACTTTTTTTTATTGAAACAATTGATCAAAGCCGCCAAGCGGGGCGTTGATGTAAAAATTATTCTGCCCTATCAGTCTGATGTCTTTATTATGCCGATCATTGCGACAACTTTTTATACGCGTCTATTAAAAGCTCGAGTAGAAGTGTATGAGTACTTGCCTAATATTCTGCACTCCAAAGTACTAATCATTGATGACTGGTATTCCATCGGATCCAGTAACCTGAATCAGCGCAGTTTGAGACATGATCTGGAAGTCGATGTTACCATTCAAACTACTGAGGCGGAAGAAATGCTTGAAAGCCAGTTCAAGGAAAGCCTGACTCAGTGTCGCAAAATTGAATTTGAAGATTTACACAAACAATCTTTTTATAAAAAATACTTGGGTTATCTGCTTCTATACGGAAAATATTTTTTATAATGGCCGCAGTCAGGGTCAGCTTTCGTTTGCATAATCCAGTTCGTCTTCTTTTAATGCTGTTGAGTGTTGATGAGTCGTGTGCTCCACGTGAATGCACAGAAGCCCGCCAATGATAATTAATACCATGCCCGCGAGAGTAGAGAGGGCTGGCAGTATGTTCCATACAAACTGCGAAATAGCAGTCGCATAAAGAATATTCGCATAAAAAAGCGAACCCACTAATTGGGCGTGCGCATATTTTAACGCAGAAGTAGCAGCATACTGGGTTAAAAAATAAAGGATACCAATGATGAGCATAATGATCATCATGTGAGTGGTTATCGGCGTCCAGAAGAAAAGCGAGATGAGCCCGGATAGAATGGAAGAAAACAGGAAAAAATAAAAAGCGATTGTTTCGGTGGCATCAGTGGCGGAAAGCTTGCGTACTGTCAGCATGGTAGAAGCCCAGGCAAACGCCGCACCCAGGGCAAGTAGAGAGGCGGGATTGAAAATACGTGAATCTGGATGTAGAACGATTGCAACGCCTGCATACCCGATGAGAATAGGGACCCATAAACGATGGTTGATTTTTTGAGACAAAAATAGATACGCTAAAAACGGCGTGATCAGGGGCGCTGTGTTGGCAAGCAGAATGCTATTCACTAGTGGAATGAATGTTACTGAATAAAATAGCAGGAAGCTAATTGACAGGCTAAAGACGGTTCGTAATAGATGCAGCCCAATTTTTTTTGTGAGCAGCAAATTTTTTGCGTGCGCGGGACCGTTCTTGAAAATGATTGGTAAAATCAGTGTCAACGCCACGATGCTTTGTATAAAGATCACAACAGGCAGGGGCGGAAGGTGCAGGTATTCAGCCTTCACCAGCGCGGCCTGGGATGAATATAAAAACGCGGCTAGCAGTGTCAATGCCACGCCTAGTAACAAATCATGCTTCATCGCCCACCTTGCACGCTTTTTAATCTCAGTGATTATAATCATTGATGATCATCTGAATCAATGTTGGCGTAGACCGGCTCCAGCATAAGTGGCGGAATTTATCAAGCAGTAGCGAAAAAAACGTATTAATTCAGAGTATGTTTGCTGCGTCAACACCTGCTACAATAAAAGAAAGCAGTCGCGATAAAGGAAGAGTATATGTTTGAGAAACATGACGAACCATTGGCTTCTACGTCCCGTTTTGTGATGCGATTGGTATACAGCTTTTTCTTTGGTTTGTTCGTGATTATCATCGTGCTCTGTATAGGTGTATGGGGTTATCACATTTATGGCGAAATGTCCTGGGTGGAAGCATTTTTAAATGCTTCTATGGTTTTTTCCGATATGGGCCAGGCGACACCGCTTCGAACACAGGCAGGTATGCTGTTTGGGGCTTTCTATGCGCTGTTTTGTGGCATTGCATATGTTTCTGTCGTGGGAGTCATTTTTGCGCCGATCATTCACCGCTTTTTACACCGCTTTCATTCCAATTCCGATTGAAGCGACAGGAGTGGCGAGATTTTTTGTAAGATATATCGCATGCCTGAGCATTGCCTACTGTTCATGACCGGCATCATTTGCAGCAAGTCTTAGCGAAAATAAGGCTGCCAGTCCCATGAAAATCAAAATGTAAGAAAGGGGCAATTGATTATTTTCATGGAGGCTTGCGATCAGCGCACTGGTTATAGAACCGCCCAGAATTTGCAGACAGCCATACACTGCACCGACGACGCCTGCCATTCTAGGGAAGGGATGAAATGCGCCAGCAAATGCATTTGAGAATGTTAATCCAGCACCCATGGCAAAGAGAATCACAGGAAACATTATAACAAAAGTGTTGATATAACCTAATAAACCAAAAACAAGCATGAGGATACCGCCGCTTAGCATCAATAAATTTCCGACAAAAATCATGCGTGCGATGCCGACTTTTACGATCAGCCTGCTATTAATAAACATCGTGAGAAAAAGCGCACCGGATGTTAAAAAAGCAAGCCATCCAAATTCAACAGGTGTTAAGCCGACGACGGTTTGCAGCAGAAAGGGTGCGGCAGTGAAATAAGCGATGAGGCCGGCATAGGCCGCGCTTGCGCAGATCGTATAGCCAATAAATGTTTTGTTCGTGATGAGGGTTCGATAATTGCTCGTGATAATTTTAATTTTGGTAGCTTCCGGATTCAAATAGCGGTTCGTCTCAGGCAATGTTTTCAACATGAATAACCAGATGCAGAAAGTATAAATAAAAAGAATAAAAAAGATGGCACGCCAGCCAAGATAATCTTGAATATAACCGCCGATGGTAGGCGCGATTGCAAGCAATAGGACTGCTGCCATGCCGATGTGCGAACCGATTTTGGCGAGATGCGTGCCAGATAATATATCACGTGTTAAGGAACGGCCTACCGAGTTACAAACACCAATGCCTGCGCCCTGGATGAACCGGCCCAAAATGAGTATGTAAACTGACGGGGCGAAAAGACAGATTACGGTGCCAGCCATGCCAATACCCACTCCAATCAACATCGGCGGTCGCCGTCCATATCGATCGGAGAGTGGGCCATAAATCAATTGAGAAATACTGAAACCAAAAATATAAACAGAGAGCGTAAGCTGAATAGCGGATGTCTCGTTGCCAAACTGGGCAGCAATGGTAGGCAGCGAGGGCACATACATATCGGCGGCAACTTGACCTAAGGAGGAATACAGAAGCAACATCATGAACAAGCTAAAAGTCAGATTCGCTTTAGTCGCATCGGGTGAAAGCTGCATAATGAATCTGGTCCTTCTTTCGTTTCTTTTCTTAAAACTGTGCAAGCTGCTGTGTTTGGGCTGAAATCATTAAATTATTAGCCGTGCTTGGTAGGCGGGGGTTCATTCTGATCTGTATCGATACCTAATTTAATCAGGCATTTTAAGACTTCATCCAAAATATTATGTTTGTTCGCGCCCGAACTCTGCATATTTTCTTCTTCGGCTACAGCAAGTTCGCGTTCATCGTACGCCCAGCGTTGTAGGATATCAATTTTTTGATTCCGGGAGAGTGATTTGTCCTGAAGCACTTCTTGTGGCGATTTAAATACACTCGCGGGATCCAATTTTGCCATTTTGATATCTGTCGCCATGGGTTTTGCTCCTGCGATAATGGTTTTTCTCTTTATATTATAACCTGATTTGATAACAGTTTTTTTGGTTAAGAGCGGTCACCTTTGTAATAGCATGATATATGAGGGTTTTTAGGCTGGGTAACTTTACCCATAGCGAAGCCTCACCGGTGTAGGTAAATTATTGAACAATTAAAAGCGCTCATACCCAATTATAAAATTTTTATCACTCAGGATGTCCCATCATGTTTACTCAAAGCAAACCCATAGACGTTACTATTTTTAATATTCCTCATGATTTATTAATTTATTTGGCTACTTATCTTGATGCTAAAAGTATTTTTAATCTGGCACTCACTTTAACCTGTGGACTAACAAGGCACTATGATTTTAAAAGTACGCCCGTAGAAACAAAAAAAGATTATGCCAGTCGTTATTACCACACATTATTTCAAAAAGGCAAAAGCTGTTACGAAAAAGAATTGCAGAATATTCGAATAGGTGCTAGTCGTAGCAGCGGCTTTTATTTTTCAGCCAATGGAAATTGCTATGTGTGGGGAGGTTCTCCATATAATAGAAATGTACAGATAATTAAACAAATTGATCCGCTTTTATCGGGGAAAAAAATCAAGAAAATAGTTGGCGACATATGCCAATCCGGTTTTATCTGGACAGTATTTATAACCAAAGATGGAGAGGTTTATGCGACTGCTGCACATCATAGGCCAGGGTTTGATAAAGATAAAATTGCACAACAAGTGGATGACGCTAAATTTAAACTTTTTCGGTTGCTTGAAAACAAAAAAATCATTGATGCATGCAGATCAGTTAATAATAAAAGAACGTATTTCTTAACATCGGATAATGAAATTTATTATTACGATATTCTGACGCATCATCTCATTGAATCAACGGGGCAGCATACAATTGCTGAACACGGCGAAAAAATAATTGCATTGGCTGCTGGTGCTAATCACATTTTATTTTTGACTGCAAGCGGAAAAGTTTACGGTCAATATAGCAATGAGTTTGGTGAGTTGGGAATAGGAAATAATGATTACCAACCAGTGCCGGTTCTTATTCCGTTGACTAAAAAAATCGCTGGCATTGCAGCAGGTAGGGAGCAGAGTTATTTTTTAACAGCAGAGGGCGAAGTCTACGTCTGCGGCCGCAATGGTTATGGTCAATTGGGGCTGGGTCACTATGCCGACCAAAATAATCCTCAATTGGTTGCATCATTGCACGATAAAAAAATTGTTAAAATTAGCACGGGTAGAGATTTTGCCTTGTTGCTGACTTCAGATGGCATGGTATATGGCTGCGGCTGGAATAGTAGCGGGCAATTGGCTTTGGGTAACGAGGAAATTCAAGCTGCGCCTCAAAAGATTGAGGCTTTTGAAAGGAACAAGATAAAAATTAGAGATGTCGCCGCAGGATTTTCCTTTTCATTATTTCTAACGGAAAAAGGCCAATTGTATAGCTGCGGTGATAACTTAATGGAACAATTAGGCCTGGATTCTTTTTCTGACCTGGAATACCTGAATGTCCCGATGAAAGTCTCTTTTGCTGAAGCATGCACGAAAGAAATGACATTTAGCCCCAGCAATCGATAAATTAGTCCCCTTTAAACGGTGCAGTAATGGTTTTTTCGATGCCGACGTTTTGTAAAAAGGCCTGATCATGCGAAATCACGATCAATGCACCTTCATAGTGGCTAAGTGCCGATTCGATGCTGGCGATACTATCAAGGTCAAGGTGATTAGTAGGCTCATCGAGAATCAGTAACTGCGGTGGCTGGGAAGACAAAAGCACGCAGGCAAGTTCCGCACGCAATTTCTCACCACCACTCAGTTCCGCTACTAATTTATGCGCTGCTGTATTGCGAAATAAAAATTGCGCGAGTGCGTGATGCGCTTCGGTCGCTTTGGCGTCGGGATTTAATCGTAGGAAATTTTCTAAAAGAGATAAAGCAGGATCCAGAAGGGTTATTTTCTGATCCAGATAGCGTATTTGCTCAACACCTCTATAAATGCTTCCCTGTGAAGGCAGGTATTCACCCAAAATCAATTTCACCAATGTCGTTTTGCCGCTGCCATTTTTTCCTGCTAATGCGATACGCGCAGGACCTGACACATTCAAACTAAAGCGATCGATAAGAGCGGGTTGCTGTGATGCATAGGAAAAGCTGAGCTGTTCCATGGCCAAGACTGTTTTGCCATGAGGCACTGCTGTCCTGGGCAGCGTAATGTGAATCTCTGGCACTATTTCGATTTTGGATTGTGCCTTATCATGCAGCTGTTCCGCTTTTTTAAGCAGCATGTCGCCTTGCGTCACCAGCCGACTTTGTGTTCTTTCGCTGCGGCCTTTTCGTGATTTGGCTGTAATCTTGTCCGTTTTGCCTGCGCGAAATAATTTTCGGCCGTAGGATTGTCTTTGTTCACGCTTTTCCCGGCTTGCCTGAATTGTATTTTGGGTTTGTTGCAATAATTTTTTAGCATCCATTAATTCCCGCTCTAACGCGGCTTGCTGGAGGCTTTTTTGCGTGCGATAAGCATCGTAATTGCCGCCGGTGATAGTGACGCCCCGCGGGTTCAGTTCAACGATTTGATTCATGAAATTCAGTAGCGTCCGGTCATGACTAACAACCAATAAACCTTTTTTCCAGCTCGCTATTTTGTCATAAAGCAGTTGGCGCGCTGTGCTATCCAGATTGTTGGTGGGCTCATCCAGGAGGATCATATCTGAATCAGCAAGAAAAACGCGGGCAAGGTGAAGACGCGTTTTTTCACCGCCGCTTAAGTGCGCAGTGGGGCAGGAAAGGGGAAGGTAATCCAGGCCAAACGCTTTTAATTGCAGACATGTGCGCTCTTCAATCAGCCAGTCATCTGCGATTAACTGAAAATCGTTTTCATCTGTACTGCCCTGCGTAATGCGTGTCAACGCCTCTAATTTAGAACGGATTCCCAGCAGATCTGCGATGGTTTCATTAGCTGCTTCGGGCGGATCTTGGGGGCAATAGCCTAACGTGCCAGTGACCTGAATTGAGCCGGCAGCCGGCAAAAGATGGCCTAGCATCAGCTTGAGCAAGGTCGATTTACCCGCCCCGTTCCGTCCTACGAGGCCGGTTTTCTCCGTGCCGAGCGTAAGCGAAAGGGAGGCAAAAAGCGGCTTTCCGTCCGGGAGGGAATAACATAATTGATGAATAAGAATCAGGGGGTTAGGCTGCGACATCACAAGCTCTCCGGTATAAGTTTGAGCATAGATCTTCAGGAGAAGATCACCGAGAAAAGCTTAGTTGCGCATCGATGAGAGGACCTCTTATTGAGTTGCTTTGAATCCTAGCAAATATAACTAAGGGAAATCAAGGTGTTCTTTTAGCCGCGCATGACAGCAGCTGGGGTTAAATTTGTAACAACGCCACCGTTTTCGCGGGTATAACTTAATCCTGTAGGAGTCAGTGCAGGATTTTTGCTATAATTGCGCCATTTCAACCCACTTCATGACATTGACTATGCACCCAGAACAGCGCCGATTGGCTTTACAAAATAAAACGGTTTTTATTTCCTGTATTGTTCCCGTCTATAACGAAGAAGCTGTGATCGAACGTTTTTTGATCGCCTTGCAGGCCAAGCTGCGGGAATTAACGCATCACTACGAGATTATCGTGGTAGATGACGGTAGTCAGGATGCAACTGTCAGCAAAGTATTGCAGTTGCCCAAAGACCGTTCGCTGAAATTACTGGGCTTATCGCGCAATTTTGGCAAAGAAGTAGCGCTCACGGCAGGCCTTGAACATTGCTCGGGCGAAGTGGCGATACTGCTGGACGCGGATTTTCAGCATCCGCTTGAAACCTTGTCAGATTTTTTAAATTATTGGGCGGAAGGCTATGACATGGTGTATGGCACCCGCAAAGACCGCGAATCGGAATCGTATCTCAAACGGAATTTCGCGCGCGCTTTTTATTGGCTTATGCAGAAAATCACCAAGATTGATATTCCCAATAATGCTGGCGACTTTCGGTTGATTGATCGCAATATTGTGCACGCTCTGAAACAATTTCCGGAACGCACACGCTTTATGAAAGGGCTTTATGCCTGGGTTGGATTCAAGAAAATTGGCGTGCCGTTTGCTGTAAAGGACCGGGCCGGCGGTAAAAGTTCATGGCGATTTTCCAAGCTCACGGAGCTTGCGATTACCGGCATTACTTCTTTTTCTGATGTTCCGCTGCGTGTCTGGGGTTTTGTGGGCTTTATCATTTCAGCTATTGCACTTATTTACGCAGTCTACATTGTGACTGTCACGCTGCTGTTTGGCGCAGACTTGCCGGGCTTTCCGACGCTGGTCGTCGCGATCATGTTTTTAGGCGGCATTCAGTTGTTGTCCATCGGCATTCTGGGTGAATACATTGCACGTATCTTTACTGAAGTGAAGCAGCGTCCCAAATATTTATTGCAAATTAAAGACGGTTTCGATGAATAAACTATCCGATACGCGTACCATTTTTTTACCGCTGTTTCTGCAGATTTTTCGTTTTGGCATCGTGGGTCTTACTGCGGCCGCCATCCATATCAGTATCGTGATTTTGCTGGTGCAATATGAGGGATTGGAACCTCTCGCTGCCAATATATTTGGTTTTGCCATTGCTTTTCAGATGAGCTATTGGGGAAATCGTTTATGGACATTCAGCGATGCGGCTGTTTTGCACCGCGTTGCGTTGCCGAAATTATTGTTGGTGCAAATCGTGAATTTTTTAGCAAATGAATCGCTGTTTTATGTTTTTCTGACGTTGCATCTGCCTTACCCCATCGCCCTGTTTCTGGTTTTGACTATTCTGCCTGTGTTCACGTTTATCTCGAGTAAGCTATGGGTTTTTCGATAAAACTTCCGGTTTGTTGCTAAGCAGAATAATGTCGTTATATCGTTCCAGGATAAAATAGCGTTTCGCCTGTGACTTGAATTGACTGAAGTAGTTCTCATTTAAAAATACAAACATGCGTCTGTCACTTCGATAGCGCTGCCAGAATGTTGTGTCATCAATTAACCAGTCATCGGTTTTTTGAAACGCCATTCCATACCATAATTCGCGCAGCCAGTTATCCCGGTATGGTATTTCGGGTGAGTGCCAGTCAGCGACAATCGTCACACGGCGTCCCAAGTACAAGGGCACATCCTGATAAAATTTATAATAAGTAACGACTTCATCCTGCGGACGGATGATAGCATTGAGATGGCTCACCAGGGGCTTAGCTGAGTTCTGGTTGAGGTGCGCCGCACTTGAGGTAAGCGTTAACAGCACGCCTATGTTGCAAGCAATGCAAGTAATAAACAAAGCAAAAAACCGCCCTTTTTTTCTTAAAAAATACAAAATGCCAGCACTGGCGATGAGGATGGCTGCCATGATCATAAAATAAGGAGAAACGGCAACTGGCAGATCTGTCCAGTCAACGTAAGGCAGTCCTACCAGAAGAGCAGCAAGCAGGCCGCTCAGAATAATAAACATGCTTGTTGCCCGGAGAATACTTTTTCGTTGGGTATTTTCCCATACCATGGATAAGTAATTTCCCACCAGCAACGCAAGCGCCGGAAAAACGGGCAGTATATAACCGATTATTTTAGACCGTGGAATAGAGAAAAATAGAAAAATAATGACGACCCATAATAATAAAAATAATTCTGTCCCGTGTTGCTGAGGTGCCTGCCAAGCTTTACGGCACTGGTTATAAAGGGCTTGGGCGAGAAAAATAGTCCAGGGAAAAAAACCGATTAGCACGATAGGTAAATAAAACCAGAAAGGGGTTTTATTGTTAAACTCTCCGGCGGAAAGAAAGCGGGTGATTTGTTGGTTAACAAAAAAATAATGCAGGAATTCGGGGTTGGCTTTTTGAACCAGGCTATACCAGGGGAGCACCATGACCAGAAAAATCATGAGGCCAGCCGGCAGTCGAATCTTTTTCAGCAGTGTCCATCGCCCTAGAAGAAGAATCCAGGCGCCTGCAATCATGCTGGGGAAGGCAATGCCGATGAGTCCTTTTGTAAGCACGGCCAGGGCGGAAAAGAAATAGGCGGCGAAAAGAAAATTTGAACGTATCACACCTTCGCGCTGAACAGCGGTAATAAAACAGAGCAGGGTGCAGCTGACAAAGACAGCAACTTCCAGATCCAGATTGGCGTAATGAGCAAGGCCAAAATAAAGGGGGGAAGTGCCGAGTACCAGGGCGGAAATGAGGCCGGTACGCCGGTCGAACAACTGTCGGCCGCAGATATAGGTCATGAGGCATCCGAGGATACCTGCCAATACGGGAAAAAAACGTAGTGCCCATTCCTTGACGCCAAACAGATGGATGGCAGCCGCTTGCAGCCAATAATAAAGAATAGGTTTATCCAGAAATGCCACGCCATTCACGCGAGGTGTTATATAATCACCCGTTGCCACCATTTCACGGGCCACCTCGGAATACCGGCCTTCGTCAGGTGTGAAAAGTGGATAACTATTAAGCCAGAGCAGATAAAAAAGGGCGAAAAAGGCGGCGAGACCAATGATATCCATTAGCCAGTCGCGGCGCATAAAAGAGCGGGTGATAGGTAACACTTGTTGATTCTCGTCGATTGTCTTAAGCTTTTATTTATCGTTCATTGAACAATTGGTACTCAGATGAAGCGCATTGTACTGTGTGCAGATGATTATGGGCAAGCAGAAGCCATCTCCCAAGGCATCATAACGCTTATTCAAAATGGCCGCCTATCAGCCACCAGCTGCATGGTTAACTCCCCCCTTTGGCTGGCGCATGCCAAGCGGCTGCTGCCTTTTCAGCCACATATTGATTTAGGTCTGCATTTTAACCTGACTGAAGGAAAAGCCCTGTCCGCCCGGTTTGTAGAAGCTTATGGGGAAAACCTGTTTTCCCTGTCGTCCTTGATGGGGCGTTCGTTCTTGCGCAAGCCTGATATCGCAGCCATAGAGGCAGAGTGTGAAGCCCAGCTTGAACGATTTATTGAAGCCCTGGGGTGCCCGCCTAACTTCATCGACGGTCATCAGCATGTCCACCAATTGCCCGTTGTTCGAACCGCCTTGGTGAATGTCTACGAAAAGCACCTGCGGCCTTATAAGACATATGTGCGGCTCGTGGGTGAAAAGCCAAAGCTGGGTGATTTAATGAGCGATTTAAAAAAAGTGGTTATTTATGCGTCAGGCACCAAGGCCTTAAAGCGGCTATTAGAGCAAAATCAAATTCCGCACAACAACTCATTTGCCGGTATTTATTCATTTTCAAAAGCTTACCAATATAAAACCTTGTTTCCCCGTTTCCTCGAAAAGGTGGATGATAAGGGGATTATTATGTGCCACCCTGGCTTACCCTCATCCGAACCGGGGGATGCCATTGCGGAAGCCCGGTATAAGGAATACCAATATCTCTCAGGCAATCAATTCCTTATAGACTGCCATCGCAAAGGTGTCACCCTGGGCAGGTTTTGAAGTACTTTTATTGTCCGGATAATCTGTTATACTTGATTATCATCAGTGTATTCTGCCTTAAGGTTCATCCCCGCGGTAAGATATCTCGGATGTAGGTACTTTGTTTAATTAGTAAAGGTAAATGAGTTATGTCAGCAGCACGTGAAACTGGAACCGTAAAATGGTTTAACAACAGCAAAGGTTATGGCTTTATTCAACGTGATCAAGGTGGAGATGTGTTTGTTCACTACAGAGCGATTCGTGGTGACGGTTACCGCACACTCGAAGAAGGAATGCGCGTGTCATTCCTCGTCACGCAGGGCCAAAAAGGTCTTCAGGCAGAAGATGTCTCTGTTGATAAATAACAGGGGATAAATGCTTTGCATTGTTTGCCGTTTGAACACCTGTTCAGACGGCAATCTCTCTGGATGAGACATCATCCCACTCTCTATTAGTTCTCGTTTTAAACTCTCTGTTTTTATAATTCTTCTCTTTTTTCAGCCATGTTACGTACTGATTGAAATATGACGGCATTGAACCCGAATCCGATTAGGATTAAGCTATAATAGCTTAAACCCTACTTCCTTATTGTGTCAGTGAAGACCACTTTAAAATCATGGAGAGAGCATTTATGAAATTATTACACGCAGTAAAAATAACGACCCTTGCTTCCATTTTGGCATACAGCGCATATGGTTTTGCAGCAACCAGCGACATGCAAAATGGCAACAGCCAGCAAAATATGAATTCAAATATGCAGCAGCAAAATATGAATTCCGGCATGAGCACAAACGGAAGTATGCAGATGTCTGATGCGGATATTACTGCTGCCATTAACGGAAAATTGAGCGCAGATCCGCTGACAACGGGTTCCACAGTAAATGTGACGACACAGAATGGTACAGTGACACTGAATGGTACCGTGAATACCGACGCAGATGTCAGTAAAGTAGTGGAACTGGCTGAATCTACCGCAGGAGTGAAAGACGTTAATACCACCAACTTGAATGTAAAAGAAAGCAAGCAGCCTCTGGCGGATACCATTATCACGGCTAAAGTCCGTGGCATCTTCATCCGTGAAAAATTATTTGGCGATAAAGATATATCCGTGATGGGCATTGGCGTAGAAACCAATAATGGGACGGTGTATTTAACAGGTACAGTCGATACCCAGGAACAGGCCAATAATGCGGTGAAATTGGCGCAATCCATTAGTGGTGTGCAGAAAGTAGAATCCAAGCTGGAAGTAAAAGCAGCCAGCAGCAGCTGATGGTTTTGACAAGGATGAAATGATTGCATGAACCCGGACCAGATCCCCAGAAAGGATGACCAGCAACGAAAGCAAAAGCGGGAGCGGCCTGATCAACGTCCTCGTCAACCTAGCCAACCACGCCAACCCGGCCGAGATCAGCGGGACCCTGGCAAACAATTTTGACTTGTAACAGCGGGAGGGGTTACCCCCTTTCGCTTGTTAGTTCCTATTATCTACCTGTGTCATCCCCTTAAATAAACGCTCTCAACTATGCCCGCTTTATGTATATAATTCGACCTCATAAATCACAAAGGGGGAGGCGTGTCTTGGCGAAGCTGGAAGAATTAGAAAAAAAGCTGCTGCATTACACTGGAAAGGCGATCGCTGATTTTAACCTGATCCAACATGGCGATCGGATCATGGTCTGTCTCTCTGGTGGTAAGGATTCATTTACGCTACTGCGTATTTTGCAATTGCTGCAGCGCAGGGCGCGCGTGGATTTTGAACTGTTTGCCTTTACGCTGGACCAGGCGCAGCCGGGTTGGAATGATCAGGCGCTTAGAGCCTGGCTGGATGAACACCAGATAGCACACGAGATTCTCACGCGTGATACCTATTCCATCGTAAAAGAGAAAATTCCGGAGGGCCAGACATACTGCTCACTCTGTTCGCGGCTTCGTCGCGGTATTATCTACCGTTATGCAGAAGAAAAAGGATTTAACAAAATCGCATTGGGTCATCATCGCGATGATTTGATCCGCACACTGCTTATGTCCATTTTATATAATGGCGAAATCCGCTCCATGCCGCCGAAATTATTAAGTGATAATAAAAAGCATATCGTCATTCGCCCGTTGGTTTACTGTCAGGAAAATGATATCAGCGCATTTGCCAAAGCAATGGCTTTTCCCATTATTCCATGTAATCTCTGCGGTTCGCAGGAAAACCTGATGCGCAAGCGCGTCAAGACGCTTATTGACCAACTGGCCGAAGAAAATCCCAAAGTGCCAAGCAATATTCTTCATGCCTTGAGTGCTATCAAACCTAGCCAGCTAATGGATAAAAAGTTTTGGGATTTTAAAAATCTTGAAAGTCAGAAAGACAATTTATTCGAAGAAGATCAGGGAGAGACAAGCGGCAGCTGTGGCATGGAAGTTTTTAATCTCTGATTATTCCCCCGTCAATTTTTTTAAGGCAATTCTATCAATCTTGCCAGTCGTATTAAGCGGCATTTTGTCGAGAATAAAAAGTTTTCGTGGCATTTCCCATGCCGCAAGTTCGGATGCCAGTATGCGCATTAATGCATCATGCACATGTTCATGATGGGCATGGTAATGAGTAAGTTCAACAAATGCCACAGGAATTTCATTTGATAAGTTATCATTGATAGCAATAACGGCCGCAGACTTTACTGCGCTGCAATCAAATAATATCTGCTCAATCACTTGCGGGTAAATAATATGATTATCGCTGTGTATCACCTGGCTTGCTCTTCCTTTGAACCAGAAATAACCTTCCTTGTCTTCTGACGCGAGATCACCGGTGCGAAACCAGCCATTGTCAAAACTGCGTTGATTAAGATCCGGCATTTGCCAGTAACCTTTGCAGCAAGCCGGGGATTTAACCCAGATTTCTCCAACTTCGCCTTGGACAACTCGTTTGCCGTGCTCATCTCGCAACTCAACCATCGCTTGCGGGATTGTTCTGCCGGATGAACCAGCGTGCAATCCGTAAGGATTTTTGTTCACGATGACAATACCGATTTCGGTCATCCCATAGCCGATACGCATAGGGGCTCCTGTTTTAGCAGTAAATTGCGCGGGCAATTGACGGGGTATATCATCGCCGCCTGCAAAACAGGATTGAATGCGACTAAATGCCCGTTTATCCAGATCGGGAAGGTGAAGCAATTCATAAAATAATGGTGTATGCAGGTTGATATGCGTTGGCTGGTAACGTGCCATGGCATTAATATAAGATTCACAATTGAATTGCTCCAGCAGAATAGCCTGGCCATCGTGAAGCAATGCTAACAGCGTAGTCGTGATACCGCCGATATGCCCCATTGGTTGAGCGACGAGATAAACCAGATTTTTGCCGGCATCCAGTACTTCCGCCAATAGCTGAATAAACTCGTAAGCACTTTGATAGCTATGCATGATGCCTTTCAGTGTGCCGGTTGAGCCGGAAGAAAAAATAATCATGGCGGTTTGTTCCGCGGATACGGTCGAATGCGGCAAGTTCGTGATGGGTTTTGCCGTTAAAACAGCATCATATCGATCATCATTCATTTGAACCGGGCAAGGCATTTGCGATAGCTGATTGCCTTTATTGGACGTCGTCATTAACAGCGAAGGTGCCGTCAGATGCAATACCTTTTCTACATACGCTGGCTCATGTTCGTAAATAATAGGAACAATCATGATGCCAAGATGGAAACACGCTAGTTGCCAACAAATTAATTCTGGGGAATTGGGTAGATAAAAGGCGATACTCTTTAAGGGATTTTTGGCGTCACGTAGTTGGGCGATTATTTCGGCAGTTCGGGAGACTAACTGTACAGCAGTAATAATATTGGATTCATAAATAAGGTGGGCTTCTTTTAGCGCCGCCAGTTTGACTAAAGTATTTTGCAGCATACGTTTTTCCTACTTTATTTCGCTAAATCACTTAAACTACGTTGCGTCATTTTCATGCCTGGCAAAAGCAGGATGGCAGTGATAATGCCGGTAATCGCCATGATGATAAACGCATTGCTGAAATCATAGGCATTACTGCTGATGAAGTGGGAAAATGTAAAGATAATTTGTCCGCAAAATGCGCCACCCAAGTGGCCTAGGCCATCAGTAATGGAGAGACTGGTCGTGCGAATACGCGTGGGAAAATTTTCTCCCGTATAGATATACAAAATGGGAATAATCGTAGCGATCGTGGTAGTTGCTATAAAGCCAGCTATCACAATAACGATCGGCTGTGGATACCAGCCAATTATGAAGAGGGCTAGAGACCAGACAAGAGCGATAATGATGGCTAACCACTTGCGTTCAAGTTTTTCACTAAGAAAAATGGAAATGAGCGAACCCACAATAAATCCAAATGACGAAAGGGCAATAAAACCTATACTTTTTGACAGATCAAATCCCTGCTTGATCAGAAGACTGGGGGCGAGTGTCAGCCAGGCATAGTTGCCAATGTAATAAAAAAACCATACCAACACAAAAAGGACGATACGTTTTAATAAAGAAGCGGAAAGCTGATTGAGTAAGCGAGTATCCCGTATCATGGGTTGATCACTGATGGGGCCCGGTTCAGGTAATTCCCCGTATTTTTGCCGCGCTATCTGCTCTGCACGGGCGACAATTGCTTCTGCCTGGTCAAGTTGGTTATGAATAACCAACCAGCGTGGCGAATCGGGTAAATGGCGGCGCGTATAAAAAATGCAGATGCCGGCAATACCGCCAATCACGAACAGGATCCGCCAGCCTACTATAAAGTTTGGCACTAGCAGATAGGAAATAAAAGGGACGATGGCAAACCCAAACATCCCAAAGGCAATGGCCGTGCAGGTAGATCGCCCCCGAATGGCTGCAGGGGACACTTCTTCCATAAAAGCAGTGACTGTTGCAATTTCGGCCCCAATGCCCATTCCTGTGATGAAGCGCCAGAAGATGAGCCATGACAAATTAAAACTGGCTGCACAGGCGAAAGACCCAATGGAAAAAAATAAAATAGAAAAAATAAGACCCCATTTTCGTCCGTATAGATCAGCAATACGGCTAATCATAAAAGAGCCAATGATATAACCAATCAAACTACTGGTGATGGTCCAGGTAGCCTGGTCCAGACTGACATTAAAACTCTGCTCAATGCGCGGCAGTGCAAACCCAATCGTTAGAATGTCAAAAAATCCAAAGAAAAATCCGATTCCTACAATCAGAAGGAAATGAAAGGGATAGGGCCATACGGGAAGGCGATCGAGGCGAGCGACGATTTGGCGTCCCTTGATAACATGTTCTCTATCATCCATGATAATTATCCTGTTATTAAGAAGAGAATCTTTTCAATCCTGAGCAAACGTATTTTATTATACAACAACAGTTTTTTGTTCATTCCTTTTTTTGATACCAATAGGGGGATGGCTCCGCCAATAATTGGTTAATGCAGGGCGCTGTATAATCCCAAAATAAAAAACGCCTGATAACAACAGCTATCAGGCGCTTTTCTATCGCATCTATTCTTTCTGCTGGTATTACCCCGCCGCGTCTTCCTGTAATTTCAGATCTGTTTTAAACGCTATACTTTTTTTTTCTTGGGTAAGACGAGCCACAACAGGGGTGGCAGCAAGGAGCGCAATACCTATGACGATAGCGCTCCAGCCTAACATGCCAAAGGTATGGCTGTAGCTAGCGTTTGTTACCAGCGGATCAATGGATTCGGTTGAACCCAACGCCATTTTGGAAAAGTGATCGGAAAGAATGGCTGCCACACCGGTAATCATCATCCACATGCCCATCATTAGGCCACGCAACCGCAGGGGAGCCAATTGACCAACCATGGCATAGCCAATGGGAGAAATAAAGAGTTCGCCCACGCTTTGCAGAACGTAGCTGACCAGTACCCAATTAAAGTTGGTGTACCCCTGGGCATTCGCCATGCCGATCCCAACAGGCAGGATGGCAAAAGCAATACCAATTAATAAAAGGGCAAATGAAAACTGTAAGGGGATGTTGATATTGATGCCGCGTTCGCGCATGTTGGAAAACACAACGCTCAATAACGGGCCGCCAAAAATAATCACAACGGTGTTAATATTTTGTACCCACTGCGGTGCGATCAGAATGCCGAGGAAATGACGGTCAACGTTTCTTTCAATGAAAAGATTAAGCCCCATGGGAGCAAGCTGATACAAGGCCCAGAAGATCAGCGAAGCGAGCGCCAGAATAATGTAGGCAGACATTTTGTTTTTTTCAGCGTGGCCTGGCTGCTTCAGGGTTAACACGATAATCAACGCGAGCATGGCTGCGCCGATAATCAGGATAAGCTGATTGGATAAGGCAGTCTGATTCAATAAACCGCGCAATGCAAAGACCAGTGCGATGACTATACCGATACCGATCAGCCGAGCTTTCTTTTTTGCGGCATCCACGGCATCCACAAAAGTGGTATCCCTGTCTTTCAGCAATTTCCAGTTATACAGCGTCAGGACCAGTGCGATCAGATTACCCAGGGCGCTTAACAGGAAAAGCTGGTGATAAGCCTGATGGAGATGGAAATAGCCACCGATGGTAAAGCCAACGAAAAAGCCTATGTTCATACCGCTATAATTCCATAGGAACGCGGCCTCGCGGCGCTTGTCATCGGGTTCAAACAGCTGTGTCACCATGCAGTTAATGCAGGTAACATTGAGTCCGCTGCCAGCCAGAAAGAATGAGAGCCCCCATAGCAGATAGGAAGTGTCAGGAACCGAAATCAGTACACAGCCGGTGACCTGCAGCAGCATGGCCACGCCAAACAGGCTGCGATAGCTCATGAACCGTCCGCCCATGTAGCCGCCCAGCAGATGGAGGAAGTAGTTCAGCGCCACAAACGAACCCGTAATGCTGGTGGCTGTCAGATCATTCATGTGCAGGCCTTGAGTAGCATATAAAATCAGGGTTGAATAAAGCACACTGAAGCCCAGCGTTGCAAAAATCTGGATCAGAAACAGGGCGCCAGCGCCAGTTGGCATGACATCCTGGTATTTTTGGTAAAAGGTTTTTTTAGTTCTTGTCTGACTCATGTATTTGCCTCCGCGTACGGATTTTAAAAAATACAACCCATTTTCTTACTCGAGCATTTGGGAGTGTTGGTGGGAATAGTGCTCAAGTAAAAGATTAGTTTCAGCCTGAAGCTGATCGAAAAGAGATGGTAGATCAATCATTATATTATTTTTAAGTTCCGATTCAAGCTGTGCGATGACAATTTTTAAGCGGGGAAGCCCACAATAGCAGATAGCTCCATGGAGTTTATGCACCCTTTGCAGTAGTTCTCCGTAGTAGCGGTCCTGATAAAGCTGGCGAATGGTGGCCATTTCTGCCGGTAAGGTTTTCATAAACATGCCCAGTATTTCATCTGCCAGCTCTTGTCTGTTGCCAGCTAGCTTCATCCCAAGCTCATTATCAATGACAGGAAGGTGGTCAAGGTCCATAGGTTCTCCTTTTTATTTATCAAACACGGCCATGGCTTCAATATGCGAAGTGTGTGGAAACATATTCATCATTCCTGCCTGTTTGAGTGTGTAGCCATGGTTATGCACCAGCTCGCCCGCATCACGCGCGAGCGTAGCGGGATTACAGGAAACATATACAATCCGCTTTGCCGCAAACTGTTTAAAATGGGGCAATATCGCTTTTGCACCTGCACGCGGTGGGTCGAGGAGAATTTTATCGTAAGAGGAGTGTATCCATGGCGCCTGTGCAGGAGGCTCTTCCAGGTTGGCCGCGTAGAAATCGGCATTGGGGAGGTGATTATGTACCGCATTATCATAGGCCCGGGCAACCATGTCAATGCTGCCTTCGATACCCGTGACATGACGAGCCCGGCGGGCCATGGGTAGGGTAAAGTTGCCAATACCACAGAATAGGTCAAGGACAGTTTCATTCGGCTGCAAGTCAAGGAGATCCATCGCTTGCTGTACCATCAGGCGGTTCATTTCCAGATTGATCTGGATAAAATCCAGTGGATGAAACAAGAACTCGAGTCCTTCATGGGGCAGACGATATGTCAGTCGCGCATGGCTGTCATCCGGCCATAATTTTTCAACTGGTGCTGGAGGATTAGGCTGTAAGTAGATGTGAAATTGATAATCTTTTCCAAACTCCCAAAGTTTTTTCCGGTCTGTTTCAGAAAGTGGTTTTAAATGTCTGAAAACCAGCGCAGCGTCTTCATCGCCGATGGCGACTTCAATTTGTGGAATCTGCTGATAGTGTTCCAGTGAACGAACGAGTTGCTGCAAGACATGAAATTGTTCACCCACTTTGGGATGCAGTACTGCACAGCCATCAAGGTCTGCGAGATAACGGCTCGATTTTTCCCTGAAGCCTACCAGCATTTTTTCTTTCTTGATGACATATTTCACACCCAGTCGTGCTTTGCGGCGATATCCCGTACTGCCAGCATGAAGCGGTGCTAACAGCGTTTCGGGTGAAACATGGCCAAAGTGTTTTAACTGCTCCAGCAGCGTTTGCTGCTTGAGTGCAATCTGGGTATCAATGCTCATATGCTGCAGGCTGCAACCGCCACAGACGCCAAAATGAGGGCAGGGTGGAATGGTTCGTTCAGTAGAGGCATGGAGAATGGCCAGTGTTTCGGCTTCGTTATAGTGACTACGCTTTTGTGTCATTTTATAGGAAACGGTTTCTCCAGGAAGCGCGCCACTGATAAAGGTAGTTTTCTGATTCACTGTCCCGATGCCGCGGCCATCATGACTGAGAGAATGGACTTCAACGGTAGTGTTTTCTTTTTGTCTGTCAAGTTTTACATTTTGATTCATATCGATGAAAATTAAACTATAGGGAAAACATTAAGAGTTAAAGACTATATATTGACTGATGGGAAAATACAAACAAGGGCGGCGGATGGAAATGTGTAAAATTTTTCCTATACTGTTAAATGAGGGTAATAAAAAAGTACTTTCGTAAGGAATTGTCCAAAACCTTTCAGTGATGAAACGAGGAAATGCGATTGCGGCGTGGTGTGCAAGTCCTTGAGTGTACTGAGGAAAGCCTAAAGCGCGGCAGAGGTTTCCAAAAATGGTAAAGCGGGTTTTTTGAGACGTTTCTTCGAAAGTACTTTTTTATTTTGTCCTCTTATAATATGCCCCTTACCCTACAACGTATCCTGAGAGCATTTTTGCTAGAAGGGTTTCTTTTAACATCTGGAGATCCTTCGCTTCGCTCAGGATGACAAATTCGTGAACATGCCAAATATGCCCAAGTCCAGCTTAATTAACTCCATGAAATGATGATTAAATTTAGAAGCCACCTTGTTCGGATCCCAGTATGGTATGATGAAGGAAAAAGGAGAATTTCCCATGCCTTTTTGGAAAAAAAAGAAAAAAAGTCCAGAGAAGAGTGCTGTGTTATCTCCTCATGAAATGACGGTAGAACAGCTTTGTGCTTCTCCGTTAGTCCATGAAGCTGCTCAAAACAATTACTTTGAAGAAAATCTGAATTTTCTTCAAAAATTTGTCGACTTCAAAAACAACCCGAACGTGAGCACATGGAAATCGCTTCAGGATGTTGTAGAAGACAAAGGCTTTAATCTTGGTCAGAGTCAAAAAAATAAGATGCTTGAAATCGGTAAAATGATTACCAATGAAAACGCGAAATCATTTCTTAGTTCTGATGAAAACAACTCTCAGTTACGCCAATACCAAAACCTGAGGGACATCGTCACTTCTGTGCAGAATATGGTAAAAGACTCAACAAAAGAGTACATGGAGAGCTCTAAGTATAAAATGGGAAAGCATCCCTAATATAAATAATTCATATTCATTCATTTTTTTGACTTGTATCTTCCAGCTAATTTCCGTAAGTTAAATAGGTGGGAAAAATTCCCTCTGCAATTTAGTCCTTTACTCATCAGGATTCCTCCATGGCCAACCCGGTTATTGAACGTGAACGTTTATATGGCGCACATAATTACGAACCGTTGCCGGTGGTGTTAACACGCGGTGAAGGCGTGTATGTGTGGGATGATGCGGGCAAGCGTTATATTGACATGATGAGCGCTTATTCAGCGGTGAGTCATGGTCATTGTCATCCCAGGCTTGTTAAAGTTTTAAAAGAGCAAGCAGAGCAGCTGAATATTGTTTCCCGTGCTTTTTACACGGACAAATTGGGTCCTTTTCTCGAACGCGTCTGCGAACTCACTGGATTTGAAAAAGCATTACCGATGAATACCGGCGCAGAAGCGGTTGAGACAGCCTTAAAAGCGGCACGCAAGTGGGCATACTCAGTGAAGGGGGTGGAAGCGGATCAAGCGGAAGTTATTGCTTGTGCCGGTAATTTTCATGGCCGCACCATTACGGTGGTGAGTATGTCGACGGAGCCCCAATATCGTGCCGGTTTTGGTCCGTTTACACCGGGCTTTAAGATTATTCCCTATGGCGATGTGAGCGCACTCGAGAACGCAATCACGCCGCGCACAGCTGCTTTTTTAGTCGAACCCATAAAAGGGGAAGGCGGCATTGTGGTACCGCCGGAAGGTTACCTCAAAGCCTGTGAGGCGATTTGCAGACAACACAATGTGCTTATGATTTGCGATGAAATCCAGACAGGTCTTGGCAGAACAGGCAAACTGCTGGCTTATCAGCATGAGGCTATTCAGCCTGATGGTGTGGTGCTAGGCAAAGCGCTGGGCGGGGGGATTTTACCCGTTTCGCTGTTTTTAACACGCAGAGAAGTGATGGATGTCTTTACGCCGGGAGATCATGGCAGTACTTTTGGCGGTAATCCACTGGCTGCCGCGGTAGGAAAGGCGGCGCTGGACTTGTTGATGGAAGACCAGTTAATAGAACGTGCTGCCCGCATGGGTGATTATTTCCAGGCGCAGCTTAAACGTCTCGTTTCACCCCTTATCAAAGACGTGCGCGGAAAAGGATTATTGATTGGCCTTGAGATAGATGAGAAATATCCGGCGCGCATACTCTGCCTTAAATTGCTGCAGCACGGCGTGCTGACACGTGACACCCATGGCACCGTCATACGTTTTGCGCCGCCGCTCATTATTACGGAAGAACAGATTGATACCGCAGTGAGTGCGCTTCAAAAAGTATTGGCAGAAGCCGACGCGGAAGTGAAAGAAAAGCAATAAGGTTTTAAGAAACTTAACCAAGCTATGGTTATGTTAGCTGCCGCACGCATGGCGGCAGTGAATAAATCCATCATCAACTTTATTAAAATAACAGGATAGTGAATGAATCACACTAAGAATAAGACATTTCTGTTCTGGATTGCCTGCCTGGTGAGCTTAGGTGGCATTCTTTATGGTTATGATATTGGTGTTATTTCTGGTGCGCTGCTTTTTATTCAGAACAGCATTCCTATGACGGATACGCAGACAGGCATTATCGTGGGTGCCGTATTGGCAGGCGGGCTGGCGGGAACGCTGCTTGCGGGGCCAGTGGGGGATCGCTACGGCCGGCGTTTTCTTATTCTGCTTTCCAGTGTGATCTTTATGCTGGGTGTGTGCCTGATTTTGCTGGCTCATTCTTTTCTGATGATGCTCTACGCACGTTTATTGCTTGGTGTGGGGGTAGGTGTGGTCGCAGTCGCGGTGCCCTTATATGTCGCTGAAATTGTGCCGGCACAAGACCGGGGCAAATACATGACTTTTTTTCAGCTCCTCCTGACGTTTGGCATTGTGCTCGCCTATGTGGTTGATCTGATATTTACTTCTACCGGCAACTGGCGCGCGATGTTTGCAGTGGTGTTGGTGCCAGCGCTGATTTTATTTCTTGGCATGTTATTCCTGCCCGAAACACCGCGGTGGTTAATGGCTAACAACCATCCTCATCGTGCGCGCGATGTGCTTTTGCAAATCCGGCCTTCAGCGGAGGAAGTAGAAAAAGACATGCAGCTTATTCAATCCAGTCTGCGACAGACACAAGGTTCGTGGCTAGAATTATTTTCACGTCAATTTTGGGTGCCTACGCTGATTGCGGTTGGTATTGCCATTTTCAATCAGCTAACGGGTATTAATTCTTTTCTACAGTATGCTCCACTTATTTTGAAGAATGCCGGTATTGGTTCAGACATGGTGACAATGATCGGCTCTGCCGGTATTGGTCTGCTGAATTTTCTCTGCACTATTGTTGCGATTGCGCTGATTGATACGCTTGGCAGGCGGCCGCTGCTGCTAACGGGCGTTGCAGGAGTAATGGTTTCCGAGTGTTATTTGGGTGCAGTTCAATATCTTGGGCAGGACCCTTTCATTACAGGTCTGCTTTCCCTGGCGGGACTTTTTGCATTCATTGTGTTTTTTGCCATCGGCCCGGGGGTGGTGGTCTGGCTTGCTATTTCAGAATTGTTTCCAACACGGGTGCGCGGCAAAGGAATCGCTTTTTGTCTGTTCTTTAATTCACTGGCTTCCACGGTGCTCGCGACATTTTTCCTATCGCTTTCACACACGCTGGGCATGAGCCAAACCTATTGGCTATTTGCTTTCTTTACGCTTGCGTATTTTCTCATCGCCTTCTTCCTGCTACCTGAAACTAAAACCAAATCGCTGGAAGAGATTCAGTTTCATTTTGAAAAGAAACATGCGCTAGCGGCCGATATTGATAAATAACCGGTGATAGATCATGCCATACGCAATGTAAAGTAAGGGTAAGGACCAGATAAGGCCAATACCCAACGGCAATATGCTGATGAAAAAAATGATCAGCAGAATAAGCGAAATACCAACTAGTCGCAGTACATTTGCTCTTGTGGCGCGAAACGACTGTTTAATGGCTTCCCAGGGATTCGTTTTTTTATCGAGGACAATGCCAGTGGATATCAGCAGGCGACAGTAAAGATAAATAAAACCGACCACTGAGCAAAGGTAAATGACGAGCGCGAGCCAGAAAGACATGGCACCGGCTAATTGCAACCCATAAATATTTAAAGCGAGAAAGCCAAGCAGAATCAAAGGGAGATAAATGAGGAATTGCAGGATATAAAGACCGATGATTTTAAAAAACAGGTCTGATTTGAAAACCATAAACATCTGGTCATACGTGATGGGCATATCCTGGGCGCGTTTGATGCCTAGGTAAAGTAAACCCACCTGCAAAAAGAAAAGAATAAATTGCCCGATCAACAGGATAATGTTCCCAACGACGAAATTCATATTTTCAACCGCACTCTCTAACATCCCAAAGGCAAACATGGCGACAAAAACAATTAATAGTCCGGCCCACATAGTGCCTTTTGCCCCTTTTACTTTTAGCCAGGCGGCTGAAAGCGTGTCCCCTACTGGTAAACGATATATATTTTCTTCCATGATAAATTTTTCCTTGTAGCGACTAGATTATTTATCTCCGCTTAACCATGCAGGATCAACCTCGAATTCATTTGCAATTCTTTGCAAAAGATCTGCATCCGGCAGTAGCTGGCCTTCCAGTAGGCTCCAGGCTTGATGTTTGGGGATATCGAGCATTTTGCTTAAGATCGCAGCGCGCTCACGAACGTGGGGAGGTGCGTCTGTGTCATCCAGACAGCTATTTAACCTTTGGGCAAAGTGTTTTGCACTCTGTGGCACGATCATCCTCCTTGATGCGAACTAATTTGAGTATACTCAGGGAGATAGATGTGAGCAATAATGAATAACCCTTTTAGCGTAAGCCAAAGTCGTCTTGATGTGAATTTATGTAGCCCGCAGCGCGGAGAGTGTTATGCAATAAAACAGCGACTGTCATGGGGCCCACGCCGCCGGGTACAGGCGTGATCCAAGCGGCCCTTTTCCTCGCTGCTTCAAATTCCACATCGCCCGCGAGACTGCCGTCTTCACGGCGGGTAATACCCACATCCACGACTGTGGCTCCTTCTTTAATCCATTCACCTTTGATTATTTCAGGTTTGCCGACAGCGGAGACCAGAATATCGGCCTGCCTTACAAAGTAAGGCAAATCGTGGGTAAAGCGATGGCATACGGTGACAGTTGAGCCCGCGATCAGCAATTCAAGCGCCATTGGCCGACCTACAATATTCGATGCGCCGACAATGACCGCATGTTTTCCCTTGTATTGCTGATGAATGTGATCAAGCAGCAGCATGATGCCATAGGGCGTGCAGCTCCTTAACAGCGGCCGCCGTTGGGCAAGCCGTCCCAGATTATACGCATGAAAACCGTCTACATCTTTTTGTGGATCGATGCAGTCTAAGACTTTGTTCGCATCAATCTGGCGGGGCAGAGGGAGCTGCAATAAAATCCCGTCTACTTTTTTATCGTGATTGAGCGCGTGGATGAGTGCGATCAATTCTTCTTCTTTGATATCTGCGGAAAGATGATGATAAATGGAATGGATGCCTACTTGTTCGCAAGCTTCACGTTTATTGCGAACATAAATGCTGGAGGCCGGATCTTCGCCGACCAGAATGACGGCAAGTCCGGGCGGCCGTTTGCCTTCCATGATCTTTGCTTTGATTTGCTCACGGATATGGGCTTTGAGTTCGGCGGCGACGGCTTTTCCATCAATCAATTGGGCGGTCATAGGGCTTTTCTCACCAGTTTTTAAGATGCGAATTTACCATAAGTACTAAAAAAAGGATGCTTTTTAGTTGCAATCGCCGTTCCATCACAGTAATAAAGTTAATTTTGACATATCCCGCTTGATCGGGACATTTTTAACTTAAAAATAGCTAAAAAAGGAGTGTGTATTCGTGTTTTCCTTATTTTCTTCCTCAGGCATCCGCTTGCCGAGCATACTCTCCCTGCCGGCGGCATTTAAAATGGCTGAGCCAACTTTTACCTTGTATCGGGATGGCATTGGTTTTGGCGGCTTCAGTTTAAGACTTAGTAATCTTCCTTTGAATTTATCACGTATGCAATGGGCGGCCGTGGTGGCGCTTTCTTTCCTGCAGACGCAATTGGTCGAAGGAGCGGGGGATGGAGAAAAAATGGATGTGTATTATTTTAAAGTAAATAATACTGACTACCAAGTCGAATTATACAAACACATACAGCAATTTAAGGACATCGCCCAGCGTTTCCAAGCCGAATGCGGTGTGAATGCAAGTGCATTACCTGCTTTGTTTGACTATGAATTGATCAGGCAATGGGGCAATTCTGCGTGTTTCTGGCGAGGCCTTGGTGAGCTTCAGTATAGCGACGTGGAAAGCTGCGTTGAGCTGATGGTGGAAGCGGCTTTAGCGTTAAATAGAGAGACTTCTCTCAACACGCTTCGCGTTGTAGGCGGGGTGGTTGGCGGACTAGCTGCGCTTTGCATAGGGACAGGTGTATTTAGGTATCTCTGGGAGCGTTGTCGCCACTCTGTGAGGCCAGAAACCTCTACGCGGGCTCTGGAAGAGGGACAGGTTGAGCGAGAACCTTTGTTGAGCGGGCAGGAGCAAGAAAAACTCCCTGAAGCCAAAAAGACCTTTGCCGAGCGGCTTGAAGCAGTCGGTTTCACTATCAAAAAGCTTGAAGAAGACCCTATAGGCAAGCATTTTATTTGCCCCATTATGCAAGCGTTGATGGAGGAACCCGCTGTTACCAATGATGGCCATTCTTATGAAATGGAAGCCATTCAAAAGCAAAAAGAAGTAAACGGCAATAGCCCTCTTGAGCGTGATGTCAGGATCACTTCGATTGCACCGAATAAGGCGCTCAAAGCGCTAATCATTGAATTTGTAGAAAGACAGGAAAGAAAGGCGAAGATGCAGGCCAGTTTGTTTCCGCCGGCTGTGAATGTAAAACCAAGTTCTCAGGGAAATACAGAATTGAAGCTTCGGCATTCGCGATGAGCGTGCCAGAGCAAAAAAATGCCAATATGTCCTATAAATAAGTAATGAAGGGCAATTCTCAGGGTAATGGCGCTAAATTCCTTGGCTTTATAGGGCAACAGGCGAGCGGTTTTACAGAAGCCTATGAGTTACAACGATAAACCATTGACGATCAGGGTGGCACTCAGTATCATCCCATCTCTAATTTTTTAAGCGTTAGGCAGAGAGACGGGGTATAGCGCAGTCTGGTAGCGCGCCTGCTTTGGGAGCAGGATGTCGGGGGTTCAAATCCCTCTACCCCGAAAGAAGCATGCGCCCGTAGCTCAGTAGGATAGAGCATCGGCCTTCTAAGCCGAGGGTGGCAGGTTCGAGTCCTGCCGGGCGCGTTAGAAATGATGTTGAATGAAATGGTGGCCGTAGCTCAGTTGGTAGAGCCCCGGATTGTGATTCCGGTTGTCGTGGGTTCGAGCCCCATCGGTCACCCCAAAAATTGAAAGTTTCAGCTCCTCGTACCTGGTACGCTGGCTCGATGCATGGTGGCAACCTGCCAGCGCCAGGTCGAAGAGCTAATAGGGCCGTTAGCTCAGTTGGTAGAGCAGCTGACTCTTAATCAGCGGGTCGTAGGTTCGATCCCTACACGGCCCATTAAATAAATCAAATAGGGGTCTTTCCCATTTCAGGGGGCACACCATTTACGAACACAGCACCCTAACACGTAACCGATAGTTTTCAAAGTTCCGAAACCCATATGCTCGTCGCTGTATTAATTTCATCTTCCGATGGAAGCCTTCCGTTATTCCATTGTTCTTTGTGAATCGCCACATACGTACCACCTCCTCACGCCATTGATAAAGTGTTTTGCCAAGCGTTACTAATCGTTTAAATGGACTCTGTTTCAATGCTGTAACCATTTTTAAAAATACTGGAATTAGCCGCTGGCAACGACTTTTGAACACTGTTTTTTTCATTAACAATCGATGCAAGCGCCGTTTAAAATGGTATATGGCAGCAGTTGCAGGATGCTCATTTAAATACTGATCACGCTTTTTCAATCTGTCTGAAGTGAGATTGTCTGGGTTAGTTCTGAGTGCTGCTAATAACCCTCGTTTATTTTTCATTTTGGGATCAATTTCCTGATAAGTCTGCATACACATATGGTGCATGAGTCGAATCACATGGAAGCGATCAGCAACGATTTTGGCATTAGGGAAATACTGATGCACGATACTTCGATATGTGCTACTTAAGTCAATACAGACGACTTTTACGCGATCTTTTCCGGGTAGTCGATCTAAATAGCTTGCCAAATCTTTTGCCGATCGACCTTTAACGATGTCGAATATTTTATGTTTTCTGAGATTACAAAACGTGGTGGCATAACCCTGTTTTTTACTAAAGAAATGCTCATCAATGCCAAGCACTGTTGGACAGTGTCGAACATCAATTTCTTTGTGAGCAAGCACATATTGCTGATGGTACCAGCGCTCAATGGTTGCTTTACCCATTTTAAAGTCACGAGCGAGAGACTGTTGCGAAACACCTTCCGTGTGTCGATGATAAAGGTGATTATGCAGGCGTTCTGTTGCTCGCTGATACTTATTGATACCAGGGAACTGCTGGTTAAAGTAACGCTGGCAGGTATGGCAATAGAGTTTATAAGCTTTAAAGCGCAACACTGTTTGTCTATGCCCTATCGGCTCATGACGAACACGCCGAATGAAGCTAGCCTTCTTGCGCACGTTCCTGCCATTACAAGCTGGGCATCGTGGTTTGTTTCGATAATGAACATCAATAATTATCGGGTTATGACCACTGACATTTTTGATGGTAAAGCCGGGTAAACTTAGGATAATATCCTTTTGGGGCATTTTTAATCTCCTTTTCCTTGTCCATTCAACAAGTAAGGTATGTTATTTACGATTAAAATGCCCCCTTATTTGGGGTAGAGCCTGAAAAATTCTAGGCGGATTTTAGTCCCAAGTGCGACAGTCATTTTTATACTGCTGAAAAAACAGTTCTTGAGGTGTTTTAAAGCCCAAACATTTTCGAGGGCACCGGTTCATTTTTGCAGCTAATTGATCAAGGTCTTTCTGGGTTATTTTGGCAATATCGGCATCTTTAGGCAAAGTGCCATCTTAATCGTCCATTCATGTTCTCGTTACTGCCTTTTTGCCAAGGTGAATGTGTTTCGCAATAATAAATTTTGCGTTTATTGTCTTGCTCCAGCTGTCTAGAATCAGCAAATTCAACACCCTGATCAAAAGTGATTGTTTTACACATTTTTTCAGGAAGAGATGCAAATTTTTCTTTTATTTTTTCCATTACCTCTCGTGAATATTTAGATTATTTTTAATTAGTAAAACCATTCTCGATTTTCTTTCAACGAGTGTAGTAACTACTTTTTCTTTTGTACCTCTAAATTCAATAGTGTCTCCTTCCCAATGACCAAATCGTTTTCTTGTTGCGATATGATTATCCTCTGCTTTTGCATAGGCCATGGACCTGCCTATGCATCCTGATCCTATCGCGGGTTACTTCAGGCTTTTTTTACCAAGTAATCGTTTTAACATAGTTGGTTACCTGCAAAAATAGAGTATAATAGGCCATGTCTAATATAGTCGATATCAAAAATTCACATTTATTCTTAGCGTCAAGTGCTGATGTGGATGCCATTATTCACCCATTGAAAACACATTTTGGTGTGACCAGCGTTGTTTATCAGCGCAACTTTAACGATGGCTCTGAAATTAGACTCTCGAACCAGCCTGCCTGGGTCAAACATTTTTATGAGCAAGGCTACTATCGCAATAGTGGCTTTGAAAAACATCCGCAACATTACCAATCTGGTTTTGTTGTCTGGGCACATCTTTCTCATCATCAACCGATACTGGAAGCTGCTCGCCGTTTTAATATTGATCATGGGTTGACGCTCATTCAAAAAACAGCAAATGGCTGTGAATTTTATTTTATTGGTACAACACCCGATAAACCTCATGTAGCAAATCTTTTGCTTAATAACATTGAGTTTTTAAAGCGTTTCACGCTGTATTTCAAAGAGCAAGCCTCGCTCTTACTTAAAAATGCAGATTCAAATCGCATTATTATTCCCAAAAAATATGAAAATATTTATTGCCGAGAGCTTGGGATTCCATACAAAAATAGTCCTCTCGTTAAACCTGTTCTGAAAATCAAAAAAATATACTTAGATAACAACGTTACTTTATCTTCTCGAGAAATCGCTTGTGCAAAATTACTTGTTCTGGGAAAAACTGCACACGTCATCGCAGAGCAGTTATATATTTCTCCTCGAACAGTAGAAACACACCTGCAACATCTTAAAGAAAAGCTCCATTGTCGTTCTAAATCAGAGTTAATCAGTAAGCTGATTGAGCTGAATGTCCAGACATTATAATAATGTTGAAAATCATGATTAGTATTCGGAAAAAAATATGGATTTTTCTATTAGTAATCACTATGCAACCTGCATGGAGCACAGGAAATGCATATGAAACTTCCATTATAAAATTAGCAAAATCCCACTTTTTACAGGCGGTTGCTGGTTCCTCCATTATTTTCAGACATCGGTTTTTCTCTTCATATTGACGCTCCTATTGGGGTGATAGCATGTCTATATCAACTATCTTGAGTCTGATGTTGCTCGCTAATATGGACGTAGATTCAACTGGAATACAAGTGATGGGCGAGAGTAGTGATGAAATCAGATCACGTACAATGGAGAATCAGCGAACTGATTTATTAATTCGTTGCTATGCAATGAATAGGGTAAATGAACTGGGTTTACCGGTAAGTGAAGCTATTTAAGGCCCAGGATGGCGTGATCAAGTCACGCCATGACTGCGCAAGGCAAAATTTGCAACAACGCCGGGTTAAATAAATATTCTCTAATTTTCTCTCCTTGGTATGTCGCATTAAGATTTCCTGTTTATCGATTGATGGCAGTTGCTCAATTTAAAGTTAAATAATATCAAAGACCTACAGAAACTCTCCTCATCTTTTTATGACCTATAATATTATTTGTAATGAAGGAATAATTATGCCACGAAAAAAAGACCCAAAAGCCCAGATTAAATTGAAGCTCTCTGCCAAGGGAGAGGGTTTAAATTTAAATTCCGCACGTAAATTGTTTGCACTGAGAGGATTAGCCAGGGTTGCGACACTGGAAGAATTTACAGACAAGATTAAATCCAGTTTGGGCTGGGCTGCATTAGCTTTTTCCCTTGTTTCTTTAGTATTAAGCACCTATAAGCTGGGTAAATCTATAACAACATCTGGTTCAAGTAAATTGAGCAAAGGATTTCAAATTGCAATGAATACGTTAGGTATTGGCGTCGGAATTTTTGCGGCAACTGTAGCATCTGGTTTAGCGGTTGTTGCAACTCCATTTTTAGCTTTGGTAGGATCTCTCAAGGTTAGTATAGAAAATATGATAGGTTTAGGTTTTGACTCCCATGAGAAGCGCAAGAAAAAAAAGGAAATTAAGAAACTAAAAAATAAAATTAATTTGTTATTGGAAGATAAGGATTTATTAAAAGACAGTATAAAGTTAGGTGAATTAAATAGTGAGCTTAAAGAGTTAGTTAGTCTAATTAATGCGGTTAAAACAAAAAATAATCAAATGGCTGACAAAAGCCACGGCCTAATGCAGTCGCTAATCGCTTTAGCTGGCTCTGCGATGTTATTTTTCCCACCGACTATGCTTGCAGGGCTTGGCACCTTAATTGGAATTTCAAGCTATGGCGTATTAGAAGCAGGCATGGAAACGGGGATAGCTTTTGCAAATTTAGCTAATAAAGGAAAAAATTTAACGGCTAATCCAATCAAGCTAATAGCAAAATTAAATGATTCTTTGTCTGAAGTATTTAAACAGCTGGATGATGTAGGCCTAAAAGAAAAAATACTTGATAATTTATTGAATAGCCGAACTGATATTTTACCAGGAGGAGAAACTGAACAAATAATAGAGCATAATATAAATGGTCTTAAAGCATTATTTGAGGAAGAAAGGCAAAAAGAACAGCAGAAATTACAAGAAAGCATAGCTGTTGATCTAACCCCTATGGCACCTGATAGCTTCGAAATGGAAACCGAAAAAAATAACACTACTGCAATATTAAAAAGATTAAGTCAAGAAAATAATTTTTCTTTTTTAACTACGGAAAATTCAACTTTTGCTAATAAGGGAACAACAAATGACAGATTGTTTGACAAGGAAGAAGTCAAACCATCCGCTGATCTATTACCTTCCAAAGATGTCAACAAAAAAATAATAGACAATGAAACACCCGACCAGCCGACTGCTAGATCCCGGTTTTCTAAGTAGGCAGGTCTGTGATCCAGTGAGCTATTGATGAGCATTTTTCCAGTATGATACCTTGCTTTTTAATAATCTTCGCTTCATGTTTTTAATTGGAGTGTAATAGTTGCGCAAGTTTTTTTGAACTTCCTGGATATTAAACGGGATGGCATATCGGGTAACAGAGCAGGCTTTTTTATTGCTACGTTCACTGGGGTGTGGTTTTAAATTGCTGCAGAAAGAGGTGCGGTTAAGATATAATTTCATGATATTGGTTTCGGGAGAGGTGCTAGATGTGCTAGTTCTGATCCTATTTAAGGAACAATGCTGATTAAAAAGAAGCAATCAAACATGAAAAAATCATTCTTAATCACCGGCGCAACCAGGGGTATTGGTTTGGCAATTGCTACTCATTTAAATGAGTTAGGCTATCAAGCGATTGGAATAGCTAGAAACGAACCCAACTTTAAATTTCCAGGCGTTTTGTATTTGGCAGATTTAAGTGATGCTGATAAAACCATTTCAATTTTTAGTACTATTAAACAAAAGCATTCCATTGATGGTATTGTTAATAACATTGGAATCGCCAAACCACAATTGATAGAAGACATAAACCTCAATGATTTTAACACTGTAATTGATATTAATTTGCGCCCTGCACTCCAAGCGATGAAATTTTTTATTCCAAACATGAAAGAAAAAAATTGGGGTCGTGTCATCAACATCGCCAGCCGCGCAATGTTAGGTAAAGTTGGACGGTCAAGTTATAGTGCGGCAAAAGCAGCATTAGTTGGCCTAACACGTACATGGGCTTTAGAGCTTGCGAAAGATGGAATCACGGTAAATGCCATCGCACCAGGCCCGATCAATACAGAACAATTTTTCTTTGATCATCCTAAAGGAAGTGAGCAAGAAAAGCGTGTTATGTCTACTATCCCGATGGGACGGATGGGCGAACCCGATGAAATTGCTTATTCCGTTGCCTTTTTTCTGGATAAGAGAGCGGGCTTTATTACAGGCCAAACGCTCTTTGTCGATGGTGGTGGGAGCATTGGATTAATGGGTATGTAATCAAGCAATATTATTATTTCGAGTAACCTAAATTACCATATCCAGATTTTGATTGAATGTCTTCTTCATGACTGTCTGGTATTACTTGATCAAGGTTGTTGTTATCTGACTGCCAACGAGAAGCATGAGAAATGGAGCGATCCTGGTTTTCACCGGCTACATTAAGATCACGGCTAAATATAAATTCTGAACCGCAATGGACATTTAGCCGTTTTCGCTTTGATGGGGTAGTATCAAGGGAAAAAACAGGCTCTTTGTTTTCTTTAGATAAATAATTTTGTTTATAAAGCTCAATTAAAGGAAGTGGAGAAATAATCATCTCATCGCATAAAATTGTCTTGGTCAATTTGTGTCTTACGACGCCAACAGTAATGAACTCATCTGGATTATTTTGTTTATGCAATTTAGCATTAATGATTTCATAATCGCTAATATTTATCGCTTCCGCTAAGGATTCCTGTGGACATTTTATTTTAGTGTCGCCCGTTTGGGTTTGGTAGTTATTATTGTCGCTTTCACTTCTTGGTATCATTAAGTCGATAGGTAGAATTTTTTCTATTTTTAGCTTTCTCAAAATACAATTTATCAAAAAAGGGGAGACTACTTTGGGAGATAAGCTATGCGCAAGCGCATGGACGGCGGTATTGACACTCTTGCCCGTATGCTTTTTGAGTAAGTCCAGCATCTTGTAAGTATGGTCTTTTGTCATGCCTTGGATCAGGCTTAGTTCCCCAATATTAGGGGCGTAACCATCATCATCCCAAAAACTGAAAATGATGCATCGATCAAATAAGGTAGGCGTTTTTTGCTGTGTGTGAAGTAATTGATGCTTCTCAAAATTGCCGATCCCATTTTTTTTGAGACCATAAAAGGTTACCCTTCCTTTTTTAGGATTAAAAACAGCAGATAAGCCATTCTCCAACATTTTATCTTTTCTGATTTCATTGTTTATTTTTGGGAAAAGATTTAATGCTTTTTTAGGCAAGATAATCAGATTATGAGCGTGCAGGGTTGGTTCGGTGTTTTTAAGTAGGAAATATATCCTTAGTTGTCTGATAAATGATTTTCTGTCATTTTCTCTTATTGGCAAACGCAAAAGAGTCCTGTTTGAATTATCACACATATTGTCGCGTAATGATTGGTATTTTGGATTCGTATTCCGCGTGAATAAGTATTGTAACGGTAATCGATTTTTAACTTCTGGTTTTAAATCGCAATCTTCTAATTTAAAACTAGTACCAATGATGTAGTAGCGCTGCCGCTCAGATGCGGTATAGTTGCTGTGGTCAATGACCATGTCATGAATGTGACTTATGCTGCCATAAACTGCTAATGCATCCTTGATTTGAACCTTGCTGCTGGCTGGGATGGTTGGTAAATTTTCGGCGAAAACTATATCAGGTTTTAATGTTTCCAAGGCAAATTGAAAATCTTTAAGAAAATGAAAATCTTCTTCATTGTTATTGTTGTTATTATCGTTATTTTTCGTTTTGCTATGCTTGGCGGATGAATGAGCGCCGCACGCAGCCGTTTGTGCAAAGAGAATTTTAATAACCAATTCATTATTGTCAGAGCTCTGATAGGGCGTTGCGTTTGATAATGGCTCGATTTCAACTCCATATTCATCTTGGAGAATGCCTAGATCAAAACTGATTGCGCCTTTTCGATTTAATAAATATTCTCCGAATAAAAAATGGGTTATTGTTTCGCATTCAATTTTATCCGCTGCTATTTGCTTTATGTTTTTAGAAACCTTGTCGGCAATCGCCTTTTCACTTGATCCCATATTAATAAGATAATAAATTAGCTTCACTTTTTTATAATTTAATGATTCTGCCACGGTATTTTTAATGGTGTAAGTGGGTAACATGATTTTCCTCGGTGTGCCGCAATTTTGCAGGGACGTATTATATCTATCGGGCCATAATGATGCAAATAATACTGAGATGGCTTATTTTTTCATAAGGTTATGGTCGCCCTTTATTGATCATGATACATTTTGAATATAAGCTGTTTAATGGCTATCTAAATCTGCTTCATTGCGATAATGTGACGTTTGACTTGGATTACTGTATGAACGCTGAACATAAAATACAGTTTGCTACTTTATCTTCAACTGCATTTCTGATGGCAGCCATTGCTGGATTTACGGACGTTATCAGTTTCATCGGAGCAAATCATTTATTTACCGCGCATATTACAGGGAATATTGTCATCGCTATTTCTGAAATCATTCATCATGACCCTGGCGTTGCACCAAAAATTTTAGCCATTCCCTTATTCATTATATTTGCTGTATTGATCACTACTGTCATAGAAAAACACGGCAAGACATCGTCTCTATTGGTGGTTTGGCTATTAATAGAAGGAATTTTATTGGGCATTTTTATGTATGGCGGCGTATATCATTTTCCCTATCTTGCATTCGATTCGTGGCAGTACCTTGCTCTCAGCATGATAGCGGTAGGCGCATTGTGACTATTTTAGCTATGGTGACACACATATAGATCGACTAAGCAGTCTCGCTAACCATTTGTTGCTTCATGGAACATATAATAAAAAAAATGTCACTTTATTTCGATTAACTAACTCGTTATTCTACGAAATTACCCTATCAAAAAAATGGAAAAACAGCGGGGTTATGTAATGAAAATCCCATTAATGCTTGAAAAAATAATGTTTGGCTTCGTAGAAAGCCAGGTGCTTTTTGTCTGTCATGAATTAAAACTATTTGATTGTCTGATAGATGAAGGTCCTTCAACACTTGATCAAATCAGTAATCATCTCAAATTACCCGAAGCTTCCTTAGAGCGATTATTAATTTGCGCTCATTGCATCAACTTGCTAGAGAAGGAAGGCAATAAATATAAAATTAATCCTGAATGGGCGCCTTTTCTATCGAGTAAAAGCAATCACTATTGCGGCGAAAGATTTGGCCACTACTTTAAAACAAGTTACCAAATTTTTGGTTATTTGCTATCTGCTATTCGTGAAAATAAACAGCAGTGGGAAAAAATAGGGCGAAACGCAAAAGCCATAAATGATATTAATTCAATATACACTGATTTCATTTACGTAAATGAACAATCAATAGAAGCTTTTTTATCTACCATGTGGGCTTCAGGTTATACCGATTCGATTGATTTGTGCGAGAAATTTTCTTTTGCTGGCTATAAGAAATTGATTGATTTAGGCGGTGCATCAGGGTCGTTTGCTGTCGCAGCAATGCATAAAAATCCAAATTTAGATGCCATTATCGTGGATTACCCGCAAGTTAGGCCTTATGCAGAAGCAAAATTAAAGGAACACCATCTTGAGAGCCGAGCGTATTTTTATGAAGGCGATATATTTAGAGACGCGTTACCGGCTGGAGATGTTTATTCAATTGGCTATCTTTTATCTGATTGGCCGGAGTCAATGTGTGTTTCACTTATACAAAAAACATATGCCAGGCTGCCAACTAACGGATTAATTGTTATTTTGGAAAAATTATTTGATGAGGATAAATCAGGGCCATACTTAACAGCTATGTTAAACTTGACCATGTTGTTCGAGATGCAGGGGAAACATGGAAGCGCATCAGACTACGTCAATTGGTTGGAAAAAGCGGGTTTTATGGATTGCCAGGTTATCCCTTCGTCTGGTGAGAAACATATGATCATCGGTGTTAAGAAAAACCTTAGATGAAATTTTAAATCGGCATTAGCGGCCATCAAGATTATACGGCATTTTTACAGGAAGGCCATCCTTGGCTTCCAGGATCACTATTTTATATAACGTCCCAAGCGGATAAAATCTCCATCATACTCCTCACGACCATTCTGCTTGGATATGAGACGTTTAATTTCAACTTCAGCATGTAAAATATTTAGTAAAATTTCGCGCGATTCTTTATCAAAATTACTCATAAAATTAGAATAAAGTTTATTTATTATAGAAGCATAATTAGCGCCATTTTTACTAATTGCATAACTCATTTCATTTTCCAAGTATTCCAAATAATAGATTAAGTTTGAAACACTCAAAGTATTAATGGACTTTTGAAATTTATCCATGTGTTCTTCACGGGTATTGTCTTTAAATATACTCCAAGAACGCCAAGATTTATTCCAATCGTCCCTATAAGATTTTAATAACTGTTCTTGATTTTGCCTAACCGAAGCAATATCAATTTTCTTCGCTAATTCGACTTCCAAGGCGTTCTGTATCCGTCGTTGGTTATGTATTTGACCTTCTATGTAGGATATATAGTCACTGTTATAGCTCATCATGGTTTTTTTTACCTCGTATTGTATGTGTGTTTTGTTAAGTATGTTTATTTTGATATTAATGGGGTAAATATAGCAAGAACGCACAATTTTGTGATATACTTACAAAAACTATACTGTTATATAGAGAAATGGTAATAAATCAATGGCCTATCAAAAAAAGCGTAGACGTGTCAACCAGTGCCATTATGGCTGTTCCATAGAGGCTGCGCTGAGCGTTATCGGCAATAAATGGAAGGGTGTAATATTGTTTCATCTTTTAGATGGAACAAAACGTTTTAATGAGTTAAGACGTTTGATTCCTAGCGTGACGCAACGAATGCTTACTTTGCAATTGCGCGAGCTTGAAAAAGACTTAATCATCAAGAGAAAGGTTTATCCGCAAGTGCCGCCCAAAGTAGAATATACGCTTACTGAATTTGGGCAGAGTCTAAGGCCTATTCTGCTTTCATTAAGGGAGTGGGGCGCTAAGGTCATGAATAACGCACACCCATTGTAAAATTAACAAAAATCGCTAACTCACTTTTCACATGTGGCTGCTGGAGGCCTGGTTCCTCCATTTGGATCTATTATGATCAAAAAATTGATCATTGCTTGTTCGCTACTATTTTTTTTCGATCTTCCCTTTATTCAACGCCAATCACTTTGTATGATGCGCATAGTTTTTATCGACTGAGAAGGATGAAAATATGAATTCTGTGAAAGCCTATGCAGCAATGAAGCCCAAAGACCCTTTGAAACCTTTTGTAGTGGAACGTAGAAATCCTGGTCCTCATGATGTGGTGATTGATATCCAGTATTGCGGTGTATGCCATTCTGATGTGCATCAAGCACGTGATGAATGGGGTAATGGAAATTTTCCAATGGTGCCTGGTCATGAAATTGTGGGCAAGGTAATCAAAATCGGATCGGCTGTTTCGCGCTATAAAGTGGGTGACATGGTTGGTGTTGGATGCTTTGTTGACTCATGTCGTGAATGCAATCCTTGCAAACAGGGTATTGAACAATATTGCGACAAAGGCATGAATCTAACTTATAATGGCGTTGAAAAGGATGGTGAAACGCCAACATTTGGTGGCTATTCAACCCAAATTGTGGTTGATGAAAATTATGTACTTAAAATGCCAGCCAATATTCCGGCAGAGAAAGCCGCACCTTTATTATGTGCGGGTATTACAACGTATTCCCCATTAAGACACTGGAAAATCAAAGCCGGCGATAAAGTGGGTATTGTAGGCTTGGGTGGTTTGGGTCATATGGCGGTTAAATTAGCTGCTGCCATGGACGCAGAAGTTACTGTATTAAGCACCTCGGACAGGAAAAAAGAGGACGCATTAAGTTTTGGGGCGAAGCATTTTATAAATACCTCTGACGGAAAAGTGTTCGCTGATCGGGCAAACTATTTTGATTTTATTCTTAATACTGCCGCGGGCAACACGGATCTTAATCAATATTTAACATTGCTAAAGTTAGACGGTACCATGGTGTTGGTCGGTGTACCAGAACATCCTGCAACACTGAATGCTTTTCCACTCATTTTTAAACGTCGCTGTTTAGCAGGTTCGTTAATTGGCGGCATTAAGGAAACACAAGAAATGCTGGATTTTTGCGGCAAACACGGTATTTCGGCTGATATTGAGCTCATCCCTATTGAAAAAATCAATGAAGCCTATGAACGCATGATTAAAGGCGATGTACGATATCGTTTCGTTATTGATATAAATTCATTGAAGTAATCATCAGTCCCGCCCAATTACTACTAATAATTGGGCGGGAAAAATTGCCTAATCACCCCTTGCCTATCATCCAGGATATTTGATAGAGAAATATTGAATACCTATATCATCGCACATTTTCAAATAACCACTTCTTATATCTTTTAAAATCATCAAGATAGCTAAAAATAACTTTTAGATTTTATGAACTAAACTTAAGTTATATCCCCAATCACGGCAGTATGACTTATGAAGCGTTTTGAATATTCTGAATATTACGATTTAACCCATGATGCACGATTGGTAGATCCAGGTGTAGAAAATACCGTAGCGTTGTTAAATCAAGAGGCGGGCAGGGAGCTTGTCATCGAATATTATAAAAGCAAATATCAATCAAACATGGTCGAGGATGAAATAAATGGTCTTATATTTGGTGGTGAAGCAATCTATGAAAAAATTGCACAGTATGTTGTACCTCTTTTAAGAGAGGCACAAAAAAAAGCCGCAAATACAGATAATTTTCGAGAACTATTTATGATCGTATCAAATTACGGAAAACATATTACGCCGATTCTTTATATCAAGGAAAATGGCAGGGACGCGATACTGGCAGCAGACACTGGGTTTTATGATAACAAGAAAGTTGCTAATTATCTGCGATACGCCTTAAAAACAAAATCAGAATCCCTCAAAGAGATGCCAGTTTTAACGATAGAAGAAATACGTCAATCAGACGATTATTCATGTTTTGCTGATTGCCTTGTATTTGGACGTGATGCAACTGGGTTTGTTTCTCATGATCAGTACATTATTCCTGATTTGCTTCACCGTTTATTGGAAAGGGCGGAAACAAAAGAAGGTTATGAAGACGGAGTTTTGGTTACTAAACTTCCTGACGAATTATTAAAGACAGCAGCAAGGGCGGCATTTATTAACGCTCACCAAGAACACCCCGTTGGCAGGAAAATTTATAAAGATAAATCTCTAAACGAATTTCATGATAAGTATACTGACAAAAATATATTATTTAAAGCGAAAGAAGTAGCAAAACCAACGGATGTTTTAGCTTATGCTCGAATAAAGGGAATTAAATTGGCGGAGCTTATTGAAATTCAATTTTATGTAGACCAGTTTAAAGCTGAGCTTGGTGAAAATTTTACTTCAATATTGGAGGAGGATTTTCGTAATAGAGCAAAAGACGAATTTAAAAAACAGGGGATTAACGCGGATAATATTCGAAAAGGAATTCATGAGATAGCTGAAGATTTTTTAGCAGAAGTAAAAAATAATTTAAATAGAGATAGAAAAATTAAATAACATAGAAGTAGGTGCGGACACTATTCCTTGGCTTTTTACATTTACTTATTACAGAATCAAATGGATATTATGCAAATTTTAAATGCTATACTTAATTTAAAGTAGCTTTTCTCTGTACACGACAAAATTTCTAACCGTTCGCCCCTGAGGAGGCCGCGAAGCGGCCATCTCGAAGGGCTCGCTGATATTTATAGAAATTCATATAATTCTTCTCGCCAAGGAGGAAATAGATGGAACATATCAGCCAGTTGCGAAGTAGTTTAAACAGACATTTCAAATGGAAGAGAAGCGGCATTGGCATCGGAAAGACAATAAAAAGTTGGAGTCGACAGAAAAAAGAAGGATTAATCAGGGGTGATTGGCAAGGATTGTCAATTTATGCAAAAAGGCGAAAGAAATTTGATTAAAAATGCCCTTCGAGACGGCCGCTTCGCGGCCTCCTCAGGAATGTTGGGTTGTGACCAGGTCGTGGCAGGCGTTTATGATATTTTAAATAATAAATATTGGATATCCGATCACATGGGCTGGCCGGATGAGATTTTCAAATAGGCATTAAATTTAGTATTCTAATAGTTTCATCCCTACGATATTTATATGAATTTAAGAAGAAGCAGATGTAACTTTTCTCAACTCATCAAGAATACGCACCATGGCCAAGGTATCCAGTCTGCAATACGCAAGGAGATCATTTTTTATCCGATTACGATCAGCCGCAGGAAGCTCATCCTTGATTAGTTTTAAATAGTAAGCCTGGGCATCATCACCTTGCTGGATGCCGAGAGATTTGTAGCTTAGCTCGGGTACGAGAACCGGCAAAACTTTTTTGATCGAGGCCGAGCCATTAAAATCAGGATGATAGTACCATTTTTTTCCAAAGGGGACTAAGAGGTCCCATAATCTTTCTAGCATGCTATTAAGCATCGGTGCGAGGTCGGGAAAGGATTTAATCATGTCTCGAATGCATCCCTCCTCAAAACTTTTGTTATAAACAATAATGCTGCCAGATGGTCCTACATCGTTTACTAACTGTTCCGCTACAGCTCGCATTGGATTGGCATATTTGTCAAACAAAAATTCCAGATGCTTAAGCGGTAGATCAGGTGCTTGCTTTACATGGAGACTGTATTGAAATGGAAGCCGTTGATATGGCCGTGTATTATCGAAAGGGGGGATAGCATAGCCGAGTGTTTCAAAATCGAGAAAATACAATGGAAAATTGAGTTGACTCAAATGCTCAACAATCTGTTGACTATCAATATAGGGTAATTGTGTTTTTTCATGCTCAACCTGGATAAGTTGTGCGTTTTTAACAAGTGAAGAGGGAATATCTTGTATGAGCTCTATGCCCATTTCCATTAATTTAAAACGAAATTTATCTCGAATGTTGTAGAGATAATGAATCGATTTTTCCGGTACATCTTTCCAGCAATAATGCTTAAATTCGCAGGGATATGGATTTTTACATATTGACCCTAATTTCCATGAAGGCTCCTCACTCGTTGCCAGGACATTGCTGATTTTATCGAGGTAAGCCGGGACCAATTGTAATTCATGCTCAAGCAACTCGTTCACCGGGCGGACGATAAATAATTGCGTCAGATCGAGTTCCCCTTTCCTCATGTAGTGATTATTTAAAAATGCGACACATATATTCTTTATCTGGAAACCGGATTGCTGAAGCACATAAGCTTGTATTGCACAGTCAGGCAAGTGTTCTTTTTCTTTAAGTTTAGTGCTGCTTTTAACTTCAATCAGATCGTAAGTGTCGTTTTCATTCCGCACCAGGATATCGACGCGAATGAGGACATTGTCATACAGAAAAGCGCCTTCAAATATGGCCGGTGCTTTACGTTGAATAGCCAAGTGGGTATGCCCAAGTGCGCCTTCCAGATTGTGGTGATCTTCATGAATAAGTTCACCCTCAGGATATAATTGACGCGCTAGTATGCCGACTTCCTTCCCTTGAGTAAGAATGGATTCCTGGAAGGTGGAAGTCTCAGCCATTAGCTCACGATGATAATTGTATAGCCAAATCCTTTTCAGACACTTCCGGCCCTTACAATATTGAGACTTCGAAAGAGTGTGCATAAGCAATGTATAATTAAAATTTATTCAAATCATTATAACATGGTGTGAGATTTAATATAAATTTCTGTTGCTCACTCGCCGCGCCTTCACCTATCCTAAAAGATAATGGGGAAACATTTTCGCAGTATATTGTACAAACTTATTTCAAAGTATCCCCCTGGTAGCCCAGCCATCTTGTCCGACGAGAAATTTTATGACAATTTTTTTAGAAACGAAAAGACTCATTATTAGGGCTCCTTCTTTATCCGACTATAACAACTGGCTGGTTGTGCATGCCGAATCAGACGAGATGCAATATCCGAATGAGGTTGTGGAGGCGTGGCTGAATCATCATATCCTTGAGTTTCAGCAAAACGGTTTTAGCATGGGCTCCGTTTTTTTAAAAGATAATAATGAATTTATTGGCCGCGCCGGACTTTTTTATTATTCCGGAGCAATTGCTGAAAAAGCTGATATAGAAATAGGATATATTATTCATAAAAAATATTGGAATCAAGGATACGCAACGGAACTTGCAAAGGCGTTGATTGAGTGGGGATTCAAAAATTTAAGTGTGAGTAAAATAATCGCATTGACGAGATTGGATAATAAAAAATCGCAGCATGTTTTAGAGAAAGCAGGTATGCAATTTGTAAAAAAAATACAATCGGAAGGCGAGGATTTTTTACTGTTTGAGATATACAAATAGGTTATAAGTAATGATAGTTATCCAATCGAGGAAAACGAGTATAATTTGCTTATCCTTCTCAGTTTAGTTTTAAGCATTTTACACCTTCCACAATCACATCGGTAATATCAATGCGATTAGAAGGATGAGCAATGGTATTGCAGGTGGCAATCTGTTGCGCTCCAGCGTGCAAGAGGCCGTTGTAGGCCTCGTTATTAAATAATGCATGCACACCAATACAGACAGGCTTTTTAAATCCTCTGGCTACAAGTTCTTGAATTGCGGCAAGCATGGTGGTTCCCGTAGAGATAATATCGTCTACTAATACGGGGGTTTTACCTGTGTCTTTTATTTCTGGAACAGCAACACTCACTTTTTTGTCGCCGTAGCGGGTCTTTTTGATAACGGTGTAGGGGGCGGAGGCTAATGCTGCCACCTCTGCAACCCATTGCAGACTTTCTTCATCGGGGCCAATAATAAAGGGTGAATCGACATGAGTGAGAATCCATTCAGCAATTTTCTTCGTTGAATGTAATACCACAATGGAACTAGTTGAATAAATTTCCTCAAGGTTTTTAATCCGGTGTAAGTGCGGATCAACTGTCATTAAACAATCAATCCAACTGGAAAGATAATTAGCAAAAAGAACAGCGGTAATCGCTTCACCTGGTTTAAAACGCTTGTCCTGGCGCATATAAGGAAGATAAGGCGTTATTAAACAAACGGATTTGGCCCCCAATTCTTTTATAGTTTGAGCAGCAAACATAAGCGGCATACTTTTATTATTTGGATGTTCCAACCCGCAAACCAATATCACAGTCTTATTTTTGACATCGGAATCCAAGCGGATGTAGGACTCATCATCTGGGAAATTACGTACTTCAATAGTGCCAATTTCGATTCTTAATTGACTTGCTAATGCCACAGCTAATTGTGTATACGCTGGCAATGGCATAATGATGGAATTTTTCATATGCCCTCCCGGCTAATTTTGATAATGTTTGGCATAGATTGAGCAAAACTGAGTGAATAAGCCAATTCACCCGTTGATTCGGCATGAATGCGATATAAAATTTGGCCGATTTCTATTTTCGTTCCCCGTTTTGCAAAAAATTCAATCCCCGCTGTGGCATCATGTGGCGCACCAGCCAATTTTGCGACCATGGCAAGATTTCGATTGTCAATCTCAGTCACAATGCCTTCATGTGCCGCTACAATGTCGTGCGTATAAGGTGCGCGCTGTGGCTCGCGAAACCCGCCTTGTGCCTCGCAGATAGCGAGAAACTTTTTGAAAGCGGCACCGCTTTCTAATATTTTTTTTGCTAATTCTTGCCCTGCACCCGGTGATGCTTTTTTACCTTGTTCCAAAAGACAAGCCGCAAGTACTATAGCTTTGTTTTTTAAATCTGCAGGTGCATCTTTTTCATTTTGCAAAACGGATAATATATCTTTTGCCTCAAGTGCAGGGCCAATTCCTATTCCAAGAGGCTGTATGCCGTCTGTTTTTAACACTTTTACATTCAGGCCTACTGCCTTACCAACGACAATAAAATAGTCCTGCAATTTTAAAAATATTTGATCCGAACGAATCTTGGCAGTGGGGCCAACAGGCATGTCGATGATCACATGCGTGGCGCCTGCGGCGGCTTTTTTTGAGAGGACGGAAGCCACCATCTGTCCTTCAGGATCAAGATCTAAAGAGCGCTCGACACGTATAATAATATCGTCAGCCGGACTTAAATTGATGGCACCGCCCCATGCAAAGCAACCTCCTTCTTTGCGAACCACTTTTTGCATCTTGGTCAGGCTCAAATCGACTGGTGTCATTGTTTCAAGCGTATCAGCTGTTCCTGCCGGCGAGGTAATGGCCCTTGAAGATGTTTTGGGGATAATAAGGCCTGCTGCTGCAACAATGGCAACCACAATCGGAGTCGTTCGGTTGCCGGGTATGCCGCCTACACTATGTTTATCCATGACAAGCGGATACTCCCAGATGACCCGCTCACCCGTTTGAACCATGGCTTGAGTGAGATCAATCATTTCCGCGATGCTCAAATTATCTTTGGCGCATGCGGTTATAAAGCTTGAGAGATGAATGTTGGAATATTTTCCCGCTACGATATCCGCCATGATGGCTTGAAATTTATGTGCATTCATTTCATTACCATATATTTTAGAGCGCAAATATTTTAATGAAGTAACGGGTTTTAAATGCGACAAACTGATATAATCGCCTTCTTGCACACCTAAGCGCTTCCAGGCACTTTCCGACAAGCTTGCTTCATGATTACTCAATATGCCGGATTGAATAATGTTTAATGTTGCTACAATAGAGGAGTTATTGAAGGTAACAACGATTTGTTTTTGAGCCTCAAATCCTTCTGATTTGCAAACGAAACAATCTACGTGCATGTAAATAACAAATTCGTGTCTAGTATTAATGCCCAATCTTACCAGTTGGAGCTTGTTCGTTTCAGTGTTCAACTATAATTCCTTTATAAGGTTTCGACATGCCTGTATTTTGGAAGGTAGCAAGACCATTTAAGTTGCTCTTCAATTTTTCGCTTTAAATTTTTTGAACTTTCAGGTTCCCCGTGGACAATAAAAGTTTTTTGGGGCGGCCGCTCAAACTTTTTAAGCCAAGCAAGTATTTCCTGGTAATCGGCGTGTGCGGAGAGGCTGGTCAGCAATTCGATATGTGCACGAACAGGGATCATTTCACCATGTATCTTAATTTCAGTCTCGCCACGCAATAATCTGTCGCCGCGTGTGCCGCCCGCTTGGAATCCTGCAAAAAGAATTGTGCTGCGTGGGTCACGTAAAAATAATTTTAAATGGTGCAGAATTCTGCCGCCTGTCGCCATGCCGCTTGCTGAAATAATGATAACAGGAACCTTATATTGATCGATGGATTTAGACTGCTCAGGCGTGACAATATATTCTGCCACATTACATAAATCTTTACACTGCTCCTTTGTTAACCGATGTTCATTGGTATAATGGCACAGCAGATTGGTCGCGTTGATTGCCATAGGGCTATCTAAAAAGACGGGCAAATCTGGAATTCGATCTGCTTTTTTTAACTGGTCAATATAATAAAGCAAGCTTTGCGCGCGTCCCACAGCAAAGGAAGGAATGATCACAGAGCCGCCACGCTTCACCGTCTGCTGAATAATATCTTCAAGTTGTTTCAACGGGTCGGTTCGATCATGTAATCGACCACCGTACGTCGATTCGATAACTAAATAATCCGCCTTGTGGATGACGTCAGGCGGGTTCATGACATGATCATGAGGACGTCCCAGATCGCCTGTAAAGCAGAGCGTTTTACTATTATATTTTATCTCAACAATTGAGGCTCCAATAATATGACCTGCATGATGAAACCTGAAAGATAGATCATCAAATAAGCGATATTCAGTAGCAAAATCATGCGGAAGAAATTGTTTTAATGCTTGTCTGCCTTCATTTTCCGTGTAAAGGGGCAACGCGGGATGATGTTTGGAATAACCATATTTGTTTGCACGTTTAGCGTCTTCTTCCTGTATGTGACCACTATCGGGAAGCAATATTGCGCATAAGTCTTTAGTGCCGTGCGTACAATGAATTTTTCCGCTAAATCCGTTTTTAACCAATAACGGTAAATAACCCGTATGATCAATGTGAGCATGCGTTAAAATCACCGCATCGATTTGCGCTGGGTCAACGGGGAATTTGTCCCAATTTCGTAATCGAAGCGCTTTGTATCCCTGGAATAGGCCACAATCAACAAGGATTTTTTTTCCATGGTGTGTGAGCAGGAACTTCGAACCGGTCACCGTTTCCGTTGCACCTAAAAAAGTAATTTGCATATATATTACACATCTTTGGTTAATTTAATTTTAAATTAGACAATGTTGTCTGTATTGCAAATTTGCATGCGACGCTGTTCCGAACGGAAATGAGAATACTTCGCTTCTTTGTCCAATTTAATCAACCCTTCTCAAAAAATCCATTCATTTGATGCACTTTATTTTCTATAGAAAACAAAGGCAAGTGATAACATTGTTGATTAACCGATTGCAATGGTGATTCGTGTTAGAATGATTATTGGATAGCGTTAATAAAATTTGGAAAGCCCGCTTTAATGTCATAACACTTCTTTATGCGGAAGGCTTACGGAAGCCATTCATCAGAAATAGTAAGAATAGGCATCGATTTGTAGTTTTGCCAGTGAGGCCGATATATGAAGCCTAAATATACTGCAAAAGTATATTTTGACGATGGTAGTTTCATTGAAAATCACGCTGATGATGTTGGTCAATTGATTGGTTGGATGCGTCGCCAAGGACAGGATCGTTTTTGCGAAATTAATGGTATTATAGTTAATAATAAAACGCATCGTATTGTTAAAAGTATACAATATAATCCGGCGGAAGATATTTAATAAACTGAGGGAGAATGCGATATGGATGTTTCGATTTTTCTTGCAAAGGCATTAGGTATCTACTTGGTCATTATCGGTATAGCAATGTTTATCAACGCATCTCGATTTAAAACCATGGTGGACGATATTGCGGACAATCCTGCGCTTTTATTTCTGACCGGCATTTTGGCGCTTATTGTGGGTATCCTTTTAGTCATTAGCCATAATATTTGGCAAATGGATTGGCGTGTCGTGATAACCGTCATTGCCTGGCTAAGTCTGATTAAGGGAGTTGTTAGGGTTTTATTTCCGCTAACGGCTACCGAGTGGTCTGCCAAATTTATACAGAATAATTCAGCTTACTATATAAGCGCCTTCATTACACTTTTGCTAGGCATCTTCTTAAGTTATTTTGGGTTTGCATATTAAGCTTCACTGCTTAATTCCAAGTTGGTTTTGTGCTCATGATCTCTGCTAAACGCGGTCTTAAATAAGGAGCGATATTGTGAAACACAAGTATACCGCAAAAATATATCTTGATGATGGCGAGACTATTTTTACTTCTGGGAATGACATTGAAGAGCTTATTACCTGGCTAAATAGCCAGGCAGAAGCGAGCTTTGGTGAATTGAACGGTGAAATTATTGACAATGCAACCCAGGAGGTGGTGAAACATTTTCAGTATGTTCCTCCGGAATAAGTAAATTCTAAAGCAATTACTTTTTTCTAGATGAATTCGCTTTCTAATCCAGCAAATGCCAATATGTTTTGGGTGATTGCTCTTCGAACATTTCTTTCGCCAGTTCGTGTTTAAATTGCTGCATTTCTGGTTTTTGATTGTGTTGCTCAAATGCTTCTTTGCTTTTCCATTGCATATACACCATAAATTCAGAAGGATTGTCGATGGATTGATGAATGTTGTAAGTAATACACCCTTTGTCTTTACGAGAATGCTGCATGAGTTGCTTGAGAAACCGTTTTACATAATCTTCCATGCCCGATTTGGCAATGCCGGCAATCATTACCGTATAGTTTCCGTTATTCATCCGGGTGCTCCCTTGAAATGACGTGTGGTATGTAAAATGTTTCACAAGCAGGCTTCTGATAGTATGGTAAGCTATTTGGAGCACTAAAACTATTGAGTTAGTTTTATCAGCCAATAAGATGTCTAAAATATGTTAAATTTTATTTAAACTGGCTAAATAGTAATGCATGAACTTTCCTTATGTCGAAATATCATTAAAATTGTGCAAGATCATGCGGAAAGGCATCAAAAAAAGCGAGTGTTTAAGATAACGATTTTAATTGGAGACTTGCTGGCGGTTGATTGTAAAGCGCTAGCGTTTTGGTTTAATGTAGTTGCTCAAGGGACTGTAGCAGAGGATGCGAAACTGGATATGATAAATGTCATTGGAACCGAATTGGTTGTGAAATCCATGGAAGCTGAATAATGTGTGTAACTTGCGGATGCAATGATCATCATGCCCATGCTGATGTTCATCAGCATAAAAATTTATCGCATGAACATCATGAGCTAATCAATATAGAGCAAAACGTATTGGAAACTAATGACCGTTTTGCCGCTGATAATCGTAAACAATTTAAAGACCGTTCTATTTTAGCGATCAATTTTCTTTCCAGTCCCGGTTCAGGAAAAACCAGTTTGCTTTTAAAGACTATTCAGCATCTTAAAAAAGATTTCGCTATTGCCGTGATTGAAGGCGATCAACAAACAGATTTCGATGCCCGGCGTATTGCAGCGCTCGATATCCCTGTTAAACAGATTAATACAGGAAAAGGATGTCATCTTGATGCGCACATGATAAGCCATGCGATAGATCAGCTTCCTTTGCCAGCCCATTCGCTGCTGTTCATTGAAAACGTGGGTAATCTTGTTTGCCCTGCTTTATTTGATTTGGGCGAAGCTTTCAAGGTTATGATTCTCTCCGTGACAGAGGGAGAAGATAAGCCACTTAAGTATCCTTACATGATCCGCGAATCGCAACTTATGATCATTAATAAAATCGATTTGCTGCCTTATGTCGATTTTGATATTAATCAATGTATTCAATATGCTTTATCCGTTAATCCTCAATTGACGATCATTCAAACGTCCGTGACTTCACGCCAAGGTCTTGATCAATGGCACCATTGGTTGAAGTCGCGCGCGACAACAGCCGCTTCTCTTGTGTCATGACTGCGCAGTCTAGAGCAAAGCTCGTGATAAAAGGCCAAGTTCAGGGCGTAGGCTTTAGGCCTTATGTTTACCAATTGGCGAAAACGCATCAACTTACCGGGTGGGTATGCAATACAGGGGAGGGCGTTACACTTGAAGTACAAGGAGCGGAAGTGCCTCGATTTATTGAATCCCTTTCGCTCAAGCTGCCTCCGCTTGCCAGAATGGATGAGGTTAAAGTCGAATGGATTTCATTGAATCACCAGGAAGATGCTTTTATTATCCACGAAAGTATTAAAAATGCAGATTATTCCAAAATTCCGCCGGACGTGAAAATTTGCGAAGCCTGTTTAAATGAATTATTTGATCCGGATAGCCGCTTTTACGGATATCCCTTTCTTAACTGTACGCAATGTGGTCCACGCTATTCCATAACGCGGCAATTACCTTATGATCGATGTCAAACTTCCATGGATGCTTTTCCATTATGCGAGCAATGCCATGCTGATTATCATGATCCGGCTAATCGCCGTTTTCATGCTCAACCCACTGCATGCAGCAAATGCGGTCCGCAATTATCTGATTCAATGGATGCCATTGTTCAACAGATACAATCAGGGAAAATCCTCGCAATTAAAGGCTTAGGGGGTTACCAACTCATTTGTGATGCCAGAAATGATATTGCCGTTTTAGCATTGAGAAGAAGAAAGCAGCGTTTATCAAAACCTTTTGCCTTGATGGCGCTTAATCTTGAAACCATTGATAAAATAGGTTTGGTTTCACAACAAGAAAAAGCTTTATTGGCAGATCGAGCTGCACCCATTGTCTTGTTATCAAAGAAAAATGACATTGTTTCATCTTATATTGCGCCTGGTTTAACCCATCTTGGTTTCATGCTGCCTTACACACCATTACATTATCTGATCTTTCACGCACTGGCTGGCTATCCAAAAGGCGTTAACTGGTTAAATGAATATTTACCTTATGTGCTAGTGGTCACCAGCGCCAATGCTTCCGGCAATCCATTAGTTTTCGAGGATGAAATCGCGAAGATTGAATTAAAAGCGATTGCCGATACTATCGTCACCTATAATCGCCATATTGTCACGCGGCTGGATGATTCAGTGATTCGCATCATTCACGATCATCCCGTTTTCATTCGGCGTGCGCGTGGTTTCGTTCCAGAACCCGTCAAATTACCGCAAGATACGCCGAGCGTTTTAGCGGTTGGGGGATATTTAAAAAACACGGTTTGTGTTACTCGCCGCAACGAAGCTTTTGTATCACAACACATTGGTGATTTGAAAAATGCCGAGACAGTGGCTTTTTTTCATGAAACGATTAAACGGCTCGTCACCTATCTGAATGTGAAGCCTGAATACCTCATTCATGATCATCACCCTGATTATTATTCCACACAGTTTGCCCAACATCAGCCATTACCTGCTATCGCTGTTCAGCACCATCATGCCCATCTAGCAGCCGTTGCGGCGGAGCATCATCTCGAGGGAAAAATACTCGGCTTGGCACTCGATGGTTTTGGCTGGGGAGAGGATGGCATGGCCTGGGGTGGGGAATTGTTTCTTTTCGACTGTCAGCATTATCAGCGCCTGGGCTCATTATTGCCCATGCGTTTGCCAGGCGGGGATGTGGCTGCCCGAGAACCTTGGCGAATGGCTGCCAGTATTTTGTTTCAATTAAATTTACAGGATCAGATCAGCAAACGGTTTAAGGAACAGAAAGGCCATGCCATGCTGGCTGAAGTGATTCGGAAAGGGGTTAATTCGCCTCTGACGACAAGTTGTGGACGGTTGTTTGACGCAGCCAGCGCTTTGCTGGAACTCTGTCCTATTGCAGATTATGAAGGCCAGGCGGCGATGCTGCTTGAGGCTCAGGTGACCCAGCCTCAAGTGCTTCAAGGCGGATGGATCATGGAAGATCATTACCTGAATTTGTTGCCGCTCATGAGCGCGTTATTGATGTGTACGCCAGAAGAAGGAGCTAACTTATTTCACGGCACATTGGCAAAAGCATTAGCCTCCTGGGTTAATCATTGGGCAAAAAAACTACAAATAAACGCTATTGTGTTGAGTGGCGGCTGTTTTTTAAATCAATTTCTTCCAAAATTACTGATAGACTATTGCCTTGAGTATGGATTGCTGCCCTATATTGCAAAAGCGCTGCCGCCTTCTGATGCTGGTATCTCGCTAGGACAAGCTTGGGTAGGCGCGAACAGGGTAATTGCGACAACAAGGAAAGATGTTGACCATGTGCTTAGCTATTCCAGCAAAAATTATTGCCTTACTTGAAAATGAGCGCGCTGTCGTGAATCTCGGCGGCATCAAAAAGGAAGTATCACTTTCCCTCGTGGAGAATATTAAGGAAGGTGATTACGTTGTGATCCATGTGGGCTATGTCATCGCCCGTCTAGATGAGGCAGAGGCGCAAAAAACGCTGAAAATTTTATCAGAAATCGCTACCGAAGTTGAAAGGACTGCCTCATGAAGTACATTTCGGATTTTCGCGAGGGTTCACTTGCGCCCGTATTAGCTTGCGCCATCGCAAAAGAAGTCGATAGCAATCGCCATTATAGATTTATGGAATTTTGTGGAGGCCATACCCACACGATTCATCGCTATGGTATTCCTGGGTTGTTACCCAAAAATGTTGAAATGGTGCACGGACCGGGTTGCCCAGTATGCGTACTGCCCATTGCCCGTGTTGACCATGCTGTTGCATTGAGTTTTCAGCCGAATGTTATTCTCTGCAGTTATGGCGATATGTTGCGCGTCCCCGGAACGAATCAGGAGACTTTGCTTAAAGCAAAGGCGCGTGGCGCTGATGTTCGAATGATTTATTCAGTTGATGATGCTTTATCTATTGCGCAAAAACATCCTGATAAAGAAGTGGTTTTCTTTGCGATCGGATTTGAAACAACAACACCACCTACAGCTCACGCAATTATCTTTGCCAAAGAACATGGATTAAAAAATTTTACGGTTTTCTGCAATCATGTTTTAACGCCCATCGCAATGGAATGCATTTTACGAACACAATACCCGGGCGAGAAGCCTGTTGTATTGGATGGTTTTATTGGTCCTGCGCATGTCAGCATTATTATTGGCAGTAAATCATATGAAGCAGTTGGAGAGAAATATCAGAAACCCATCGTGATCTCGGGCTTTGAGCCGCTTGATGTCATGCATTCAATTCTTATGTTAATACGCCAACTAAACGAGGGACGTTGTGAAGTTGAAAATCAGTATATACGTGCCGTGAATAGTGAAGGGAATATCAAATCTCAACAGCTGATGGGAGAGGTATTTGAATTAAGAACGACTTTCGAATGGCGGGGTCTAGGTTTTATTGAAAATAGTGCGCTTAAAATCAAAGAAAAATACAAAGCATTTGATGCGGAATACCGATTTCCATTAACGGTTTCGTCCGGACAGGAACATAAAGCTTGCGATTGCGGCGCTATTTTGCGCGGCGCTAAAAAGCCAACTGATTGCAAATTATTTGCAAAGGTGTGTACGCCAGAAAATCCTTTAGGCTCCTGTATGGTGTCTTCCGAGGGTGCTTGTTCTGCCGTGTACGCCTATGGACCGTTTTTAATAGAGTAATAGGACAATTCATGGAAGCATTCAAAGTCGTTAAAAAAATCCCTGGCCCTAAACTGGATGTAAAGCATGGCATCATTGATCTTTCCCATGGTGCGGGGGGAAGAGCAACAGCCCGCTTAGTGGAGCAGCTTTTTGAAGTTGAGTTTGATAACGCCTTGATCAAGCAGCATAACGATGCAGCTTGTTTTTCTCTATCGTCCGGCCGCTATGTGATGACATGCGATGCACATGTTATATCCCCTTTATTTTTTCCTGGCGGTGATATTGGATGTTTGTCCGTTTATGGCACGGTCAATGATCTTGCCATGATGGGAGCAAAACCACTTTATCTTACTGCAGCATTTATTCTGGAAGAGGGCTTTGCATTTTCAGATTTAAAACGCATTGTTCAATCGATGGCGAAAGCCGCGAGACGGGCTCAGGTGGTTATTGTTGCCGGTGACACAAAAGTCGTAGAAAAGGGCAAAGGTGACGGCGTATTTATCACGACAACAGGCGTAGGCATTGTTCCGGAAGGAGTTGACATATCAGGTGACAAGGCACAAACAGGTGATGATGTCATTGTCAATGGTTACATCGGTGATCATGGTATTGCCATTATGTCGCATCGTGAAAATATTCAGTTTGATACGACGCTTCTCTCGGATACGGCACCGTTAAATGATTTGGTTGCGAAAATGACAGAAGCGGTTCCTAAACTGCATTGTCTTCGTGATCCAACGCGAGGCGGGCTCGCCACGACATTAAATGAGTTAGCAAAACAATCCAATGTCGGTTTTATGATTGATGAAAATAAAATTCCTGTTCGTGAAGAAGTAACAAGTGCTTGTGAATTACTCGGCCTGGATCCGCTTTATGTTGCCAATGAAGGAAAACTAGTGGCTATTTGCCCCAGCGAATTCACAGAAACATTGCTCACCGTTATGCGCAACCATCCGTTAGGAAAGGAAGCTGCAGTCATTGGTAAAGTTATTGCGGATAGTAAAGAATTCGTTCAATTAAAAACTAAATTCGGTGGTATGCGGATTGTTGACTGGTTGACAGGTGAGCAGTTACCTCGAATTTGTTAACAGTGGAAATGCTCTCATGGATGAGTCACAGGGATTATTTTTACCTCATGATCGCTTGCAAGATCTGCTGGCTGCGCTAAAGCAAGCGGGTTATCAATGCATGGGGCCGCAAGTGAAAGAAGGTGCGATTGTCTTCGATATATTAGAACGCGCTGATCAACTACCCTGGGGGTATCGGGAAAAGCAAGCACCTGGACATTATCACCTGGAAAAGATAGATAAAAACGAAGCCTTTGCCTGGGCAAATGGTCCTCAGGCAATCAAGCCACTTTTGTTCAAGCCTAAAGAAACCGTCTGGCGAGTTAATCGTGGCGCAGAGGGTAAATTAGAATTTGTGCCTCACTTCGCAAATGAAAAGCCCCTTGCGGTAATTGGCGTGCGCGCGTGTGATATTGCGGGTATGGCGGTACAGGACCGAGTCTTTGTAACCAATAGTCAGGTTGATGTGCGTTATCGGCAACGCCGCGAGCAATTATTTGTTATCGGTGTCAATTGCGGTTATGCATCGCAAAATTGCTTCTGTGTCTCCGCAGGCACGGGCCCCGAGATAAAAAATCATTACGACATTGTGATGACTGAATTGGAAAACGGTTTTTTAGTTGAAACAGGCTCAGAGCGTGGGCAATCGCTTGTCGAATCGCTGCAATTAACCAATGCAGATACAGCCCAAAAGGAGCAGGGAAGGCAGCGTATTGATACGGCTGTACGCATGCAGACCAAGCGCATTCCTCTGGATAATTCCAGGAAATTATATGACGTTCTTTTTACCAATTTAGATCACCCGCGCTGGAAAGAAGTGGCGGAGCGTTGTCTTTCCTGCGGAAATTGTGTCCAGGTTTGCCCCACCTGTTTTTGTCATAGCGAGTATGATGAACCTAGTTTGGACGGCAATTCAAGCGATCATCAGCGTGAATGGGATTCCTGCTTTACGCAGGGACATAGTTATATGACTGGTAAAATTGTCCGCGATGATATTGAAAAGCGTTACAGGCAATGGCTCACTCACAAGGTAGGTAGCTGGCATAAACAATTTGACACCAGCGGCTGCGTAGGTTGCGGGCGTTGTGTTACTTGGTGTCCTGTCGGGATCGATTTGACAGAAGAGTTAGCTGCTATTACAGGGGAATCGAATCAGGTAGCAAGAGCAGAGACAGATGAGACGGAATGATTGCTATCAGCCTTATGAGGCGGAAATAGTCGAAAAAATGCAGGAAACGGCAACTGTTTTTACTTTGCGATTACGGTTTACGGATAGCGCACATCAAAAGCAATTTTGCTTTTGTCCCGGTAAATTCAATATGCTGTACCTCTATGGCGTGGGCGAAGTTGCTATCTCGATTATTTCCGATCCCCAAAATAGGGAGACATTTGACCATACGATACGAGCTGTAGGCCGAGTGACAAAAGCAATCGCACAACTTCGAGTCGGCAATAAAATTGGAGTGCGTGGAGCTTATGGTAATGGCTGGCCGCTTGAGGAAGCGGTTGGAAAAAATGTCACGATCATATCGGGCGGGATTGGTTGTGCGCCTGTTGTTTCTGTCATTCGCTATATTACGCTGCGCAGAGAAGACTACGGTCACCTGAAGGTTTTTCAAGGCATCAAACACAGCCGCGATATGATATTTAAAGATTATTTCCTCCGCTGGAATCAGATTCCAAATACTGAAGTCATTGTGGCTGCCGATAAAAGCGAGACGGGATGGACATGGAGCACAGGAAGGATTGTCGATGCATTGAAACAGGCTGAATTAAATCCCGAGGATAATATTGTCATGATGTGCGGCCCTGAAATGATGATGAAGCGGGTGATCGAGGAACTGTTACGACGCAACTTTCAGGATAATCAAATATATTTAAGCATGGAAAGAAACATGGAATGCGGCGTGGGTCATTGCGGTCATTGTCAGTTGGCGGAATATTTTATCTGTAAGGATGGCCCCATTTTTTCATATGCCCAATTGAAACATATTTTCAATGTGCCTGGATTTTAACAATGGATGTTGCTGAAAAACCCAAAATGGCCGTGCATAAATTCACTTCGTGTGATGGCTGTCAATTAGCTTTTTTAAACGCCGGCGAAGCTTTGCTTGAGCTTTCTGAATTGGTTGATATTGTGCATTTTGCTGAAGCCGGTCCATTCGATTTTTCAGCAAAAGTAGATATTGCCTTTGTTGAAGGGAGCATTAGTACGCCGGAAGAGCAGGAGCGCATTCGCAAGATCCGTGAAAATAGTCGTTATATTGTGACAATCGGTGCTTGTGCCACAGCGGGTGGCATACAGGCTTTGCGCAATTTTATTGATCATCAGCAATGGCTGTCCAGTGTCTATGCAAGGCCGGATTATATTAAAACACTGTCAACGTCCTCCGCTATTTCAAAAAATGTCAAAGTAGATTTGGAATTATGGGGTTGTCCGGTTAACACCCATCAAGTGTTTCATGCTGTTCGAATGTTACTGTTTGACGTCAGGCCGGCGATAAAACGTGATTCAGTCTGCATGGAGTGTAAAAGACGAGGGCATGTTTGCGTATTGGTTGCAAAAAAGCAGCCTTGTATGGGGCCTGTTACCCAAACCGGGTGCGGTGCTTTATGCCCCGGCGTGGGACGAGCATGTTACGCCTGCTATGGCCCTAAAGAAAATATTAATACGGCCTCATTAGGAAGATGGTTCGAAGGCATAGGATTGACACCGGATGAAATTGCGCGGCAATTTTTACATATCAATAATCAAACTGAAGACTTTCAAAAAGCAGGCCAATATTTCAAAGGAATTAAAATTAGATCAGACCAGTCAGGGGAGCAATGAACAAGATAACGACCGTTAATATTCCTGTCTTGACGCGCATTGAAGGCGAAACAGCATTACACGTCCAAATAAGCGATGGAAAAATACAGTCGCTTGAATTACGCATTTATGAGCCGCCGCGTTTTTTTGAAAAACTTTTAGTGGGGAGAGGCGTCCAGGAGTTGTTGGATATCGTGGCGCGTATTTGCGGGTTATGTCCGGTGGCCTATCAAATGAGTGCAGTGCAAGCCATTGAAAATATTGTTGGCATTAAACCCAGTGCCTGGGTGAGAAATATGCGCCGATTATTTTATTGCGGTGAATGGTTACAAAATCATAGTTTGCATATTCATATGCTGGCCTTGCCAGATTTTCTCGGATATGCCTCTGCCATTGATATGGCTAAAGATTATGGCGATGAAGTACGGCGAGGCTTGCGCCTGCAGAAGCTGGGGAACGATCTAATTAAAATACTGGGGGCAAGATCCGTACATCCAGTGGGTACTTTAGTTGGCGGTTTTTCCCATGCACCGCCAAAAAGAGAGGTAAAAGATTTACTTGCCCACCTGTATCAAGGGTTGGATGACGCTGAACAATTGTTACGATGGCTGACGAAATTAGAATTACCCGAGCAATCTCAAAAATTTGTTTGTGTTTCATTAAGTCATTCCAGCGAATATCCCATGAATGAAGGAAAGATTGTATCGGATGAAGGACTAGATATCGAAATTGATCAGTTTGATGCACATTTTGCGGAACATCAGGTCAGTTATTCAAACGCGCTAAAATGCTTGCTGCATGGTAAATCCTATCTGTTAGGGCCGCTTGCAAGAGTCAATTGCAATTTTTCTTTGCTACCTAGCAACGTGAAGCAATTAGTAAAGGAACTGGGATTTCAGTTTCCAATTAAAAATATGTTTTACAGCATTATCGCAAGAGCGATTGAATCGATGTTGTGCTTCTCTGAAGCCATCCGGATTTTAGAGTGCTACGATTATCCAGAAAGCGCTTTCAGCCTATACGAAACCCAAGCAGGTATTGGTTATGGCTGTACAGAGGCTCCACGGGGGTTGCTGTGGCATCGGTTTGAATTGGATAAAAATGGATTAATTCAGTCAGCACGCATCGTGCCGCCCACCAGCCAAAATCAGGCAAGGATCGAAGAAGATCTGCATGATTCGCTTACTCAATTAGGCCTCGATAAACCCGAAAATGAATTACGCAAGTATAGCGAAGTACTTATCCGTAATTATGATCCTTGCATCTCCTGTTCCACGCATTTCCTTGATATGCGGGTGAGCCGCAAATGAAGTTGACTCGCGTAATTGGAGTGGGGTCGCCCTTTGGCGATGATCAGTTGGGCTGGAAAGTGGTCGAAGCTTTATCTAATGAAATCACCCTTCAGGCTTATATACCCCATTTATTGCAATTAAGAAAATTAGATCGGCCTGGTTTGTCGTTATTGACAGAATTTCAGCAATGTTATTCAGTTATTCTGATCGATGCGATTGTTAACGATGGAAATGTCGGAAAAATTTATCGTCTGTCTGGCCATGAGATAGCATCCATAAACAATCGTGTTACGTCTCATCATGTTTCGATTGCGGACGCGTTGGAATTAGGAAAAGCGCTAAATATATTGCCAGAAATAGTAATAATTTATGGTATGGAAATAGATCCCAAGCATCTAAGCAACAGCTTGTCTGAGCAAGTATCATTGTCCTTTGGCGGTCTTGTTAATGCTATTAATCAGAAGTTAAGGGAGTTATTATCGCATGCATAACGATTTATTAGCGATGTTTATTATTGTATTACTGCTCGGGATGCGCCATGGTCTTGATCTAGATCATCTCGCTGCTATTGATGCAATGACGCGAAATGTATCGTCACAAAAAACACTGGTAAAATTGGTTGGCATTTTATTTTCTGTTGGGCATGGCAGTGTGGTTATTATAATCAGCATCATCGTCGGGATAAGCATGAAGCTGCTTCAGCTGCCGGCCATATTGGGCTTTTATGCGCAGCTTGCATCAATTTTATTTTTGCTATTGTTTAGCCTTGTCAATTTTTACTCTGTATTTCAAGCTATCCGTTATCAACAGGCTGGTATGATGACGCCAAAATTGTTAATTATAAGCAAGCTGCTAAAAAACGTACATCATCCCTTCGCGATTTTTTGCGTTGGAGGAATATTTGCTGTTTCATTTGATACCGTTAGTCAGATTGCCTTTTTCTCATTGAGCAGCTCGGCTGTTTACGGGTGGATTATAGCTATGTTGTTAGGCGTGGTGTTTATGGCTGGAATGATTTTAATTGATGGAGTAAACGGTTATCTTCTATCGCTCATTATTCGACGCGCTGATTATGTGTCACGATTGCTTTCCCGTATGTTGGGTGTCGCCATTGGTTTGTTTGGGTTTACAATGAGTGTAGATGGAATTATCAAATTGATTATGGTTTAGGGCTTAATGCTCTGTTAGTGTGAATATCTCCTTCTCCTCGCCATTGCGTCCTCACTTATCTTTACAGCAATGACAGTGTGATTTTACCCGGCACCAACTGTTGTAAGGAGATACGTATAAACATCAATACCTGATTAGGTTATTACGTAACAGGTATTTAACCAATTCGGATTTTCTCCGAATATTGAGCTTAGTTTTAATATGAGCTATATGAGATTCCACAGTGCGTGAGGATAGAGCTAACAATTCAGCGATTTCTTTAATAGTATATCCCTGGCCGATATAGTTAGCACATTCAATTTCGCGCTTAGTTAAATGAATTTCATTTTTAATTTGAGACAATAATCGGTCATGGGCAGGAGTTGGCCTTTGCAACGAATCGCCCCACATTTTTGGGCGCATTTTTTCTGGCAAAATGAGCGTATTTTCATGAGCTAATTTTAATAGCCCGTTGGCTTCGGTTTGGAAATAATTAATAAATTTGTGTAAGAGCGGCAATTGATTTAAATAATAATTAATCGCTTTATCGCGTGGCAGCGCGCAGGCAAAATAAAAAGCTTCAATAAAACCACCTCTTTTTTTTAAGAGAGAGAAGCCGTTGTCTGCGCCGGTTACTCTAAGAATTTCTTGTGCTGCATGGGAGTCATTGCTATCAGAAAATGACTGAGGGGGAGGTGAGTAGAAATAGTTAAACTTGTTTTCTTCAAAGGAGAGGTGTTTGCATGATTTTAATGATTCGTATTCCAGGTCAAAAAATATTCTGAAGGAATCACCATTCGTTGTGAAGCCATTAAACTCCCCCTGTTTGCCAAATCGTGCATAATCAAAAAAAGAAAATCGGTCACCTGCAAAAAGCGGTGCGCAAATTTTTTGGATCTTGCTAACACTTGCAAGGATATAATGACCGGAGGAAATAACAATTTTATGCATATGTCTTTAGATGGCTGCAATATTTATATTTAAAATCAGCTAGCTTCAATCATTATTTGTTTGGTGCGCTGCTATGATGAATTGCAAAGATACAATTAAAAAATTGCTCTGGCAAGCTTACTTAAGTAGAGATTAACTTGGCATGTTTCTTTGCCATTTTGGCTAATTTTAATGCAAACGATATTTTCCTGGTGAGTCTGGCTTATAACTACCTGTTTCAACAGGAGATGTAAGGGATGTTTTGGGGGCGTCAACTTTTGGTATCCATGTTGTTACTGTTGGGTAATAAGCCACTATTTGCGCTGAGACTTGACTATGCATCTCAGAAAAGCTATTCATCACTTCTAATTCATCGGATGAGTAAGCGCTGTTAATTAAATATAAATCGGGCTGATTGAATTCTCTAGAAATATGGTTGCGCCATATTAAACGTATAATATTTTGTAGTTCTTCAGTAAGGCCCAAGCATTTTTCCTGCTCCCTCAGGATTTTTTCCATCTCGTTGACGATGGTTTGATATTTATCGGAATCGGCTGAAAATTTTAATTCAGTAATTTTTTCCTGAACTGGAACCCAAAGCATTGTAGCAAGAAAAAAAGGCAGATTAGCATAGCAGCGGGGTGAATAAGGATTGCTGGCCAGCAATAGCATGTGCTCAATCAATGATCCGGCTATGGATGGTTTGGAATTAAATAGGTTATTTGCAGCGGGGAAAATATATTTTAACAAGCCTAATTTTTGTAATTCAATAATGTTAGTATGCAGGTTCCCGTCATCTATGCATTTTGTTAATTCAAGCAGTATTCGTCCTGGATTTGCTTTAGTAATTACCCCCGCATTTTTCACAATTGCTTCCTGGGTCGCCTCCTCAAGGCGGAAATTGAGTTTCGCCCTGAGCCGAACAGCCCGTAGCATTCGAATGGGATCTTCTTGAAAGCTAAGATTTGCGTCAATAATTGTTCGTATCATTCCCGCACGTAAATCAGCCAACCCATTTCCTGTTGGATCCAACACGCTTTTAGATTTAAGGTTCCAATAAAGTGCATTTATCGTAAAGTCACGTAATGAGGCGTCGTCCAAGATTGAATTAGCAGGCGTATAAGTTGTTATTGTTCCATCATCCAAGATGACAGGTTTTTGGTTCTGTCCAGAATGAGGAGCGCATAAAGGAGAAAGCTCCATGTTTTCTTCGTCATTATTCAGATTTAGGATAGGACGAGTTTTCCCACGAATTTCACCTGGTGAGTGAAGTATTTTTTTTATTTTAATAGGTGAGCAGTTGACTACAATATCATTATCTTTAGCAGGTTTTCCTAATAAAGTGTCTCTAACAGCTCCACCCACTACATGGACTTCAACGCCGTGTTTAATCAGAGACTGTAATTGTTCATCAACCCACGGACTGAGTGATATATTAAGTGGCTCTTGTTTGATAACAGGCGGTGGTTTTTTAGTTACTTCAATTTGCTTTGGCGCCACCGTTGTTACTGGCTGTGTCGAAGAGGATTCAGATTTGGACGACGAGTATTTGGGAAGCCGCCTTTCTTGTATGGGCGCTTTCTCGACCAAGCTTTTGTCAAGGTATTTGCGTTCAGGCCTTGCACTCATGGCGGCTAAATCCAGCCACATTTTCCACTCGTCATAATCAGCCGTATTTGTAATTTGTAAAGCAATTCCTTTCTTCAATCCTTCGTGAGCTAAAGTATAATATTCATTCGCCAGTTTCTTGTAATGATAGGAAAGTTTCCTCAGTTGATGATATTGTCTTGTGCCTCCATCATTGTTAAGCATTACCCATTCTGACCATGATTTATAATATTCAGCGATGGTATGAATGTATTTGAAATGCGCCAATGTCTCAGCTTGTTCCAATTTGTTGGGTAATAAATTTTTCAACACCTTAATAGCATCCAAGTATTTTCCATTAATGTATAATTGATAAGCAGTATCTTCTGGATTGACTGTTTTGACTGAATGAACAGGTTGCTCTTCATGGGTATCAGGCCGGTTTTTTGTCGATGGCTGGGTTTGATCGGTGCTGCTTTTCTTCTTTTGAAGCTGCTTTTGTTTTAAGGCCTCTCTTTTAATTAAAGCATCAAAAAATATCCTTCTTTGTTTGTTTCGCAGCTTTTCTTCCCTCACAAAAGCTGTATATGCTTCCTGTATTATTTTGTTGCAAGATTCTATTTTTGCTAAATCAACTTCTAATTCCTTTTGCTTTTTGTCAAAGCTCGTTTTTATTTCGTTTGGTAGCTCGGCCGGTAAGGGGATTGCCAGTAATTCTTGCAATTCTTTTAACATTTTTTCATAGTTGGTAAATAGAGTTTGCATATTTTTTGCTTCGGCCGATTCAAAATTTTTACATAATTGAATGATATTTTGTTCTGGATAATGGCCTTCGACTATTTTTTTAAGATAATCAGTCATGATGAATAACATTTCAGAGTGCATTACCGGAATAATCATTTTTAACAACTCTAGATTTTTTTCTTGGTTTTCAGCTATTTCTTTTTCTCCTTTCAGTTTTCTAAGGGGGTCATTGGTATAAATGTCACATATCCTCAGTGCAAGTTTATCGGCTTTATTTTTGTCCGATGCAAATAACCTTTCTGTTGCCTGCGTGGCTTTTTTTTCGTTTGTCTGGTTGTTTATTAATTCAGCTAATGACAACACATTGGGGAGGGCGATACTTTTTGCTATTCTTTGATCATGCAGTTTTTTCAGATTTAATTTAAAAGGGGTCATGTAGATGGAGGTTAACTCAACTAAATCCGCCGCTGCTTTGATACAAATATCAAATATGCGCCGATATTGCCGCAGCTGCGATGGATTGGCATCAAATAGTTTTTTTGCTTCTGCAAAGTGTTCTTCCGCTTTTTCATATGCAAATTTATTATCGATCGGTAATGTTCGTACTGGCCGTGATAAGTAAAATAAACCTAAATCCAGATTCCCTGCGATACGATATTCAATTTTGATTGCTGAAATAAACAATCGAAAATTCATTACTTGTTTTTCAAAAGCAATAATGTTGGTTGGGTCCCATCTATCTTTCTCGAGTTTTAAGGCGTCCCTGCTTATTTGCAGTTTGGCTATGGAGTAGACTTGGAAGAGTGTTTCTTCATCATTTAATTTATCCAGCGCCAATTCTATTTCTTCTTTTTTTCTCTGCATGGTTGCATTCCTTGTTGCCAAATTTAATGATCTTGCATTGACTCGACGAAGCCGTTTTGGGTAAGCAAAGAGATGGTCAAAATACGGTCGTTGATTTTCCCTGAATAATAGCATTAATCCCTATGGAAGCGTATCGGCCTGATGAGTACTACCGATAGGCTGATGCGATTAATTAGTTAACAAGAGGTGAAGGATGATAGGAGGCTTTTATAAAAAAGCATGGCCTTTATCACATCCCATCATGGAACAGATGATGGGATGTGATTTCAAAATTTTAATAATTAAAGCGGTACTGAACACCCAGAATAGCCTGATTATCGGAGGGTGAGTTTTCGGTGCCCGCAGCAGTGGTAAATGAGCTGTAATTAATGCGATTATATTCAGCCCTTAGGGTGAAATTTTTGTAGACAGGCATTTCAAACCCCAAACCATAGGAAACACCATTTTGCCAGTTGGTTTCGCTTACATTGGAAGTCAATGCGCCAGTGGAATAGTCTTTGGTTTCAATGGCTGTTCTCAGTAAGCCCAGACGAAAATAAAGTAGGGTATTGTAAATAAGATATCCGGGTAATAATGCTAACCCATAGGTATTGCCTATAGACACTTGGCGGTGGAACCAGGAGCCTAATGTGTTGACTGAGCTTTTACCTTCTGCATTGCTTGTTCCAAAAAAGCCTTCGCCGCCCAGATAAAAATTTTGATATACCAGAAGGCCATAGCCCAAATAGATATTCGCTAAAAAGCCCGCGGCATTCGCGCGCAGCCTGGCGATTAATTCATTGTTTTCATGCAAGCGCTGAGTGGAAAGAAAGGAATTGTAACCCAGAGCCAGTGCGACATAAATTCGACCTAAGTTTTGGAAATGCAGGGGAGGACAGGGGCAATCATACTCGGCGTCATCATAGCCGTCGTCATAACCTTGATTATAGCATTCCTCGCAGCTCATTCTTCCGTTTCCCTGTGCCCAGCTGCTTGTTGGCACCAATAACCACGTAATCAAAACGATGGTTAAATACGTTATGAGATGTAACTTATTCTTCATTCCATGGGTTCCTTTTTATAAATTCCCTTTAACGTCTAATGATAGATAAAAATTAATTGCCCTGTCTATTACCTTCTGGTGCTTTCCCTTTTTAATCTTCTAGCTCGGAGAATACAGTGACAACCGTACCACCTTATATTTATAATACGTATTCAAAATTTCGAAGGGATTCGTTATGAAAGCATTTTTTAGCTTGGGGGCTGTTCTCTTTTTTTTATCGCCTGTTAGCTTTGCCAATATTCCTCAGCATATTACGCCACAATCAACCTCCTGCATCGGCGCGCAATTCAGCTCGACGGGAGATAACTATTGGAAAAATATTATATTAAAACTAAGCAATCATTGCGGCAAAGCGGTCGACTTTCAAAACGCAACTGTTACCTTCCAGGCGACTAAAGCCCTTAACACGAGTTTTTGGGGAACGTTTAGCCCTTTGCCCTATCCTGATAATGATTTACGAATCACTTCCCAGGCGTTGCCCGAAGGAAATTTCCTGGCGACATTGAATCTGCATTTTCCCACCTATCCCGGCGCGAACACAAATCTCCCTGCGGACCATTCCATTTATATTAAATACGGCGCGGCAACCGATAACCATATTGAGGGCACAACTCAAGTTTATCTCGGAAGTCCTGTTGAAACCGGGAATATAGAATTAACCAGTCGTTCATCCAAGCCTGCGAATGTTTCACAGGATTACGCGCTGGTTCATATCACTATGAACGGGCAGAAAATCAGTGATATTAATCTTCCTTGGCTGAGTTCCAAGGTGGTTTCAGGCCTGGTACCAGGTAGTTATGCTATCTCGGCTGATAATGTGACAGATACGGGCGGTAATACTTACCAAAGTATGGTTAACCCCTCTACGGTCCATTTGAGCGCAAATCAAACTGCCAGTGTTATTATTAACTATGCCTTGTTGCAGCCAACGGGAAAAATTACCATTAAACTGCAGGCACTGCCTGCAGAATTGGCTGGTTATACAGCCAAGCCGACTATCCAGCTGACAGAATCAGGAACAGGCAGTGCGACACCTGTTACTGTGGATTGGAATATGTCTTTAACTGTTTCACAGTTAAAAAAGGGCAGCACTTATAGCTTCTCAACACCTGTCATTAATTATAATGGGTTCCAATGCCAACCCGCTTTTCATCCTGCCACCCTGGTAGCTAATGATCCTGCACCTGTTGCTGAATTAACCTACAGCTGTAGTCGGGTCGTTCAGGCCAGTGTAACGGTGAATGTAAATGGAGCGCCTGCGACACTGCCTTCACTAAATGTTACTTTTACACCCAATAATAATGCTAATCCTGTTACACAAACGGTAACGCTTAATAATGGCAGCGGTACGAGCACTGTGATGTTAACAGCTGGGCTGATCTATCAGGTTTCATCTGATCCCGTTCCCGACTATTCCATTCATTTTAACCCGCAGCCTTTGACGGCAACTGATAACCAGATCGAAACTATCTCATTGAGTCAGCAAGCGGGAACGCCTGTTTCGATTAATGGTCGATTAAAAGTTTGCGGCACGAAGCTTTGCAATGAGCACAATGTTCCTATCCAATTAAAGGGCATGAGTACACATGGGCTGCAATGGTATGGATGGAACAAATGTGTCACCCCGGCATCGTTGGATGCATTAACTAATGATTTCAAAGCGAGTGTGGTCCGTGCCTCTTTGTATGTGCAAGAAGGAGGGTATGAGACGGACCCGGTTGGCTTTACCAATCAGGTTAATCAAATCATTGAAGAAGCCACGCAACGTGGAGTTTATGTGATTGTGGATTGGCATATTCTTTCTCCGGGCGATCCTAACTATAATTTAACGAGAGCGCAGAAATTCTTCACAGACATTGCAACAGCGCATAAAGGCAAGAAAAACCTTATTTATGAAATCGCGAATGAGCCGAATGGCGTCAGTTGGAGCACAATCAAGAGCTATGCGGATAAACTTATTCCCGTGATTCGTTCGATTGACCCCGACACAGTCATTCTTGTCGGTACCGCAGGCTGGAGTTCGTTAGGCATTTCAGATGGAAGGAGTTCACAGGACATAATCAATCAGCCTGTCACCTTCCCAAATATTATGTACACTTTTCACTTTTATGCAGCTTCTCATCGTGAGGTTTATTTAAATGAACTTGATAAGGCCTCCAATGTACTGCCTATTTTTGTTACGGAATTTGGGACGCAAACTTACTCAGGCGATGGGACGAATGACTTTGTCATGTCTGATAAATACATACAATTAATGAGTCAAAAGAAAATCAGTTGGACCAATTGGAATTATTCGGATGATTTCCGCTCTGGTGCAATCTGGAAAACAGGAACCTGTTCCGGTGGGCCCTGGACAGATACGAATTTAAAACCGGCTGGTATATGGATAAAAGATAAGATTAAAAACTAAGGCAATGTTAGAAGCTGTTGCCTGCTAAAAAGCATTTGGCATCGTGTTAATCAGTCAAATTGCTTTTTGGCAGAACTATGAATTGCTTAGCGCCTGGAGCGGTCTTTTTTCTTCGGAATGAATTTTATTTTGGCTATCGTTATGCAGGCTGCCTGAATAATCACGAACTTCTGGCGATACATTATGTTGCTGTGCTTTAAACAAACTATTTTTTATCAATAAACTCTGTACACGACAAAATTTCTAACCGTTCACCCTTCGAGACGGCCGCTTCGCGGCCTCCTCAGGGCGAAAGCTGTTCAAATGCTATCATGTGATGGCAAGAAAGCAATAGAATCAGGCACTGCCTCGGCTTCCTGCCGATAGTGGATATTAATGCTGAACGGAGTCCTCAAGAATACCCCAGAACCTTATCCACAGATTCTGTGGATAAGGTTCTGGATAAGCATCTGAAAACCTGTAAAAACAGAAAGCTTTTACTTAACTGTATTGCCTTTATTACTTGTCCATAATCCATCTGCAACTTGCTTTAACTTGTCTGGTTGAAGCAGGTTTATTTTCTTGTGGTCAATCAGGATCATTTTGTTTTTTTGCAGGCGCGAAAAAACACGGCTGATGGTTTCTGCAGACAGCCTTAAATAGTTGCCTATATCCTGACGCGACATGGGCAGCAAAAAGGCATATCGGGTCTCGGCGGGATGTAATCGGGTGGCTAATTCGATAAGGAAAGCGGCCAAGCGTTGCTCGGCAGTGGTCGATACCAGATAAGATCCTATATTAAGCTGGCGGCTGATCAGGTACAAAATTCGCCTTTGCAGGGCGGGCTTTGAATGCAGCAATTTTAAAAAATTCGCATAAGGTATTTCGCAAATCAAGGTTTCTGATATGGCAACAGCTGAAAAAGGATAATGACCGGTATAGATCGCTTCATAACCGAGGATTTCGCCTGCAAAATAAAATTCCCGGATTAATTCTCTTCCATCTGCTTCCACCTGATAGGTTTTTAGCGTCCCTTTCTGAATAGCATAGAGGTTTTGAAATTTATTATTGGGAAGGCACAGGACTTCGTTGCGATTGAGCTTGCGATACTGTTTGACGGCGAGACTCGCCTGTCTTCCGGTGTGTAAAATTTCTTCCTCTGAAGTGCAAAAGGGCGCAAACAAACAAAGGTTACAGGTAGGATTGCTAGTAGCCGAGCTGTGCATAATTTATACCACTGATTATTATATTAATTTGTTCCTTATTTTACCTAAATAAGCACCCTTATCAAATAAATTATCAATTTTCCATGATGTAGATCAATGTTTTATGTTCGGAAAATCGATAGGGTATGACCAAACTCAAAAGGCACCAGTTATCAAGCAGATAAATAACTAATTTGTTGAAAAATTAAAAAATTTTTTTAGCGCAAACACCCCGAGAGGTGGCGTTTAAATTTTATACGGGTTAAGACAAGGCGCTGACGATCAACACGAAATGGTTCACGTGAATGTAATAGTAACAAACAGTGAACAAAAATAGTCAGTGAATAGGTTGGACTCCGGCACAACAGGCAGAGGATAGAGCATAGTGAGTAAAAGTCGACACATTCTTTTAGGCATTCTTTTTTTCGTCGCAGCCTTATCGTTAAGTGGTTGCAAGTTTGCGCTCCTGGATCCTAAAGGGATCATAGCAGCAGATGAAAAAAATATTATGATCACTTCAGTTTGGCTGATGTCCATTGTGATCGTTCCTGTGATTATTCTGACTTTTGTTTTTGCCTGGCGGTATCGGGCGGGAAATACAAAAGCAAAGTATACCCCTGACTGGTCGCATAGCACGGTTTTGGAGCTCATATGGTGGTCTGTGCCTTGCATTATTATTGCGATACTCGCCACTATTACCTGGAAAAGCACGCACGAATTAGATCCGTACAAACCGCTCGCGGTTAACAATAGCAAACCCATTACCATCCAGGCCATTGCCCTCGAATGGAAATGGCTGTTCATTTATCCCGAGCAAAATATTGCGACGATCAATTTTGTTCAATTCCCCGCCGGTGTTCCCGTTACATTTCTTATCACAGCCGAAGGGCCCATGAATTCATTTCAAATCCCACAGCTTGCTGGGCAAATTTATGCGATGGCGGGGATGCAAACGAAGCTCAACTTGATTGCAAATGCCGAGGGCGATTATGCGGGCATCTCCGCTAACTTCAGCGGAGATGGCTTCGCGGGCATGAAATTTACTGCTCGCGCCAGCTCGCAAGCGCAATTTGATCAATGGGTCAAATCGGTGAAACAGTCTCCCGATAAACTGACAATGGCTGCTTACCATCGTCTGGTACAACCTAGCGAAAATAACAGAATTCAGCAGTTTTCAGCGGCGAATAGCAAGATATTTGAAATGGCGATCATGAAATCCATGATGCCTATGTCCATGAAGGATATGGCAAGCGCCGAATAGAACAGATCCCATTAAAAAATAAATTGATTAGGTAAAAAAACATGCTTGAAAAGCTCATATTTGGAAATTTAACACTGCAAGCGATTCCCTATCAAAACCCCATCATCATGGGTGCTGGTGTGTTTATGGGTCTAGTAATAGCAGCCATTGTAGGTGCTGTGTTTTATTTCAAAAAATGGAAATGGTTATGGTCGGAATGGATCACGACTGTCGATCATAAAAAAATCGGCATTATGTATATTATCCTCGCGATTGTCATGCTTCTTCGCGGCTTGACGGATGCGTTGATGATGCGTTTGCAGCAAGTGATGGCGGTAGGCGATTCAATGGGTTATTTACCTCCTGAACATTATAACCAGATATTTACTGCACATGGCGTTATCATGATCTTTTTCATGGCCATGCCGTTTATGTTCGGCTTGATCAATCTGGTTTTGCCATTGCAGATTGGCGCACGAGATGTCGCATTTCCCTTCTTGAATTCATTAAGCTTTTGGCTCGCTGTTGTAGGTGCAATGTTGGTGAATATTTCGTTGATTGTGGGGGATTTTGCCGCAACAGGCTGGCTTGCCTATCCACCTCTTTCGGAGCTTGCCTACAGCCCAACAGTAGGTGTGGATTATTATATTTGGGCATTGCAAATTTCCGGTATTGGAACGTTGTTGTCAGGAATTAATTTTGTTGTGACCATTTTCAAAATGCGCTGCCCGGGCATGACATTAATGAAAATGCCAATTTTCACTTGGACTGCGCTTTGTTCCATGATTCTCGTCATTCTCGCGTTCCCTGTTTTAACGGTCACCTTAGGCATGCTGTTTTTGGACCGCTATTTTGGCATGCATTTCTTTACCGCTGATTTTGGCGGCAATGCGATGATGTATATCAATATGATATGGATTTGGGGTCATCCCGAAGTTTATATTCTTATCTTGCCCGCGTTTGGCATCTATTCTGAAGTAGTCGCTACCTTTTCCAAAAAATATCTGTTTGGTTACGCTACCATGGTGTGGGCAACAGCATGTATCACCATTTTGGCGTTTAGTGTATGGCTGCACCATTTCTTTACCATGGGAGCCGGATCAAATGTAAATGCGTTTTTTGGCATCGCCACAATGATTATTTCGGTGCCTACAGGTGTGAAAGTCTTTAACTGGTTATTTACCATGTACAGAGGACGCATCACCTTTACTACTCCAATGTTGTGGACAATCGGATTTATCACGACTTTTGTGGTAGGTGGAATGACAGGCGTTCTCATGGCCGTCCCTGCTGTTGACTATCAGGTGCATAACAGCTTATTCCTCATCGCTCACTTTCATAATGCAATTATTGGCGGTGTCGTATTTGGCTATCTGGCAGGATTGACCTATTGGTTTCCCAAAGCATTTGGCTTTAAGCTAAATGAAACCTTGGGTAAATACGCTTTTTGGTGCTGGATAATTGGATTTTACATTGCTTTCATGCCCTTATATTTGCTGGGCCTGATGGGGATGACAAGACGGTTAAGCCATTATGATGCTTCAACAGGGTGGCAGCCCTATCTCATTGTCGCTGGCATTGGCGCATTAATTATTGTCTGCGGCGTTGTGTTCCAGGTTTTACAATTAGTGGTGAGCATTAAAAACCGTGAACAATATAAAGACCTCACGGGCGACCCCTGGGATGGCAGAACATTGGAATGGTCTATTCCATCACCTGCACCATTTTATAATTTCGCGACGACGCCTGTAGTGAATAGCCGTGATGCATTTTGGGAAGCCAAGCGTCAGGGATTAAATCAGGGTGCAGCAAATCCGTCTTACCATGATATTCATATGCCAAAAAACACGGGAACCGGCTTTATTATCGCCATGTGTTGCGGTGTATTTGGCTTTGCCATTATCTGGCACATCACTTGGCTCACGATAGCTGGATTGGTGGGTGCGATTGTTACCATGATTATGCGTTCATTCAGCATGGATACAGATTATTATTTGAAAGCGGCCGAAGTAGAAAGGTTAGAGACACAAAAAGCGTAAAGAAGGGTATTACTATGGCACACAGCTTAACTTACCATCATCACAATACGGATGAAATGGATATTTTTGGTTTCTGGATTTATATCCTGACCGACTGCATTTTATTTGCGAGTATTTTCGCCACGTATGCAGTACTGCAAACCAGCGTCTACGGCGGTCCTACCATCAAGGAGCTAGTGAATATACCTTATATTCTGATTGAAACCATGACCCTGCTGGCGAGCAGCTTTACTTATGGGCTTGCCATCCTGGCTCTTTATAAAAATAAACCAAGTAAAGTGATAGGCTGGCTTGCCATTACCTTTCTATTCGGCGCATTATTCGTTGGCATGGAAGTAAGTGAATTTGCCAACCTGTATAATGAGGGCCATACCTGGCAAAGCAGCGCTGCTCTATCGGCATTTTTTACGCTCGTTGGTACCCATGGGCTTCATGTGACAATCGGCTTATTATGGATGCTAGTGCTCATGGTGCAGCTTTTAAAATTTGGCCTGACAGATGTCATGAGGAAAAGACTCACCTATTTAGGCTTATTCTGGGCGTTTTTGGATATTATCTGGATCTTTGTGTTTACTATCGTGTACTTAATGGGAGCGATCTAGTATGTCACATCAGCATGAAAAAATGATGGGTCAGGCAAGCGGTCAGAAAACACTTTCAGGTTATATAACCGGGTTGGCGCTATCAATTATACTGACGCTGTTGGCGTTTGGCATTGTCGAAAAACGATTATTGAGTGATGCCAATCTTTACATCGCGCTGACAGTGTTAGCCGTGGCACAATTATTTGTACAATCGATTTGCTTTCTCCGCTTAAATTGTAGCACAGAAGGCAGATGGAATTTATTCCCGTTTATATTTACCGTTCTGATTATTGCGATTATAGTCGGCGGATCTTTATGGATTATGTATAATTTAAATATCAACATGAGCTAATGTGCGTTAGGGTTCGATATCGTTCAAGTTAAAAGCAGCCAAAACAAGCTGATTTATTTTGGTTTCCTGATTTTTTGGCTGCTTGATAGGATCATGATGTAACGATTTAGCCAATTCAATGAGTTCCCTTGCGCACCTGGTTGACGGATCCGGAATAGGAAACTGCTCAACATACTGTGTGATGAACCTACGTCTATTTGAATAAAGTTTATTATGAAATTTAATGTCATAAAACTTTTCAATAAAAGTTGAATTAGCAACGGCTGCTGCAAGCCATAATATATCCTCTGAAAATGTGTCATTATCACGAGTCATCCAATAGCAATCGCCATTAACAACCGTTTTTTCCGTGTCTATCCAAAATAAGGGCTTTTCCGAAATATCTTTAAAGATCAATTTAGTTCGCTGCCAGGCGTCGGGATCCTGAGGGACCCAGATTTCGTACCATTTACGACGGCTGTTGTGTATGTATGTTCTGCTGGAAAGCGTTTTATAATGGGTTTGCAAGTATATTTTAGTAAGCGGAAATTGCTCCAGGTCGATTACCTTCCGTACTCCATTGTCAGTATAGTGTGTATAAAGGATGGATTTAAGCGGTAATGGCGTTCTTCTGAACCGGCCAGCGACATGGTGAGTGGTGAGCGGCAACAATAGCTCAGGTTCATAGCCGATCGCTTTTTTCCAATCACTGTTAATAAACACAGAATCCGCCGTTGTTTTAACTCCCACCCGAATCTTGCCTATATCCTTGAAGGTGGCCCATGTATGTTTATTCACCTTAGCAAGCCATTTTTCACTTTCCGGTTCATGAAGACGCCAAACTTCGCTCGAGTCTTTATCGAAAGTTAATGTTCCGTGACGTACAAGATAGGTTTTCTGGTTTTTGCATTTAACCACGCCTGAATGGTTCAATGCGTCAACAGGATGGGCGACAACATCCTTCTGTTCGTTTTCCGGATGGTTACCTTTGTATTCATAAATCGAAGTGAAAAAACCCGCTGTTTCGGCTGTGCTTATCCTGGGCGTTAATAGCATCACTGCAGGTAATACTGCGGCACCAAAGAGTTTTGTATCGCCCAAGTCCCATAATTGTTTTATGGCATATTGCTCCATCAGGGTTTTCCTGAGGGCATTACAGCTTTTAGTGGTCATGAAGCGATTGGAAATAATAACGCCTGCGATAGCATCCGGTTTTAGTAGGGGTTGAATGGCTGCCAGGAATGCATGATAAATATCGATTTGCCCTTTTAAGCCAAACTTGGCTCCTAGCTGTTTTATTTTTTCCTGCCCGAGTGTCTGTGTCCTAACATAAGGAGGATTGGCGATCAATATATCAAAAAGGGGGAGGTTCATTGTTTTGTGAAAGCAGGTATCAAGAAAATCAGTATTAAAAAGCCGCAAATGAACGCCAGGAAAGGTGTTGGCGATCCGGGCGCAAGCCAGGTCTAATGCCTGGCCATTGATATCGAATCCATATACTTCTATCTGGCCGGCATAGTTTTTCAATATGCCCAGCAGGCTCAGGATCAATTCTCCATCGCCGATAGCGGGATCAATGATTTTAAGCTGTTTGCTGCCCGCCAAGTTAATATGTTTAAGCGTGTTTTTAGCGACAAAATCTGCTAATAGTCTGGGCGTAAAATAAGCTCCCGTACGCTTTTGACTATGACGTTTATCTAGCATATGTCATCCAATACTTGAAATTATCCATGATGACATGGCAGATCACTTTTCTTAATGGTTGGAAGTCAATGCAAATTTTTTTTTCGTCGTGCATTTTTCTATCCCTAGCGCCGTGGCGTGATCTTGTTATAACTGGCTTCCAGCCTGCCGATGCCCTGATTCAAGTGGTTAATACAGTTCTGAATTAATTTTTTGAAGTCAATGGGTTTGGCAGAATGAAATAGATTCTGAATAGTATGTGGAAGTGATCTTTCTTCATTAAATTTTTTCGAATAGTGCATATTCAACATTACATCAGCTAGCGATTCAATGGAGTCATTATCGGGATTTTCGGCGGCCGTTTCCTCAATAAAAATAAATTTATTTAAATTATTTCTCAGGTTTTGCAAATCATGGTCATTAACAGGACCGCTTAATTCCACCGCCACCTTGGGTCCATAGGGTCCCAGGTAACTGCTTGCTTCTTGCAAATCCTCACCCTTAAACAATGAGTAACTTACTATGTTTTCATCTGCAAGGAACTTTAGTATTTCATTTAGCATGACAGTTAATGTGCTAAGAAGGATAAAAAAACGTTTTTTTTCCTGGTCGCTATTAAGAGAATGGTTTATTTTCAATAAGAAGTGTATGTGCTCAAGTGCAGTCTTTGCTTCCTTATCGCTATTTAGATCGAGTCGACGTTGACGAATATAGTTGAAATAAAATTCGTTACATTTAGCTTTTATTACAGGTTCGGTTGCTTGCTTGAACCTGGTAGCCGTTAATCGCATTTGTTTCAGCCCCTCAAGGTCTAAAAAGCCAAATAGATAGCAAAGTACATCATAAGGTATGTTGGCAAACGCGTTCTTATTTGAATGAGGAGAGGGCGCACTTCTTTGGCTCCAAAAATAGAAAAGGCGGTTGAGCATATATTTTATTACCTTTAAAAATTACCTGCTTGGGTATAATCTGTTGAAAGAAAATAAACTAATTTTAATAAGTGCAAATGCGTACTTTAACACATCGTCATAGGGATATTAAATACGCTTAACGGAGAGGCGAATAAATACGGATGGCGCTGATGTGGGCGCCATGATCCAGTTTATATAACGGATTTTTTTTCGACTTGCTTATCGCTTTTAGAGCAGGCAAATTCCATTTTAGTTTTACGCTCATCAGGTGAAAAAAAGGTGAGATTTTTTGTCTTCGAACCTGTCCCGTAGCAGGTAATATGAAAATCACTGGGATTGCGTCCAAAGGAGACAACATGCTTGATTAAATTAACCGTTGCATGATTGCCAAAGGTCTCCTTATAAAGGTCAGCCGCAGTTTTCTTTACATCGGGGCAGTACTCTTTTAATAGCTGTTCAGCGTATTCCCTGTTTATTTTTCCCCACAGTGAAAGTATTTCATCAGCTTGCTTGAAAGTAAATTTGCTTTGGAAAAGTGGATTATGCTTGGTCTGATTATTGAAGAACAAGCTGCCCACTAAAAAGAGAGATATTACTCGGCTCTCCTTAAAATAGTTTGATTCGGCCTTTAAAACAGAAGGCAATAACAGTTTAAGAGGCAGGAGTATGGCATCCAGGTTGGCGACCACAAAGTAAGCATTCCAGGTATTGTATAAATCGCGCCACACTTTATGCATGACAAGCTCGTCGACTTTCTTTAATTGATTATTAACAATTAAGTCTGGCATCAACGGGTAGGAATGATCTTCATTCAGTTGTATGCCTTCAGGTAATATTGCAGGTACAAGTTTAAGCCTGTTTATATATTGCTGAGTAGATACATCTTGCAAGTGTTCCATGATAGTGATAAGGCCAAAGCCTGCGATCGCATTGTCAATTCCACCTTTCTTGCTAGCTTCATGCGTGGCATCCTCCCATGCAGCTTCTAATATATTAAGACATAATCCCCGCGCGGATGTGTCGGAAGGTTTGCCTATGACGCCGGGTGAAATGCTGGCATTAATACCTCTGAGCTGAAATTCACTAATGAACGTCTCAACATCTTCCTTAGTTTCTTCTTTATCAGCCGTGGATTTGTGAAACGCAACATTCGTCATTGCAGGATCAACCGAGATCATCTTTAATCTTTCAAAAAGCGTTGCCTGCTTTGGGGCGCCAAACAAAAAGTTAGCAACCGGATTACCGGGTTGGAACGAACCCCAAATGAAATTAACCAGTTGATTGTTGGGCTGAAAGGAAGCCCGCTGATTTGACATGAATTGATAAATCTCTTTAGCCAAAGTAGTGCTGTTGGCCATTGTAATGTTAAATGCTTCTAGCAAAAACAATAAATTAATTTGTAATTGGAATGTTCCAGCGGCAGATTCAAGTTCTTCATCACTGATTAATTGCAAAATATGAATGTTACCCAGTAATTTACATAACGGCTTATTTTCTAGAATGGAGGATTTTAATTTTTTTAAAAATTCAGTTGCGTCCATTGGTTCCGTTTTTATTTTTTGAATAAAAACAGCAAAATCTTTATCAGAAAAATTAATGCTTTCTAACTTGAATTCGATTAAAATTTGCGAGATTAATTTGGGATCAGTTCGTTGAGAAATAACTTTTTCGACCCTGCTTAAGAATGCCTCAGCTGCTTGTAAGTTATATGAGCTATCTAAGTGAGTTCTCTTCAGCATCTCTCTATTTCCTCAGTGATTTTTTAATACGGTGAATATGATGCTTTTGAAGCCATTCATATTTTTTTCAGATATCATCAAGTCGGCAATTAATGCTTGCTAATGTATCCTATTGACAATAAATTTTGTTTAAGTAAACCTTAAATGACGAATTAGGATGCTAATCACCTGATTTTTAGCGTTTTTATTTTAGTTACTTCGGCAATTTTTAGTCCGGCTTAAAATAATCCTGGTTAAACACCATATAAAGAAGAACGCAAAAATTGATAGTGATCAGGGGGACGATCATTACCTCGATTAAGTAATGACCTCTAAAGGCCGCATTATAAGACATTACTACGGATATCACCCCAAACAAAATGACGCCATACGCTAATGTTAAACCAAATTTTTTCTTGTAAATAAGCCCAATGCTTGCAATTAGAGTGAATGTAAAATAAAAATATCCCAATATGGGAGTCAGGATAAACCAGGCATTTGAAATAATATCCGGCTGGCTTTTTACCCATAATACATACAGCCAGTTCATGAATACTTGTAAGATAAATACAAGCAGCACAGTGACTGGACGTACTTGGATGTTTTTAGTCATATGATGAGCTCTTATTCTATTGATTTATTTTAACATGTGAGACCGACTGAATTTGTTTTATTAAAAATCAATGAATTAGACTAACTGTGTCACCGTCTATCTTCGAGGCACTGGCGGCACAGTTAGTAAGATACATAAAAGTAGGCATCATTTTTTTATAATTCGCTTAGCTAATTTTGCATTATTGTCAGAGTAATCCTCCTTATTTTGAGTTTGTGCGCTGAATAAGTTGGATTGACTTGTTGAGCGCTGGCGCAGCTTTGCATGTGCTCTATGCAGTCCATATGGTGGCGGTGGAAGAAAATTAAATTTGTTTCTGTATAATTCACAAAATTTATAAGCTAGCAGTGCATGAACATCAGCGGTAGGATGCACATCATCCCAAAACATATATCCTTTGGCTGGGGACGTGCCGTTCGGTAATATTTTAAAATCAGCCGATTTTGTGTATGCCAGGTTTTTTTTGGCCTTTTCTAGATAATACTTTTCCGGGTGATGATACATGTTTGTAAATTCCTTGTTGGCATCGAAAATATCAATTGAGCAATAAGGATACTGTTCTTTAAGATTTTTGCATGCTAATTCAAGTTGATTATTGAAATAATAAGAGCATGCTCTGGCATTTTCACGTTCCGGATCTTCCTTATTTTGATAGCGAGGCGTTAATGAAAGATCAGGTAAGTTAAATAAAACAAAATGTCGATAACCATTTTTGATTAATTCAGTTAAATTTTTAATTCTGGCTTTAATAGCTCGATCTACTTCTGGTTTGGAAGGTTTTTCATTAACGGTAATGAGATCATTCGCGCCTGACCATTCGATGATTAATGTGTGTGCTTTCTGTTTTTTGGACAAATGATGTGACTGATCATAAGCAAACAGTTCTTTGCGTTTTTTTTCTAAGGTAGACAGTATTAAGCGGCTAAAAAATCGGCTGATGCTTTTGCTGGGCCACCAGCTGTAATCATACGCGGTTAGACCGCCCTCGCTATAGGTTCTAACGAAATTTTGCCCGTTATAGTCTGCTGACTTATCGTTTTTTAAATCATAAAAATTATTAACAGCGGGATAGATACTAGCATCATGTGTGATGATAGCGTCTGCTAAATCAGCGGCATCCATCGACTTTTCTCTGCTAATTTTTTTGAGGCTAAATTCATTAGCAAGTGCCGCGATTAAATGATCGCTCCAGGGCAGACCATTAGTGAAGCTGTCACCTGGCGATAGACCGCGTAGACCGCTTAACAAACTCATGGGGATACAGCCGAATAGATATCTGTTATTGAGGGTTCCACGATCAGTAAGGCTGTCACCTATCATCGCGATATAGAAAATTGGCGTTGGTTCCATGGTGGCTTCTCCTTTTGCTAATTTCTCCCAGATTCACCTACATTATGGGTAAGGGCTCCTTAAGGAAAAGTTAAATGGTTGAGCCAAAAATTGGCATTAAGTAGATTTATAAAGAATATTCAAGGGGTTAATTAAGTTAATTTTATAAGTGGATTGGCGATGGAGGTGCTATAATAAACAATGTAGGTATTGATTTAGGAGTATGCAAGATGAAAAAATTAAAGGCTCGTGCGCTCAAACAACAATCAACTTTAATCAAATTAAGCGGATACCTGCTCGTAGCATCGCTCATCCTGATGATGTTATAGCGCTTACTGCTTATAAAAAAACTCAGCTTATTAGCTGAGTTTTTTATTTGTAGAGCTAGTAGGCAGTTTTAAAATAACTTGTATCTTTTTCCTCTCATGCTTTCTCTTTTGATGCCTCTATTGACCTTAATCTGATATTGATTAATGATAAAATGGTCTTTAAAACTGGACTTTGGCGATTTTTGACAAAGGATGCTGATTCTAAAGAAGTGGATGTCATCCTGAGAGCGTTTTTTGCTCGAAGGATCTCTAAATGTACAATAGCAGATCCTTCGCTGCGCTCAGGATGACAGAGGTGGTTCAGAATGACAAACTGGGTTCGAACGATAAACTGAGTTCGAATGATAAACTGAGTTCGAATGATAAACTGAGTTCGAATGATAAACTGAGTTCGAATGATAAACTGAGTTCGAATGACATCTTCATGAATACCTGTCAGACATAGCCAAAATCCAGTAAAAGGAATTGGGCAAAAAAAATGATGGAACTTTCGAAATTGATTCTAATTGTCATATTAAGCCTGCTTCTTGCTGGCTGTGGCGAGCTTTTTTACTGCAAAAATCCTAGCAATGTCTCACTGGTTGAATGGCTGCCTTGTTCTAATTGTGAATACAGGGGGACCGTTCAACCTAATTTGTGCCCGGATGGCACTTACTCGCATAAGTTGCAATGCGCCGCCGCGCAGCAAGGCGCAAATGTCGTATTGCTAAAAAGAATAGGAAAAGATGCCATGAACCCTAGTTTTCCTATTTATCGTTGTCCCCGAAGTCATGTGCCTGTAGCGATAAAAAACGATAAAACCGATGTGAGTAATAACTGTTGCGCAGTGGTTAATTAGCTCTATGCCAACAGTTTATACGATAGGCCATTCCAATCAATTATTTTCAGCTTTTCTTGAAAAGCTTGAGGCACATGGGATTACCCATGTGGTTGACGTGCGTACTATTCCCAAATCGCGCCATGTTCCATGGAGTAATCAAAAGCCATTAATATCTGCATTACAAAAGAAAAAAATTGCTTATACCCATATGCCAGAGCTGGGAGGTTTGCGCCACCCGCACTCAAACTCAATTAACGAGGGCTGGAGAAATGCCAGTTTTCGTGGGTTTGCTGACTATATGCAGACGTCGGCGTTTTATCAGGCGCTTAAAAAACTTAATCAAATAATTAAAAAAGGCAAGACAGTCATTATGTGCGCCGAGGCTCTTCCATGGCGCTGCCACCGTTCTTTAATTGCAGATGCTGAAGTGATTAGGAATATCAAAGTCTTGCATATTATGGGTGCGACGTCAGTAAAAGAACACGATTTGACAGACTTTGCCCGTGTAGATAGATCAAAAAGGCCATTCAAAGTCTATTATCCCTCTCCCTAGGCAGTCGAAATAACCGTTATTTTTTATAAATTCTTAATAAATCAATTAGATAATCATTAAAATGAATCAATCACTATTAAGTTTATTTCTCCTATACTAAATAAAAAAGGAGGTAAAAAATGCCAAAAAACAAAGAAGAATTAGTCAAACGCAATGTGGCCAGTCAATTTGCTAACGATACCCAGCTTTGGCAGGAAATGCTAAATGATCCAAACCAGGCTGCCCAAGCGGCAGTCATGGAGCGGGTTTTTATGTTGATGCAATCCGGTGGAATGCAAATTAGCGCTGATGGCAAAACCTTTTCTAACCCGGATCCTCGCATCCCCGTGGAATCCTATTTAAGTCACGGCAACCGTGTTCTGATAGAAATTCCTCCGCTAGGAAAAACACAACAAAACCCACATAAACTCTGGAACTGGTTAACTACCGGTAATCCACAAGAGCGAGATTTAGTAAATCATAATATGTCTACGGCAAAATCATCCGATGCCATGCGTACGGAAAAACCAGGTGCCATTTTTTTTAACCGTTCAGGTTCTACGCATGATTTTGAAGTTGTTGACGGGCATGTGAAAGAAACCAAGCTTAAATGGTACAACCCGCTGAATTGGGGTAAATTTATTCGTAACAAATTTTCAGGCACCAGTCCTAATTGGGGCATGAATATTGCCTTAGGTGTTAAAACCGAAAAGGATCCTGAAACGGGTAAGATCACTGGATTGGATGGCACTGCTGGGCATATGCTGTTTTTCTATCAACCTCCAACAGAAAAAAACCTGGTGTGATTATGATTGGTGGCGAATCCTGCGAATATGGCAAAACAAGTGTGCATGGACATGATCACAATTTTAAAGGGCATGCCAGTGATATATCAAATGCCGGCGGCTTAAAATGGGCGGACAAAGCCTTTCAAAGGCAATTGGAACAAGTGGATATAAAGACGCCTCAAAAATTAGGGGGCATTCGCATTGTGGCGGATTCAAATGTGGAAACAGTGATGGAACGCTACCAGTACCTTGGTCCAGTTGTCAAACTGGGCTGGCCCGCAGAGGCTAAACAAATGAGGCAGGAGGTATCAAAGCAAGCTCAAACACTTAGTTCCACAGCTAACAATTTAAGTAAATTTGCCGAGCTAAAACACGGTGTGAACGCTGGTCTGAAGCAAATCAAAACCATGGTAAAAAAAGCCACCACCATCAGGGAAAGGGCGATGGGGAAAAGATTGGCTGAATTAAAAGATAAAGAAGATGACCTCCTAAGAACCAAAAATGCATTGGCAGATCGATTAGCAGAGGGGAAGCTGCCGCAATCCCATGAAATGGAAGCATTCAGACAAAAACTTAATGCGTTTTCAAAAGAAATTAAAGCATTCAAGAAACAATATGAATCACTTTTGATTAAATCCAATAGCTATGCAAAGTACAATGCAATGGATACAACGGTACTGGTTGTTCAAAATTTTATAGCTGATTGCTATAAAAAAATGTCTGCACCGAACAATGAGCCTAGCGCAGAGCTTCCATCCAAAAAAGCGGCAGTTTAAGTAAATACGCTTTATCGAGCTTGTATTTCACCTACTTTTACATCAAACGGCAATCGATACAGTCCGCGTTCAAGTCCGTAATTGAGGCGGTTGATAATGGAAGTCGGGTAATCCAGTGATAAGTAATCATCTTTTGAACGGTAATAAGCGCCCACAAAGGCAAACCCTTCAACGTTCCTGTACATTTTGCTTACGGCTTCGTCTATGGATTTTCCTGCACCTGTTATGATAGCGAGATTCCAGTCCGAACCAACTGTAACCAGTTTTCCACGCTGGTTTTTGCGCACGTCCCACAGCCATAAATCTTTCTCAATTTCAGGACGGTAATCAATAGTCATATTGGCTGCTACCTGCTCGGTTTCTTCATCACGATTGAGGTTAAATATTCGAACAGATGTTGCCACTGTGCCCAGTGAAAATGGTGATTCCTTGCGTACGATTTTTTCAAAAAACTGAGTCACCGAACCCAATAAAGCCAATTCAGTAAAAAAGGAATTATAACCCGGCCTGTTTGGGCAAAATTCGCCAAAATACATTTTACCATCGCGTTTGTTAATCAAAATCGATGCATCCCAGATAAATAAACCTTTATGTTGTTTGGCCATTTCATCAATGATCGGCGGAAAACATATTTTGTTGATGCGGTCTTCCATCAGGGTAGGAAATACCAAATCCTCAGCGCACCCAGTTTGGATAGAGATATTGCCGCTGCCAAAGGATTTATTTTCCAAGTCAATCGTGGTCGCCAGTGGAACGCCGTCATAATACATTTTTTCGGGTGTAAGCTCGATGATAGAGGGAATAAACAATTCGAGGATAAAGCCTAATCTCTCGTATTCGTACGGAAAATTACTTAACATTTCAATAACCTGAGTCTTGGCACGCATGGCATCGTTCATCGTGGGAACAAATGTTCTGGCATGATCATGCTTTCCCTTCAATACCCATACTTCATGGGTATCTCTCAGAAAGTTGATGGCATCAGAAACTTTAGAAAATTCTCTGACTTCAGGTGTGTAGAGTTTCTGGTAATGTGTCTTGACAAATTCCTTTGCGCGATCGCGGTCAATCTCAAACAAGTAATCTTCTTTGGTAGGAAAAATGCCATGAAATCCTAAGTCACGCACTTTATCAGCCCAGCGAAACAAATTATTTTCTTCAAAAAAAATAAAATATTCCTGCGGATTTTTAACCTGTCTCAACTGCTCAACTACCCGTTCGGCAGGCTGCAGTTTGACCATATTTTTAAATAACCGCATACGTCGTTCACGGTTAAAATCACTCTCGGTGGCTTTTTTGACTTCTTCTTCCATTACGTAGTCTTTTATATTCTCTATCTGGCCTACTGTAACGTCATTGCCTTCCTGCTGGAGTTTATAGGCAATAGGGAGGCTCAATCCGCTATAAGTAATAAAGACGTATTTCATGTCTATTTCTCTTCATCTTCATCAAATGAGTTGATGAGTCGTGCCTCAAATACAAAGCTTATTAAATGATTATATATCATAATTTGGATAAGATGGTTTGGGAGTGAGATGAATGTTAAAGCAGGCTTATCTGCATTGAAATTGTCTTCTTTACGGGTGTATTTTTACTGCCACAATAGCCCTATTGACTGACAGATTTTGCTCATTTTTTTAAATATTTTACTCTGTACACGACAAAACTTCTAACCGTAATGCCAGCAAATGGAGGCACTTTGAAGCAATCAATCATAAAGTGGAGAGGTTGTTTTCATCCATTTCCGCCAGCAACCTGATAGTTTCCAGCGCCAGATTTGTCATATTGGTGATGGTTTTTGCGGATTGCGCAGCAGTGGCAAAAGGATCGGTAGAATGAGCAGGATCGGCAACAATACTTAAAATGGCACCGCATAATACGCGAAATGCCGGCCCATTGCCTTTTTGCATAAGCTGATAATTATACAGTTGAGAAAGAATAAATAATGCCGAAGTTTCCATTTCAGATGCAAGCACGCCGCATTTGGTAAGTAAGTTGATATAATTTTTATTGATTTGATTTTTGGGGCCTTCACCAAATTCACGGGCATAGAATGAGCTTTTACAATGAACGAGGCCAGTGTGCAAATACCCTGCTAAGCCAAGCAATTTTGCAGCTTCCAAAATTGCTGTTATACACTCAGGAGAGGCGTTGGCAGGAAAACCGGCAGGCACATAATCGTCGGTTGTGTCTTCATCGCGTACAGCAGCTTGTGCATTAACAAGGTCGCCCAACTTGACTAGATTAGGCTGCAATGAGCCCGCCGTGCCCAGGCGAAGAAAGCGTTTTCCACCAAGGTGAAAGAGTTCATGAAGAATAATTTCCATACTAGGACATCCCATCCCGCTTGAAACGGCAGCGACAGCGATAGGCTTTTTTTTATGTACAATTGTGCCTAAATATAAATTATGACCCCGATCATGCGATTTAATCGTGAGTTGATCAAACTGCTTCGAAATTTCTTTTGCTCGTCCATCGGAACCGGGCAGCAGAATATAACGTCCTATACCATTGTTGCCAGCCAGGTCATCGGCGCTGGCATTGAGATGGTAAGGTTTATATTCGTTATTTTTAATCATAGGCTCTGATATTTCTGATAATCGCTTGGTTTATTCTTTTATTTTTGCATAAAACAATGAATTTGAAAACAAAGTTGAATGTATCTTTTTTATTGGGAAAATGCTATGCCAACGGCATACAACCACTCGGGCGTAGGCATAACTAATTTGCGTTCATGCATATTGAAAAGCCCAATCACTAATTCGGCGACACAGCAAATATCGCTGCCCCGAACAATTTTTTGAGATAGTTTGCCAATCTTTTTTTCATAAGAAATCATTTGGGTTTCAATCACAGCTTTTTCGCGCAAACAAAGTTCTTTTAAAAAAGACAATTTAATTTCAAGTATGGTTGGCCCTAAACCTGTTTCTTGAATTTTAGTTAATCCGTAACCATTTTGGGTGATTAAATCCCACCGAGCTTCTTCCAGTATGGTTAGATAAGCCGCATTATTAACATGTCCAAATGTGTCCAAATAAGTTTCTTTGATGACAAGGGGGTAGCTAAAAAGTTTGAATGCCATGGGTCTTTTTTCCTCAAATGCGTTTATTGTACCTGCTCTGAAGGTGCATGTCCTAGCGTTTGTTAGCGTATCAGTGCGGATGGTTTTTTAAACTGCTACCCAATAAACGATGCCGCCGCTTGCTAAGATGACAAGCAGAAAAAGAGTGAGCCAGAAAGCAAAATGGCGAGGAGTGAGTCCCCATAATAGAATAAATTTAGAGACAAAGCTGGCTAATAGCGCTAAAGCGAGCATGCTGGCCGCTTGATGAATATTGAGCTGATTTTCAAGATAAAATAGTGCGGCGGCAAACGAAATACCATGAAATTCAAAAAGGCCGGCTAAAAAAGCCGCGTAAAATATCCCTGTAATACTTGAATAGCGTTTTATGATGGCAATAAAAAATAAAATTAACATGATCAATGCAGCTGAGCGAAATATAGAATTATAATTGAGCGGCACGAGTGTGACAGAAGGAGATCGTTGACTGTTTTTGGAATAGCGTAGTAACAATAATGCGATAGTAAGGCTGACGATGATCATGGTGAAAAGTGGCCAGGCAATAAATACCAATAGACCGGGAGCAGCGACAAGTAATATAACAACAAGTTCAATTAACATAGCAATAACGGCAAAAAGAGCTGAGGCCATGGTGGCCATAGCGAAACGCGATTCCTTTAACACGTCTCCTAATGTTGCAAAGACAGCTGTACTTGAAACCAATCCACCCAGAAACCCAAGTATGGCCTGCCCCATGTTTTGTCCGAACAATCGGATAGCGAGATACCCAGCAAATTGCATTGAAGCAATGAGGGTGATGAGGATGGCAAAATTTCTGGGATTAAAAAATTGCCAGGGATCAATAGTGCGATTGGGTAGCACAGGTATGACGCCCAAGGCAAAGATCATCAAGATAATAATCGTTTCAATTTCCTGGGGTTTGAGCGTCTTGCGCGAAAAAAAATGTAAGCGTTTGCGTTCCATCAATACTAATAAGATAACCGCACTGACAGTGATCGCGGTGAGTGGAAAAGAAGGAACCATATAACCTAATGCAAATACGATGCCTGCGGCAAGTTCGGTTGTAATACCAATGTCAATCCTCCGTTTAACATTTTCAGTAGATCGAAAATAGCTAAGCAAAATAATCCCAACTGCTAAGAAACAAAGAGGAACGGTCACTGCAGGGTTGTCAATGGTTGCAGCCATGGTCCCCAGCAACGAAAATAAAATCAGCGTGCGTACACCTATCGCCTGGGTCCCTTCAGGGTGGCTGCGTTCACGTTCTATGCCGAGTAGCAGTCCAATGAGAAAGGATATGGCAAACCAAATAAGAGGCTCCATATTCTCGGTAATGCTCCTTAAAAATTTGTCTTATAATTAAATTATATCTGATGAAGATAAATATAAGTGAGTATTTATAGAGCGGTTAATCTGGGCGATAAAAAAGATGATATGATTAACTTGATAAATTTGGTTTATTTCGATATGCAGTTCAAAGAGCGATATATGATTTAAAAATAATCAATGGTATTGGTCTGTTGACATTGTACAGTGAGGAGTAGACGATGCTGAATACGAATGTATTGAATATAAATCCTGAAACAGTTTGCTTTATTATATTAAAAGCCAAAGAATTCCAGGCCAAGGAAGAAGTGACGTTTAACGAAAAAATTCCTGATTCAGAATATGAATATGACTGGTCACAAATCCTGGCTGATCACGAAGACGACCTCACTTATCTTGAAGTCAAAAAAGTAATTGAAGATTTGGAGCCTGATCAACAGGTTGATTTACTGACGTTGATGTATATAGGCAGAGGCGATTTCGACCCGAACGAATGGAGCGCAGCGCACAAGGAAGCAAAGAATAATTTGGCGCCTAATTTGACGGGTTATTTATTATCAAAGCCCTTGATCGCCGGTTATTTGGAAAAAGGTTTAGAGGCTTTGGGCTATACCTGTCAAGAGTGAAGTTACCCATGCCAAAAGCAACTAAACAAAAATGGTCTAAAAAAGTGACTGAGCACAGTCGGGCGCTTATGCTGGAAGAGGGGATATTTACGTGGCAAGATCCCAAAAAAATCGCGAAATCACTAAAGAAATCAGCGATGGAAAGTACTGCCAAAAAAAGTACGTCTTATCAGTCAGCAATGTCAATGCTCAATTTTTATATTAATCGTGCTGGCAAGAACCTGCCTAAAAAGCAGAAAACTATTTTGGAAAATGCCAAACAAGAGTTGCGTCACCTTTTTAACAAAAATTAATGCACTGCATGCTTCTTGACGTTGGCTTAAGTGGACCCATGTCTTAACACACTGAAAAACTTGTAAAATTGGTTTGTCCAAAGCAAGCAATGCGAGTGAGCTTAATATTAATTATCTAATAATACGCTATGATTTAATTAAACCAGCAAACGCAGCTGTGATTATTATACATGGAGGGTGGTATGCCTAATGCAATCTGGAAGGGGCACATTTCATTTGGCTTAGTAAGCGTTCCTATCGTCCTCTATTCATCTGAAGATAAAAGCGCCAGCATTTCTTTCAGGCAAATTGATAAGCGCAATAATGCACGCATTAAACACGTGCGTATAAACGCTGAAACAGGCGAAGAAGTTCCTTGGGAAGATGTGGTGAAGGGGTATGAATATGATAAAGATAAAATCATCGTCTTAGATAACGAAGAACTTGAGAAATTAGCAGGCGAAAATGCACAAACCATCGCTATTGAATCATTTGTAGACAGGAAAAACCTTGAATTTGTCATGATTGATAAAACCTATTACCTTGTGCCAGATAAAAATGGCGAAAAAGGGTATGTCATTTTACGTGAAGCGCTGCTTGATACGGATAAAATTGGTATTGCAAAAGTGATTATCAGTACAAAGGAATATTTGGCTGCGGTCGCTGTCTATAAAAATGCGTTAGTGATTTATACATTAAAATATGATGACGAAATTCGTAAATTATCGGAATTTCCTATCCCATCAGCAGAGACAAAAAAATACAAGATCAGCAAAAAAGAAATGGATATAGCTAAGCAACTGGTACAATCCATGGCGTCAAAGTGGAAGCCGGAGGAGTATAAAGATGAATATAAAGAAGCGGTTGATAAATTAATTGAAAGGAAAATGCGTAAGCTCCCGGTTAAAGCAATGAAAAAACGAGGCGAAGCCACTGCTACGGCGACCAATGTGATTGACTTTGTGAGTTTATTAAAAAAGAGCCTTGCGTCCAAAAAAGCCGCTAAAAACGATAAAAAATATAAAACACAGCGAAAACGTAAGGCTTAGGTAGTGTTTAAATAACTGTGTTATGCCCACGAAGATTCCGGCCTCATTCACTTATCCTAAGTATATTAGTTTGCTATTCCAATTCATCTAAATGAAGTGATTGGTGTAATTTTAAAAAATTTTTCCACGGATCTTTGCGCAAGGATTGCAAGTGCGCTGGCAGCGTTTTTAATGTATAAATTGTATCTTTTCGGTCTGCGGTTAAATGATCCCAGTCAAGTGGCACTGCGACAGGTGCATGTTTTCGCGCACGTGTTGAATAAGGCGCAATCGCTGTTGCGCCCCGTTGATTCCGCAAATAGTCTATAAATATTTTGCCCTTTCGTTTTGCCTTGCCCATTTTACTGATATAGTTCATGGGGTCATTCATTACCATAAAATCAGCGAATACTTGGGAGAAAGTTTTCACTTCCTCCCACGAATATTCAGGTTTGATTGGGATGACAATATGCAAACCTTTACCACCCGTGGCTTTTACAAAGCACTTTAACTTGAATTTGGACAGATGTTCCTTTATTTCAAAAGCAGCCGCGACTACCCTTTTCCAGGGGACATCGGGAGCAGGATCCAGATCAAAGGTGATAATATCCGGATATTCAATATCGTCGACTTTGCATCCCCAGGGGTGAATTTCTAGCGCGCCCAATTGAACCAATGTTAGCAATCCCTGCTTGTCTTTAATATAGAAATGTTTTTCTTTTCCTTTTTTCTCTTTTATGATGACTTCATAAAGTGAAGGCGGCACACCGGATGGCAGATGTTTTTGATAAAAACAATCACGATAATTGTCCGGGCAGCGAACCAATGTAAGCGGGCGATTAATGATATGAGGCAGCATCCACTCGCTAATCTGGTCATAATAGTCAGCTAAATCTTGCTTAGTAATTTTATCTTCCTGATAGAGAATTTTATTAGGATTGGTTAGCTTAAATGTTTTTTGGGTGTTTTTTTCCGCTGTTGCTTGCTGGCTGGGCGAAAGATTGTCAATGATCAACTCTGGCTCAATTGTGATTTCGCGTGCAGGTTTATCAGATCGCAAGCCTTTAAACCTTGGTTGGCGAAGCAATCCATCCTCCGTCCATTCAGTGAATTCAATTTCTGCGATCAGAACGGGTTTGACCCAGGTCGCATTTTTACTTTCCGGAGGTCTTTTTTTAAAAGGCATCTCCTTTGTTTTATATTTAACAAGCAGGTCATGGATTGTTTTTAATGATGACTGCGTAAATCCTGTGCCTACGTTGCCATGGAAGATCAGCTCATGACGTTTGTTATAAGCGCCCAAAAAGAGCGAGCCAAAATACTGACGATGGCCTTGCGGTGCCTTAAAGCCGCCAATGATAAATTCCTGGCGTTTAAGACATTTAATTTTCAGCCAGTTCCTACTCCTTTTTTGCAAATAAGGGCTGTTAGCTTCTTTTGAAACAATGCCTTCTAGCGCCAATTCACAACTCTTTTTAAATACTTCTTTCCCGGATCCAACAATATGATCGTTATAACGCAGAATGTCACCTTCCGCTGATGGCACGAGTAGATGCAACATTTTTTTTCGTTTAATCAGTGGCAACGCGCTAAGATCATATTTATTAATATAAGCAAGATCGAACAGATAATAGATAAACGGTTTATTTTGATCTTTAATCGCATTTTGCAATAATTGGAAATTAGTATGCTGATTTTCATCAAGCACAGCTATTTCACCATCGAGAATCGCATTTTCTATCGGTAATTGTCTAACGGCATCAGCTACCATTTTGAATTTATTAGTCCAGTCTTTATGGTTGCGAGTGAATAGTTGAACGCGATCGCCTTTCTTATAAGCAAGGATGCGATAACCATCCAATTTGATTTCATGGAGCCATTGCTTTCCTGTTGGAGGCTGATCAACGAGTGTAGCAAGTTGTGGTGAAATCATTTTTGGCATGGGAGCCGATTTTAATTTTGACAGTAATTTATTTATAGCGGACTTGGCCGGTTGCTTGTGCTGGCAAGTTTTTTTGGTGAGGGTATTTTTTCTTGCGGTACTTTGGCTTTCGGCTATCTCATTAATCGTTTTCTGGGTGAGGACGCTATTCGGTTTTTCAGTTAGGACATCATATTGTTTCAGTGGTTTCGCGTATTTGTCTTTCTTTTTAATTAATAACCATGTTTTGTCATCTTGATAAATGCGAAGCAGTTTCCATTGTCCATTTAATTTTTTGCCTTCAAGCGTAAAATTCAAGTCACCTTTCTGGTATGCCAAAGCGGAATCCTTGTCATTAGGAATCCAACGACCTCGATCCCATAACATAACAGTGCCTCCGCCATATTGTCCTTTGGGAATAATACCTTCGAAGCTGCCATATTCAATGGGGTGATCTTCAACATGGACCGCCAGCCGTTTAATGGCGGGATCCAGGCAAGGGCCTTTTGGAATGGCCCAGCTAACTAACACGCCGTCTAATTCAAGTCGAAAATCATAATGCAAATGGCTGGCCGCATGCTTTTGTATTACATATAGCCGTTTTTTGCCGCGAGAAATTTTTCCAAAAGGTTCGGTTGTTTTTTTAAAATTTCTTTTTGAGCGATATTTTTTTAGTTTCATGCGACCAAAATAAGTTAATTGCATTGATTAAGTTATTATACCGATTTTTATATTTAAAGTTCTGTAAGCATTCGCTTACATTTTATTTTGTGTATAGGCTTTAAGCCAGTAAATTGCTTTCCTAGCCATAAACAATCCTTTAACATACGGCTTTTAATAAAATACAGGGAGATTGTATGCAAGTTTTATTGAAAATGATTTTCAGTTTTATCCTATTGTTCCATCTACCTGCTTTTGCGAATCCATATTGGGATCCGCAGCGTGTGCCTAAAGATGAAAATTACCTGAGTTCCAGCTTAAAGCTGCCGGATAGCGGCAAATTGCGACGAGTGACTAATGATGCTGCTATTGATGCGCTGCGAATACAAGTGGATTGGCATGAAAATGATGAACATTATGAAGTCAGTAAAATGATTGTAGAACCATCGGGCACATCAGCATTGTTAGCACGCAGCAAACAGAAACCACGGTGGGGTAGTTATCTGGGTATTTTAAAAGATAAGCAATCTGGCCGGGCTATTTTTTATGACGCTATCGGAACGGGTAAGGAATATCGAAAACTTGTGCGGGCGATCAGTTTGCGTTTTCCTGTTCCGCATGAAGATATGATCTTTGAATTGTTTGCCGAAAATCCTCAAACGGGTGTGATGGAAAGGGTAGTCTCCCGGCCTGTGTATGCTGCGCAATTACCCAGACTGCAACAAAACAGGGATGAGGAGTTGGAAATTCGAGAGATTGCTGTTGCGAGCCGAACCCCAGCGTTGCGAGTCAACATTTATGCTGAAGGTTATTTGAAAAACGAGAAGCAGGTATTTTGGCAACATGCCATGAAAACCGTGCAGGCACTGCAAAAAGAAAAATTTCCTGGTGTTGAATACATGAGTTTCTACGGTGTTTTTCATCCGTCAAACCGTAAACTGGGCAATCCACAAAATTTAGGAATACCTGTTCCCGAATATGATTCCTATTTGGGGTTATATTATCCCTATTGGGATAATTTTGGCCGTTGGTACCATATTGTGTACCCTACGCGAGAAGATAAATTCCGCCAGGGTCTCGCGGCTGCTGCTTATGATTATCCTATTGTTCTTATCAACAATAGTGGATATTGGGGTGTAGGCAACTACATGTCCCTTACTGCCATACCGGGAGCGAACACGTACTATTTTATCTATCTTTTATTGCACGAATTCGGCCACTTTTTTGGCTTAAATGAGGAATATGAAGGGGGCGGTCGCACGGAACTGGAATTTGCACCCGGGATTAACGAGCCTTGGTCACAGAACATAACTTTTCTCACTGAGCCAAGTTATGAAAATTTGAAATGGAAGTCCTTTGTAGATGGCCGTACCAAATTGCCTACACCTGATTCTGTATGGAAATCATCTCCGCCCGTGTATGGTGCATACAGAGGAGGCTATGCTGATTCATTGAGCACAAAAGGGCGCAGCCACAAGCCCGGCTTTGATTGTGTTATGGAATCCCATGCGCGCTTCTGTGATATCTGTCAAAATGCAATTCAGCAGGTAGTCAAGCAGGGGCTTGGGATGAACAGCAATCCACTTTCCTAATAAAGTGATGTTGGATTATGATGAAGGGAGCCATGTTGGCCCCCTTTTTTTAACAATAAGGCTGTATGAAAAAAGTATTCACTTCGTCGAATATTACGCTGGTTAGTTTTTATAAAACATTGTTGGAAGATAATGGTATTGCCGTTATTGTTAAAAATTATTACTTAACAGGCGGCGTGGGTGATATTCCACCGAACGAGTGTGTTCCTGAATTGTGGGTTATTGATGATGATTTGCTTGATGAAGCAATGGCTATTTTATCTACGCAAAAGCAGACACCCTGGGTATGTGCTTGCGGCGAAAAACATGGCGGACAATTTGTGCAATGTTGGAAATGCGGTAAAATTCGGAAAAAATAATAATATTAGTCAACTCGCTATCTTTATGGTTTGTAAAATTGACTATTGTTAGCCGGAGAAATGTTTATAACGTAAATCAAGCTGTTCCAGTAATTTATTTTTTACTTTAAATGAAATTTTTCTCTCGCGCCAAAGCCTCATCAGTGTTTCTCTTTCAACTTCGATTAGCTGCGTAAAAATAAAAATAGTCGGTGATGTATCATAAACCTTACTTAACCATGCTTGGTCATGATTCATGATCATTTTGCTTAATTGTTTTTTTAATCGCTGGTATTCCATGATCTGCAGCTCAACATGTTCAAACGTGTCCGGATCATCTTTGATTGATTGTTTGTAATCATAGAGCCAGTTTAATGCGGCATCTGCCATGTCAGCTTTAGCAGTAAGTTGATTAACATGGTCCGAATCTGCTTCCTTTTGGCCCATTTTGTCTACACCCAAAACCCTCATCAGCCAGGGAAGCGTTAATCCCTGTAAAAGCAGCGTTGCAATAATGACGCAAAATACCAGAAAAATAATGATAGCCCGGATATCTTCTTTACCTTGCGTATTAACGATCATCATATGCGGAATCGCAAGTGCTGCAGCAAGCGAAATACCACCGCGCATTCCAGCCCAGGAGATGACAAAAGGATATTGCCAGGGCGGGTGAGGGTCTTGCTTGCGGATAGAGGGAAAGAGCAGGCCGGGCAAATAGGCAGATGGGTACACCCATATAAAACGGCCAGCAATAACGACGGCGGTGATGACGATGCTATAGAGCATGAGATCACGAGTGGGAATAGAAGTGATATTGTTCAGCGTAGACCTGAGATTCAATCCTACCAGTAAAAAGAGGATGCTTTGCAGGGTAAAGCCAATGGTTTTCCAAACAGAGGACCAGAGCAATCTTGCTTCTGGCATGAATCGCTCAGCATAAACATGTGTTATTACCAGGCCGGTCACGACCACAGCAAGCACACCGCTGCCACCAAGGTGTTCGGCAGGCAGGTAAGCCAGAAACGGTGTTACAATCGAAAGCAGCATTTGCAGCATAGGTTCATGCAGCTTGGTACGTATTTGCCCAAGCAAATGGCCAAGGACAAAACCATAGAGAGTTTCGCAGACAAGAATCGCAAAAAAGTCAGAGACGGCTTGCAGCAGCGAAAATTGATTTGTAAGAACAGCAATCAATGAAAAGCGGAACAGGATCAGTGCCGTCGCGTCATTAAGCAGTCCTTCGCCCGTTAAGATGGTCAGGATGCGCTGGGGAAAACGCACCTTTTCCGCGATCGCAAAAATGGCGACATCATCTGGCGGCGAGATAATAGAGCCTAATACAAAAGCAAGCGGCCAGGTGATGCCAGGGATTACCTGATGAGCGGCTATGGCGACAAGAACGGTGATAAAAATGACATGCCCGATGGAAAGCAGGGAGATAGAGCGGCGGTTAAATTTAATGTCAGGCCATGAAGTGTAAGCAGTGGCTTCGTAAACCAGCAAAGGCAGAAAAATAGTGAATACCAGTTGCGGGTCAAGATTCACCGGGGGAAAGTCAGGCACAAAACTGAAAAGCATACCGGCAATAACAATTAATAACGCAGGAGGCGCAGGAACACGCCGGGTAAGCATGCCAACGAAAACAATGACGCAGAGTAGTAAAACGTAGGTTTCAAACTGGTTCATTTGTTCAGTCTGTGACGTCCATTTGCGATGCAGTAAAATATATGTTCCTTTTTAACCTGCCTGATCCAGGTTGTAAATACATTTAGTTCCATCCGACCCAGAGGTATATCAAGGGGTTCACGATGAAGTAGTAAATTTTGTTATACTGAATAAAGTAGATGACAAGGATGTCGTACAATGACACTTACTTCTTATGAACCCTGGCCAGCGCTTCCCTATAACGAATTTAAATCGACCGCGTATCTGTTGCACAGGGGTGTGCAAATGATTGGCAAATTAAAATTGTATACTCCTTTTGAACCGCATTGGGCAAATGTTATCTTGTGGTTGACTAGCCGCGGATTCACTTCGGGACCGATTCCTTATAAAGGAGGTGTATTTAGTATTGATCTCGATTTGATTAATCACCAAGTTATCCTCACGACCTGTTGGGGGACTATCGGTCAGTTTGCGCTTGAGACAATGTCAGTCGCGCAGTTTGCACAGCGACTTTTTTCGCTTTTGCATCAGGGGGAGATTGATTTAAAAATTAACCTGATGCCGCAGGAAGTGTCTTCTCCCATTCCTTTTGACAAAGATACAGAGCAGCGCGCCTATGAACACAATCTGGCGAATGCATGGTGGCGAATTTTGCTTAGTTCCTATCGTGTCATGCAGCGTTATCATGCGAAATTTAATGGCGAAACGCCACCGATCGGGCTCATGTGGGGCACTTTTGACTTGCGCGATGCGCGGTATAATGGCCAGGCTATTCCAGCAACAGGTATCAATGCGGGTTATATTAGACGTAACGCTATGGATGAGGCGCAAGTAGAAGTGGGATGGTGGCATGGGAATGATGACTATCAGCAGCCAGCCTATTATTCGTTTACCTATCCGCCACCGGATAAAATTGAACTGGCGAGTATTGAACCGCCCGCTGCGCGTTGGGACAAAACGCTGGGTGAGTTTATTCTCGATTACGATGCAGTACGAAACTCGGGCAACCCGGACAGAGATTTACTGGCGTTTTTTGAATCCACCTATCAGGCGGGTTCCCGTTCTGCAAATTGGAATCCCAAGCTGGTTACACAAGGTGAGCCTGTTTAGGAAAGCGCATGGGCGCTGCTGCTATGAATTAGTTTCTATTGCTGTCGCAACGCCGTTAGCGCGCCCGGATCAAGTGAATAACCATCATGGTTATTCAGAAAAATGAGGTGGGAAAGGAAACAGGATAACATTGTAATACTGATAGCCTAAGCCTATACTTCCAAATGAGTTTTAATATTTTTAAAGGATGACGATATGAGACTCGTATTTATTAGCAATATTGGATTCATTCTCCTCGCCATTTACCTGATTCTGATAGGTATTACAACACTTGTTCCGGGCATTGCTATCCCCGCTTTTATCTTTGGCGTGCTTGCCATTGTAGCGGGGATTTTTATTCTTCTAGGCAGGTAACAGCATCATTCAAAAGGATCACGCCAGTTTTTGCTGGCGTGATCGTGAAATTGCTGCGGATCGTTTTGCCAATAAAGCTTTTTTTCTATCTAGGAAAAAGGACTTTGAATGTACAAGCTTATTAGAAGCGGCTTGGTTGCGGCAATAGCAAATAGGATTCGGTCTGACGGCTATCATTGCCTGCGCCTGCTCGGGGGTCGTTCTTCACCTTCACGCTTTGTGCGTGCAGCCGTATTTTGAAGCACGTCCATTCCGGTTGATAACGCACAACAGGGAATCAATCTGCGGTGAGTGTATCAAAAATAGCGACTAGTCATTAATAGGAATATAAAGCTTCTGCATGTTTAAATGTGGCAATGCGGAGGTTCAGCAAATAGTAAAAGGAAATTGGCCATGGTAAACCCATTCAAGATACTCTTTGCCACTGATTTTTCACAAGGTGCTAAAATAGCGGCTAATACATTGGAGCGATTGGATGAAGTGTATGACGCAGAAATCCGATTAATTCATGTAGTTGAATCTTACTGGAAAAATTGGCTAAGCTCCAGGCAATACGAAAAAGAAGCATTAGAACGTTTGCGATCCTGGCAAAAAAAATTTTTTAAGAAAATAAATATTGAAGAATGGTATATTAAAACTGGCAATCCTGCTGATATGATTATTCAGGTTGCAAATCGAACTCGTGCTAGTCTAATTCTCCTGGGAGGAAGAGTCGAAGATGAATTGGGCCGGTATAAATCGTGCACAACCGTTGAATCGGTTGTCCGGTTTACAAAACGACCCGTATGGATATGTAAGACGCCTAAAGTATCCAGAATTTTATGCGGTATAGACGGCTCGAGTCATTCTCAAAAAACATTGCAGTTTTGTATTGATCTTTGCTGGCGCTTTTCTGCAAAACTGGACATTGTCCATGTGATGCCGGCCTATTTACCTGCTTTTGGCATGTCTGTGCGTACAATGAAGCAAGAAGAAGAAAAATTTAAAGCGGAAAATATCAAGAAAATAGAGAGATTCCTGGCAAAATTTGATTTTAAGGGCATCAAGTATAACCTCTTTTTCCGCTCTGGCATGCCTGCCAGCGTGATGCTCGATCTTGCTGAAGATGAAGGCTATGATTTAATTGCTATTGGCGCAAGAGGCCAGAGCATACTGCGGCATATTTTGCTCGGTAGCACTGCCGAGAAAATTCTGCGTTATACACCTTGTTCTCTGCTGGTCGTGAGGTAGCTAAAGAGGATGGCATATCATGCAGCATCGTCAACCTTCTATTGATTGGCATGCCATTCCGGAAAATGAAGTATTTAAAAAACTGGATACTCAAAAACGTGGTCTAGATGAAGAGGAAGCCAGAAGGCGTTTAAAAAAATATGGATATAATGTACTAAGACAGCCAGCGAGACGCTCTTTATTCCAGCGTTTTCTTGCGCAATTTAATAATTTGCTCATTTATGTCCTTTTGGCTTCAGCGCTGATTACTGCTTTTTTACAACATTGGATAGATGCTGGTGTCATTCTCTCAGTGGTATTGGTAAACGCCGTAATTGGTTTGATACAGGAAGGCAAAGCAGAAAAAGCCCTGGATGCTATCCGTAAAATGCTCTCCTTACAGGCAATGGTTATTCGTAATGATCAGCATTACCTTATTGAGGCTGATTTGCTCGTTCCTGGCGACATTGTTTTATTGCGTTCCGGTGATAAGGTCCCAGCCGACTTGCGTCTCATTGAGTGTAAAAATCTTCAATTACAGGAAGCGATTTTAACAGGCGAATCTTTGACGGTAGAAAAAGCTGTTGCACCTGTACCACCAGATACGGGATTAGGTGACCGTACTTCAATGTCCTATGCTGGCACATTGGTGACTTACGGCAAAGGGATGGGCGTAGTCGTTGCGACCGGAGTAAATACAGAGGTTGGCAAGATTGGAACGATGCTGGAAAAAATCTCCAGTCTATCCACGCCATTTTTAGATCAGATTAATGTTTTTGGCCGCTGGTTAACTTTGTTTATTTTAATGAGTGCCAGCATTATCTTTATTTTTGGTATTTCAGTTCGCCATTATCCTGTTATCGACATGTTTATGGCGGCGGTGGGATTGGCTGTTGCCGCTATTCCTGAAGGATTGCCCGCGATCATTACGATTACATTGGCGGTGGGTGTGACTCGAATGGCGAAACGTCATGCCATCATTCGCCGGCTACCCGCCATTGAAACGCTGGGCTCGGTGACAGTTATTTGTACTGACAAAACGGGTACGCTTACGCAAAATGAGCTGAGCGTGCAGGATGTGGTCACTGCTCGCAATGACTATCATGTGACCGGGACAGGCTACGGCGATCAGGGAGAATTTACCCTTGAGGGGGAACTGATAGACGCTGATGATTATCCGGATTTGAAAATGGCTATTCTTGCCTCAATTTTGTGTAATGACGCAGTATTGAGTAAAACGAATGAAGAATGGCGTTTGCACGGTACGCCGGTCGATGGCGCATTATTAAGTTTGGGTTTGAAAGCCAAGCTCAATATCAAATTGCAGCAGGAATCATATTTGTTAACAGATTTAATCCCTTTTGAATCCGAACATAAGTTTATGGCTACACTTCGGCACGATCATGCTGGGCAGGGCTATATTTATATAAAGGGCGCACCAGAGCGTATTTTAGCAATGTGTGCTTACCAGTTTGCCAATGCTAAATCAGAACCCATTAACAAGCATTACTGGCTAACCCAAATTGAGATGCTTGCTCAAAAAGGGCAGCGGGTGATAGCTGTTGCAATGCGCCTAACGCCGACGATGCATCGGCAGTTAACTTTCGACGATATTACAGAGGAGTTTACCATGTTGGCTATTTTAGGCATCATGGACCCTCCTCGCGAAGAAGCCATCAAAGCGGTTGCTGAATGTTTGTCGGCCGGCATTCGGGTAAAAATGGTAACCGGTGATCATGCGGCAACAGCAAAATTCATTGGAGCGCAATTAGGTCTTAAAAATGATAAAGAAGTATTAACCGGCTATGATCTTGATCAATTAACTGATAGTGCATGGACGGATTGTGTGAATCGCGTGGATATCTTTGCCAGAACTTCGCCTTTACATAAATTAAAATTAGTGGAGGCCTTGCAGGCAAATCAACAAATTGTGGCAATGACCGGGGATGGTGTTAATGATGCGCCTGCATTAAAGCGTGCCAACATTGGCATAGCAATGGGGAAAAAAGGCACAGAAGCCGCAAAAGAAGCCGCTGAAATCGTATTAACCGATGATAATTTTGCTTCTATTGACAACGCTATTCGAGAGGGCAGGACAGCGTATGATAATTTGTGGAAAGCGATCTTGTTTATTATTCCTACCAATGGCGGCGAAGCATTAACGATCATGGTTGCCATACTGTTAGGCTTAACGTTACCCATTACGCCAATTCAAATCCTTTGGATCAATATGATCACTTCAGTGACACTCGCGTTAGCATTAGCATTTGAGTCTGCTGAAAAAGCGGTTATGCAGCGTCCGCCACGCAAGCGTAAGGCGCCTATTTTTCCTGCACTGCTGCTGTGGCGTACTTTACTAGTCGCGTCATTTATGATGGCAAGCGCCTTTGGCTTGTTCATGTTTGCGCTTCAATCTCACTTGAACCTCGACGTAGCCCGCACACTTGCTGTAAATACGTTGGTTATAAATGAAACTTTTTACCTGCTCAATAGTAGAAAAATTAAGGATTCGGTTCTGACTAAAGACGGGCTGTTCGGCAGTAAAGCTGCACTGGGCGCTATTCTAATAGTGATCCTGTTCCAATTAGTATTTACTTATCATCCCTGGATGCAGGCTATATTTGGCACCCATGCAATTGGGATAGTGGATTGGCTTTATATTTTTTGCGTGGGTATCGTTTTATTTATGATGATAGAGTTTGATAAACATGTTGTGAGGCGGCGTCACAAGGTATAGGTAACAGCTAAAAAAATATCTAATTGAAATATAAAAAGAATTTTTGAAAAGACGGTCTTTCTACAGTCAATAGAAAGAATTTGTTATGATGACATTATAGAATGGAATCATACTGGAAAAATAATGAATGACTTATTACCTGTCTTGATTGTGGGTGCAGGGCCCACCGGATTAATGGCTGCCTGCGAGCTGGCTCGTCGTGGTATTGCTTTTCGTATCATTGATAAAAATACTGACCGTGTTCTCACCTCTAATGCAGCCTGGATCCAGGCGGGAACAATGGAATTATTGGGAACGCTTGGGCTGGCAGAATCTTTTCTGAAAGTAGGCCATCCCTGCCATGCTATCAATCTTTATATCGGCGGAGAACCATTAACGCAAATTTCCTTCAACGGGATTAATTCAACCTATCCATTTATTTTGATGCTGCCTCAGAGTGAAACAGAACGTTTACTCATTGAGTACATGAAAACATTTAATCAGCATGTCGAATATTCCACCGAACTGATCGACCTTCAACAAAACGATGATGTGATCCTTGCCACCGTTAAACTTGCGAATGGCACGATTGAAACGATTATGTGTCAATATCTGCTTGGCTGTGACGGCGCTAATAGCACTGTTCGAACCCGATGCGGAATTTTTTTTCCAGGCGAAGATTTAACAGAACAATTTGTGGTGGCAGATGCTCAAATTGATTCTTACATGGCAAAAGATGAAGTGCATGTTTTTGTTGATAAGGAAACAGTATTTATCGCTTCACCTTTAAGCGGCAATCAATATCGCATCATTGCTAATCTGCATCTTACCTATCCCAGGAAATTTTTTACCGAGCGTGAGGTTATCGAGATTGCACAGGAACGCGCACACGGTGCTTATTATGTTAAAAATGCGTCTTGGATATCTCCTTTCTGGATCCATGGCAAAATAGCCAAAATTATGCGAAAGCATTCCATATTTTTACTGGGCGACGCAGCTCACACCCATTCCCCAGTAGGTGGCCAGGGAATGAATACCGGTATGCAGGATGCTTGTAATTTAGCCTGGAAACTTGCTTTGGTGATTAACGGCAAAGCCAAGTCCAGATTACTGGATAGCTATCAGGCAGAGCGGCAACCTATCGTACAGGAGGTTGTAAATCAAACAGAAGATTTTACGAAAATGATTTTATTTGATAAAACGACGTTGGCGAAATTACGTAAATTCAGCAAGGCAATACAGCAAGATACAACTTTATCCCAAGCCATTGCTACGCAAATAGCTCAAATTCATATTCAGTATAAAGATAGTCCCATTATTGAGTATGGAACGCGTGAGCATTCACCTAAGCCTGGCGAGCGAGCGCCCAATGTTTTTATAAGTTCCTCAGAACATCTTTTTGATTACTTCCAAAATCCATTACACAACGTATTATTATTTATGGGCACTTCAGTATTATCTGAATCAAATCAGAAAGCAATACGGTTATTCCAGCAATCATTAAGCCCATATTCAGATTTGATAAAATTACATATCATCGCATTGTCAGCGCTTGATAATGTAGATGCCACTATTATAGATCGAGACGGCATTATTCATAAAAAATATGCAGTGGAAAAACCCGCTTTATTTATTGTCCGCCCAGACCAGGTTATTAGTTATTATACAGACCAGCTTGACCCTTCTTCATTGAATGTGTTTTTTGAAAATTTTTATGCAACATGAGCCTCTATTTTCCCTGGGAATATTCTGTTATCTAAATGGATTGCAATACCAATGGAATTTTAAATCAACAGGTTATAAAAATAGAATATGAAAACTGGCGAGTTTGTGGGGCAGGTAGGGTGATAAGGATATTAAAAATAATAAACTAGTAAAGCTGCGTCATAATATCTTAATGAAAATATCAATTTTCAGTTATCTGCCCACTTAAAAAAGTTCAGCTATAATTTAAAAGTAATTAGAGTAGAGGAGTATCTTATGAAAACTCGTAATGCAAAAGTTCCTGATATTTCAAATATTCCTTCCGGAGCGAATAAAGAAAAAATCCTTGAAAAAGCTGAATTGTTAAATAAGTTAAGTATTTTTAATAACACACCATCTTCCCTGCAATATGTTCCTATAGAAACGTTGGAATATTTGGGCGGCTGTTCGAATCATGCAATACGTGCTAAAATTCAAGGAAAAGATAGCCAGAGAGAATTTCTAATACGCCTGCCGGGTTCACAATCAGAATTAATGATAGATCGGGCCTCTGAAAAATATAACACAGATATTGTTGCCGATTTAGAATTATGTCCTCGCATATTGGAATCATATGACAAAGGTGAATTAAACGGCTTTAAAGTTGAGGAGTTTTTGCAGGGAAAATCACTTAATTTCGATAATTTCAAAACTTTTCAAGACAAAGCGTTAGCCGCTTTAAAAAAAGTTCATGATTGCGGAAAGATTTTTAAAACAGAATATAATATTTTTGATCGTATTATTATGATGTGTGAAACTTTAAAAGCCAACGGTATAAAATTTCTAGCTTATAATAAAAGAGAAAAGCAAGTCTCGCTAGATCGCATTATTGAAGTCATTGAGTCTTTAAAAAAGAAAGCCGCTGATTTGTTTGGGCAACCCAATTTAGTTCCCTGCCATAATGATATATCGCCCTTTAATTTTATGCTTGTTTCTGACCAGGAAAAGAAGGATGAAATTCAAATTATTGATTGGGAATACTCAGGAATGAACGACCGTATGGTTGATCTTGCTTATATTGCAAGTGAAAATGGATATACTTCAAGAACAGAGGTAGAAAAATTATTAACATCATATTTCAATAAAACTCCTGAAAAAGAAGACATTGACAAAGTTCTCTTTTATATTCCCTTAATAGATCTTAAGGTTTCTGTTTGGGCTTTAATGCAGGTACATATGAGAAATGAGTCAAAAGAAATTGAGGGACTGAGAAAAGGATGGGGTCCGGAACGTTTTGCTAAATTTATAGAAAGAACACAATCCCCTGATTTTCAGGCTGTTGTTGCGCAATTAGATACAGAATTTCTTTTAAAACCAAAAGAGTGAAGCAAGTGTTTATCAAGTTAATCTGGCTCCTGGTTTGTAGGTGCGCCTACGCGATATTTTATATTGATACTCAAATACCACTGGCGCTATTGAGTCGATGACGCTATTTTGAAGCTGTCTTTTCTGGCTATTATTCCCCAAACCCATTACAATTCGCCACGCAGAACATAAAGGAAAATTATTTGTTCTGTTTCTTATCCACAATCATGGAGGCACATTCATGTTAGACAAGAGACGAATAAAGCTAGCTGGCGCTGGTTTTATATTTTTTTCTGCTTTGATGCAAATAGTATTCGCAGCAAATAACGCTGCATCGATTCTTGATGCCAGTATCAACTGGGCAGACGAAAGTAGCAAATTAAAACTGCTGGCGACAGTGCCGCAATGGGACAATCAGGCAATGACCGCTTTATTTGATGTCTATCGTCATGCCGAGCGTTACCAATTGCCGCCTGTCAAGGATGACAAACAGTATAACATAAGATTTTTGAACGCCTTTTGGGGCCCTTTATCTAACCCATTTGTTAAATATCCAAGGCCGGTAAAAGCTTTTATTTTTTTTGACAAATCCGCACAACAACAGGAAATAAGTGGTCCTTCCGTTAGTACTTATATGGTTCCGCTTATTCATAACACCACAGATAACAATTATTATATTTTTGATAAAAGCCAGGCAAAGCCTATGCTATTAAATGACTGGGTCAATAACCTGCGTGAAGCGCAGCATTATCCTGGTGCCGTGCGTTTTAATATTTGTGATGGCTACGGTGATTTGCCCACGGATGTTTGCCAGCAGAAAAACTATCAGGAAGAAACCAAAGACATGGATAGGGATTCCGGGATAAACCTGCTTCATAAACCAAAAATCCCGAGTGCATACCGTCCCATTCAGGAGGATTGGACATCACGGATTGATCAATCCCGTTTGGCTCAGCGGCTTGGCATGGGTGGTGGCAGTATCTACGAACAAAGCATTGACTGGAATAATCTGGACGCAAGAAATAAATTGCTTAATACTGTAGTCAGCTGGCCCAACTTCCAGACGATTAAAGCCAATTTTGAGAAAATAAGGGATATAAGATATTTTCAAGATGAGGATTATCCAGGATTTGCTCGCCGCGTCACCTGGCTTTATCCCGATGATGGCTGCTGGACAAGGGCTTCGGCAGTGATCAAGGATTTGTTTGGACCGTTTAATAATATTGCAAATAACTTTACACGGCCATCCAAGGTTTTTGCATTTGGTAATCTCTGCGCGAATACATCTAACTCTCCTTCAGGACGAGTGACATGGTGGTACCACACGGCGCCTATTGTCAGAGATGCTGAAACAAACCTCACTTACGTATTGGACCCCGCTGTCAGTCCGCGTGTGCCGCTCACCATGGAAAATTGGATAGCGGCTATTACTTCACGATCGGATGCATGCGCAAAATCGCGTAGTTCCATTGACACTTTTAATATTTGTAATGGTTATGGTACGGGGCCATATAACAGCTGTAATGATCCAACCAAGGTGGACTACACTACGGAAGTTGACGCCATGCTAGATCAGTCCTTCTACCGTTACGAAGAGCGTTCCAGACAGCAGGAATTAGGTCGTGATGCAAATGCAGTACTAGGCAATCAACCGCCATGGATAAATGCAAATAATTAATACAATCTTGATATTTTATATCATATTTTAATAAAAACCCGGTTGAGTCGTTTTGCCGGGTTTTTTTATTTATCAAGTGATTACGCCTTTAAAAAATAAATGACTTTGAAATGGTGTAAAATAGGAATAATAAAAAAAGGAGTGTGGTCATGCACACAGCAGCTTCTAAGGTTCGACACTTGCATCCTCATCGCAAACGGCATATTAAACACTCTGCTCATGCAAGTATGGCTAATTTTAATCATCGGATGAAAAATATAAAGCTGACATCACTTGCCAAGAAAAAGCCATATACAACGATTGGCATCATTGCGGGAACCGGTGCTTTGATTGGTATGGCTTTTTGGTTATTCCTGAGAAAATAAGGATTAGTAATACGGTGACTAAATGAATGTGCGTTATGGAAATGCAATGTGTTTTAAATATTTTTAATTAAATCGTCACAAGGAGAAAGGCAATGACATACGATCCAAGCAAAGGCAAACAACATGATCCTTCACGTCAAAAAGGTGAACAAAAAGGCCCACAACAACCAGGCCGCTCAGAGCAACAACGAAAAATGCCTGGACAACCGCAAGATAAAGATAAAGATAAATCATGGTAAATGTTAAAAGATACAGAAGGGATTTATTCCCTTCTGTATCTTTTCTTTTATTCCTCGCTATTCAAAAATAGCCAAAGCCCAGATTAAGAAAGAAGGGCCTAAAAAGCGGTTTAATGATAAAAAACAGAAAAATAATTTTCTTTGGAGCGATCCAATGAAAAAATCGATTAAAAAAGCAAAATTCGCCTTTTTACTTTGCGATGGATTTGAAGAATCAGAAATGACTGAGCCTCGGAAGGCGCTGGAAAAGGCGGGTGCAACGGTGCATTTGATCTCTCCCGGAACGAATAAAGTTCAAGCATTCAGGCATCACAAGCGGAGCAGGGAATACCCTGTGCACGTCAAGCTAGAGGCAGCAAAGGCGGGAGACTACGATGCTGTCGTATTGCCGGGTGGGGTGATCAATCCGGATAAGTTGAGAACTTATAAGAAAGCGATTAAGTTTATTATTGCGTTTTTCAAGCATAAAAAATTGATTGCTGCCATTTGTCATGGCCCGCAGACGTTAATAGAAACCGGGAAATTGAAAGGGTACAAAATGACTTCGTACCATTCAATAAAGACAGATCTCAAAAATGCAGGCGCCACCTGGCAAAATAAAAAGGTTATTGTGGATAGAAATCTCATTACTAGCCGTCAACCCCAGGATATACCTGCTTTCAATAAGGCTATTCTTAAGCAATTTGGCAAGTAATTTATTATTTGTTAGGTACTTAAGCGCGCCGCAGTGAATCCGAAATGGCCTTTGTGAAAATGATATAATAAGACAGTCAAATTGATTAACAAGGAGCGCGCTGTCATGCCAAGAAAATATGGAAAGAGTGCACAAAAGGAGGTCAAAAGGGAAATGCGCCGATACAAAAAGGGGACTGCGCATAGTGGCACAAAGCATAAGCCAGTGAAAAGCAGAAAGCAGGCCATTGCAATTGGCTTATCCAAGGCTCGAAAAAAAGGCGCAAAGGTGCCAAAAAAATCCTCTCGAAAATAAAAAAGCAGCGTGATTTTAAATCCAGTAAACAAATACGAATAACAATAACCATACAATGTCGACAAAATGCCAATACCAGGAAATAGCTTCAAAGGCAAACAGGTTATGTGGAGTAAAATCACGCTTTAACATGCGGTAAAAAATCACACATAGCGCGATGGTACCAATGGTAACATGCAAGCCGTGGAAGCCTGTTAACATGAAAAAAGTCGTCCCATAAATACCCGATGCAAGTGTAAGTGATTTTTCAAAGTACGCCTCACCATATTCATTCGCCTGCAGAATAAGAAAGGTGATACCCAATAGAATCGTCAAGAGTTGAGTGAGCAGCATAGTTTGACGATGGCCTTTTAATAAAGCCCAATGCGCAATGGTAATCGTGACTGCACTCGTTAATAGCACTAACGTATTAATCGCCGGAATGCCCCAGGTGTTCATCACGGATTGCGGAGCCGCGAAAGTGCTTGGGTCCGGATTGGCAAAAAGTGGCCAACTCCCGGTGAAATCAGGCCAGAGTAAAATATGCGTAACACTTTGTGGGTCGCCAAGATCGGGAATAACAAACACGCGTATATAAAAAAGTGCGCCAAAAAATGCGCCAAAGAACATGGCTTCGGAGAAGATAAACCAGAACATCCCCAAGCGAAAAGAGTGCTCGACTTGTTCACTACTTAATAGCCCTTGTCGATTTTCGTGTATGACTTCACCAAACCAGCCATGAATGGTGTAGACAAGCAGGAAGAAGCCAAACAGCGTTAAATAGGGACCATACCAAGCTTCATGTAGCCAGTGAGCAATACCTGCCAGCGTGCAAAAAAGAGCAATAGAGCCTATGAGCGGCCAGCTGCTGGGCGAGGGAAGATAATATTTATTTGTCTTATTATCCATTACTTCATCCTCGATTGTTTTATTTCTACTATAGCACCAAATCGGAATTTCACCGGAAATCAGGCCATTAGCTATTGAAAAAAAAGCATTAATCATTTTCAAGAAAAGTGGGATTCGGCTGCGTAATCTGCTATATTTTTCTCTATCATGGATCAACTACTTGACTCGTTATTCAGAATATGACAGACGGCCAGAGAAAGGATGGGGTTGTAAAAAAGAACAAACGCATGACGCTAATACTGGCTGGTGGTGTGCTGTTTATGTTTGGTTTCAGTTATCTTTTGGTTCCTATTTATAATATCGTCTGCAAACAAATTGGTTTTAATGGCAAAGGAGCAAACTCAGCTTCTGTTATGGCTGCAGATATGCGGGTAGATACGTCCAGAACCATTAAAGTTGAATTCGCTACTGTCGTAAACAGTGCGCTGGATTTTAAATTTACGCCACTTTATCGCACCGTTGAAATGCATCCTGGTGAAACCCGGTTGGTTTATTTTTATGCCGAGAATTTAACCGGCAAGGGAAAAACCATACAAGCTGTGCCCAGTGTGACGCCTGCTGATGCGGCACGTTTTTTAAAGAAGACAGAGTGTTTCTGTTTTACCCAACAATATTTTTATAAGGGTGAAAAAGCAGATATGCCGGTTTCTTTTTTTATTGATCCCGCCATTCCCAACAACATCAAAGAAATCACTTTGTCTTACACGCTGTTTGACGCCAGTGGTTATGAAAAAAAACAGCCTCAGTTTAGAAAAGGTCGAATTAATTTATAATTGGAAAACTGCTTCGTGCCGATGGAAAATAGCACTAACCACAAAAATAAAACATTGTTCCTGCTGCTGTTAGTATGTCTCTTGCCGGTGCTGGTGGGATGGATAATGTATTATTTTTCTGCATATTTTCATTTTAACCAGTCTAGTCACGGCACACTGCTTAATCCGCCAGTTCAAGTAAATGAGTGGGTATCGCCGCAAAAACAGTCAAGGCAATGGCAAATCGTGCTGAGCGTATATGATTGTGATCAGTCTCCCACCAGCAAGGTTGCGTTCAAATTAAGTCAAATGCATAAGGCATTAGGCGAGGATCAAAAACGTGTTAATTTAGCAGTGTGGACTTTGGCGGCGTGTGAAATCAGTGCGCCAAAGCGTTTTGATATTCTTGTCTTTAAACAGAATGCCTATAATGAACTCCAACGTCGCCTAAAGCAGCGACAGGCGGATGGAATGAATAAAATTTATCTGATTGATCCTTTAGGAAATTTGTTTATGTATTATCCGCTGGAAGCAAATCCAAAGGACATCTATAACGATCTGAAAGTTGTGTTAGGAGTGTCACGCATTGGCTAAATATTATAAAAATACGCTGCTGATTGCGCTCTTATCTGCGGGGGTATTGCTATTTTACTATACATTTTCTCAACGCCATCATGTTCCGCGTTATCCTGCCGGTCTGCACGGCGTCTATTTGTCTCTGCCAGCATCTCCGCCTGTTTTTCATTTAACGGATCATACCGGCAAGCCATTTACTTCCACAAATCTTAAGGGACATTGGACATTGGTTTTTTTTTGGATTTTCTCATTGCGCGATGGTGTGTCCCGTGACCCTGGCTGCATTGAGAGAAATGTATGAGACCTTGCAGTTGGCATTAGGAGTGGCCAAACTGCCGCAAATTGTTTTTGTCTCGATAGATCCTGAAAGAGATACACTGCAGCGTTTAAATGAGTATATCAGTGCATTTCATCCGCGTTTTATAGGTGCAAGAGCAGACCGGCAGGAAACGGAATCCTTGATGCGACAATTGCGGGTGGTCTCAATGAAAATGCAGATGGAGGATGATGCTGGTCGTTATTCGTTCGATCATAGCAGTGATATTTTTGTGTTTAACCCTGCAGGCCAATTGCAGGCTTATTTGACTTACCCGCACCAGGCAAAGCAGCTGGTCAAGGATTACCAGTCTATTTTAACTGTGTCAGCAGATTTAACTTAATTGTGAAAATAGTAACGTAACTAGACGAGGAAGGTTTTATGCAGCTTTTAAAAACAAAATCAATAGACATTGCCATTCGGCAAATAAGTGTGTTCGAAATAATCGCGGTAAAATTGAAAATAGCACTTCTGTTAGTCGCAGGTACTTTGTTATTCGGTTGCTCACAGGGCGAAGAGCAGGTATGGACTGACACACAGGGCAATCCTATTCCACTTTCGATGTGGAAAGGCAAATGGGTAATTATCAACTATTGGGCGAGTTGGTGCGATGGTTGTATTGAAGAGATTCCTGAGCTAAACCGATTTTATCAGCATAACCAGGACAAAAATGTTTTACTCTATGGCGTTAATTACGATCATTTAACAGCGCAGGAAACCCAACAAGCAGCAAGTAAAGCAGGTATTCAATTTCCTGTCATTATCGATGATCCCAATCCTGTTATGCAACTGGGTGAAATCACCGTCGTCCCTACGACGTTTATTATTAATCCTGCAGGTAAGTTGGTAAAAACCATCACAGGTATTAATACTGAAAAATCTTTACATGACACCTTGAAAACGTTGCAAAATGCAAAAACGAACTAAATCCTATTTGATTGTGTTGATCTTCGCGCTGAGCGGCGTGTGCGGTTTTAGCCTGTCTTTATATCAATACAGTGCCGGCGCAAATAGCGCAGTGGATGCGATTCGTGTCACACAAACTGTTCACTATCCAGCGATCCGCGTCAGGCAGTTGCTGGGTGATCCGCAGGCAGGCGAGAAAATTTTTAATGAATTCTGCGCTACCTGCCATGCGGCACCGCCGCTTGTTGATGTGAACGCACCGCGCATAGGGGATAAAAAAAGGTGGCAAACGCTGCGCCGGGTAAATACCAAGACGCTTCTTGCCATCACCCTTAAAGGCGCTGGTGCAATGCCAGCGCGAGGCGGTTGTTTTGAATGCAGTGATGAGCAATTGCAGGCTGCGATTCAGTATATGGTGGACAAAAGTAAATAGCGCTCACCATAACTGATAATTTTTATGTGGCGCTCCCTTTTGCATGATGTATTTTATGGCGGCAAGTAATTCCTCGTCGTTGCAATGTGTACAGCCACCATGCGGTGGATGTCCTTTGCGACCAGCCACCACATTTCTATAAGCACTCAAGAATCCGGCATCTACAATGGGTTTCCAGGCTTGTTGATCACCGAGTTTAGGCGCGTTATTTTTTCCTGTGGTATGACAGCTGCTGCAATATTCCTGGTAAATCTGTTCACCACTTTCTGCGCCTAATCGGGTCGGTGGACTGATGGGTTTGGCTCCTTTCATGGAGGCCGCAACCATGTAATCAACCGCATATTTGATTTCAAGATCACTGCAAGTGAGACAGGTTCCCTTGGCAGGCATATTGCCTCCACCACTGATTGCGACCGCGTAGAGTTTGTCTATGCCGCTTCGGACAAGCGGTCCCCAGCTCGCGGCGTCACCAAATTTGGTTGCGCCACCTACGCCATAATTATGACAGGCGGAACAATAACTATTATAAATATACTGGCCTACTGCGCCTTCGCTCACATCCGGTTGAGGCGGCATTTTACTTTCCACGCTTTTTAAATAGGTAATCATAGCTAACAAATCAGCGCGGGTTAAATGACTCAGACTATCATGAACGGCTTCATACATCGGCCCTTTTACCTTGCCGCCGCCAATGAGTTGATACTGGGTAAAGACTTTAATGAGCTCTTCGTCGGGGATGGCATTTAGATTCGTCTTGGTGATATTTGGTGCCACGTAGCCTTGAATATTGGCTCCAGTCAGGTTGTATTTACGAATCGGCGCGCCTAAGGGAAGCTGTTTGCTGATCATATAATAAGAGGGAGTGTGGCACATACCGCAATGACCCAATCCTTCAACAAAATAGGCGCCGCGATTCCATTGCTCAGATTGTTTGGGATCTGGCTTAAATGTGCCATTTTTAGGAGTATCAAAAAATAATAAACGCCAACCCAGTTGTAAAAACCGCCAGTTAAAAGGCCAAACCATATCGTTTGGATGGTTTTTCTGGTGTACCGCTGGAATACTATTCAGATAAGCTTTAATCGCTTTTAAATCATCAAAAGTGACAATGCTGAAATAAAGGTAAGGGAAGGCCGGATAATAATACTCACCGCTGGGAGAAATGCCTTCGTGCATGGCTTTAATGAACATGTCATCATTCCAGCCTCCTATGCCTGTTTCCTTATCTGGCGTGATATTGGGGGTATAAATGACGCCGAAGGGTGTCTGCATGGCGAGTCCGCCAGCGAAGGCAGGGCTCTTTTTCGCCGAATTGGTATGGCATGCAATACAGTCGCCCACTTTTACCAGATATTCGCCGCGCTTGATGAGTGCGATTTCATCGGCTGTTTTTCCTTGCGTAGAATAAGCCGGATAAGTTGGAAAAAAATAAGCCTGACTATAAGCGGCCGCCATCTGTTTTACGTTGGAAACGATACCTGTCAACGTATAAAGACCGGCGCAGATCGCCAGAAACAAAATAACCATAACGATTTTATTCATGGCAAAAATTTTTTGAATGAATTTTTTCACGCGTAAAAATCCCTTTTTTCCGATATGATCAATGCAAATTTGCCAATCGCCTCGCTGCTAGAAACTGGTAACGCTTCCTCCATTTACTTAATAATCGGTGCCGTTTCAAACGTATGATAAGGAGGCGGCGAAGGCAGGGTCCATTCTAATCCTTCTGCTCCTTCCCATGTTTTTGCTTCAGTAGGCTGTGTATTTTTGCTAAAACAAGCTTTAAGCACAATGTATAGGAAAATTAATTGTGCGACGCCAAAAATGAATGAACCAATAGTACTGATCTGGTTGAATTCTGTGAATTGTAATGCGTAATCAGGAATGCGGCGCGGCATGCCTGCCAGTCCTAAAAAATGCATAGGGAAGAAGGTCAGATTCACGCCAATCACCGAGAGCCAAAAATGATATTGGCCAAGCTTTTCGCTATATTTGTTTCCTGTCCATTTGGGCAGCCAATAGTAAATGCCCGCGATAATAGTGAAGAGCGAACCTGATACCAGTACATAATGAAAATGCCCGACAACAAAGTAAGTGTCGCGGTATTGATAATCCGCGGGAACCAGCGATAACATAACGCCTGACAGCCCGCCGATGGTGAACATGAATAAAAAGCCAAGCGCAAACAGCATGGGCGTTTCAAAAGTAATCGAGCCTTTGTATAACGTTGCTGTCCAGTTAAATATTTTGATGCCGGTTGGCACGGCAATCAGCATGGTGAGGTACATGGTGGAAAGCTGTGCGGCGAAAGGCGCGCCTGTCGTGAACATGTGATGCATCCAGACGAGATAGCCCAGGATGCCAATAATGATGATGGCAAACACCATAAACTCGTAACCAAAGAGATGTTTTCGGGCAAACGTGGGAATGACTGCGGAAATGATGCCAAAACCTGGCAAAATTAATATGTAAACTTCTGGGTGGCCAAAAAACCAAAACAAATGCTGAAAAAGTATGGGGTCACCGCCGCCGGCAGCATTGAAAAAGGCCGTGTGAAAGTGCCGATCCATTAATACCATCGTCACGCAGCCGGCAAGAATGGGCATGACAGCAAGCAGCAGAAAACCTGTGACTACCCATGACCACACCAAGAGCGGTAATTTCATCCACGTCATGCCGGGTGCGCGCATATTGAAAATGGTGACTACAATATTAAGCGCTGAAAGAATGGAGGAAACACCCAGCATGTGAATAGTAAAAATAAAAAAGTCTGTGCTAGCTGGCCCATAAAGGGTGGAAAGCGGCGCATAAAAAGTCCAACCAAAGTCGGGGGCAGGCCCACTCATGAAGATGGTGCTAATTAGCATGAGAAAAGCGAAGGGCAGCAGCCAGAAGCTCCAGTTATTTAATCGCGGCAAAGCCATGTCGGGCGCACCAATCATTAATGGGATCATCCAATTTGCAATGCCTGTCATGGCAGGCATGATGACACCAAAAACCATGATAATTCCGTGCATGGTGACCATTTGGTTGAAGAATTCCGGGTTGATAATGAAGTTGCCGGGCTCAAATAATTCCAGGCGTATCACGAGCGCAAGCGCTCCGCCTACGAAGAGCATGATCATGCTAAAGAACAGATAAAGTGTTCCGATGTCTTTATGATTTGTCGTGTAAAACCAGCGCATGATGCCTTTGGCTGGACCATGTGCTCCCTCGTGGTGCTGCGTTATTGCATCATCCATAAGCATTAAACTCCACTTATTGTATTCCTACCAGTTGTCGAACTTCTTTCACTTCTTTGGGTTGTACTGTCGTTGGATAACCTCGTGTTTTATTGATCCTGTCATTGCCCCATGACTGTCGAATATAAGTAATAATCGCAGCCATGGTTTGATCATCGAGTATCTTGCCAAATGCTTGCATTGGTGTGCCTGGTACGCCATGCAGCACATAGGCAATCGTTTCATCGACAGGCGCATTAACGACGCGGCTATATTTTAAAGCTGGAAAACTGGTTTTCATTCCTTCACCATTTGGCAGATGACACATGGCGCAATTTTTTAAATATTCATCTTTGCCCATGCTCAGCAATTCAGTTTCAGGTAATACTTTGAGGGCAGCTTGCTGATTTTGAATCAGCATGCGTTTTTCTTCCGTTTGCAGCCATGCGGCGAAATCAGTTTCGGATACTGCCTTTACTACAATAGGCATAAAACCATGGTTAATACCACAGAGTTCGCCGCATTGGCCGCGATATTCGCCAGGTTGGGTGATATAGACCCAGTTTTCATTGATGAAGCCAGGGATCGCATCCTGTTTGACACCTAACTCAGGGACCCACCATGAATGGATAACATCATCCGATGTGATGAGTAATTTCACCTTGGTATTCACCGGCACCACGAGGGGTTTGTCCACTTCCAGCAGAAACCATTTGTTTTTTGGCGCTCTATTTTCGATTTGGTCAAGGGTGGTGGAAAGGTAACTGAAATAGCGGATACCGTTATCAAGGTATTCGTACTTCCATTTCCATTGATACCCCGTAATCTTGATTGTTAATGCTGATTTTTCTGTGTCATGAATATGCGCCAAGACAACCGTTGCGGGGTAAGCCAGTCCGACGAGAATCAGAAAAGGGATGATTGTCCAGATTACTTCAACCAGCAGATTTCCTTTGAATTGTGCAGCCTGCGCACCCTTTGATTTACGAAACCGGATAAGTGAGTAAATAAGCACACTGAAAACAACAACAGCAATGACACAGCAAATATAAAATGCAGCCATGTGCAAATCATAAATTTCATGACTGATAGGTGAAACGCCATAAGGCATATTTAATTGATAATCGGCGTATACGGGTGAAGTAAGCAGGCTCAGACACGATAATAAGATCAACCGACCAATACGGTTAGGCATAACGGAAACATTCCTTGTTTCATGGGAACCGCTAATCCTTGGTTAATAGCTGTTCCCGTTGAAGTCACAATCACTTGCTTAAGCGTTCCTGTCGCAAGCAGCAGAATTTATGCGATCAATTGAATATCACTATAGTCAAAATTCCTAACAAAATCAAAGCCGCAAGCTGATTCCGTCTGTCAGCCTCGATTGCCGCAACATTCGGACAAAGGTATCATTTTTTGTACAGATCTGCCTGGCGGAGTATGTCATAATAGAAATAGCATACAAGGAGGGAGATTTTACCTATGAAAAGGATACTGGGTTGGTTAACAGCCTTTGCTATAACTGGCCTTTCTTTTCCCGTGTTGGGCCTTAATTTTACTTTTATGGCGGATTCGCCAGTTGCCTCCTTTAATGCAAGTGACTGGAAACTGCTGAATGCAGCCGCAGACAAAGCGCTTGATAGCATGCCCGACCGAAAAAAAGTGGTTTGGAAAAATCCCCGCACAGGTAACGGTGGTTTTTTTCAACCCCTCAGCACCACAAAAAAGAATGGCATGCGTTGCCGCAATCTGAAAATGTTTTTTGAGGATTATCGTTCAGACACCGACGAATATACTTTTCTGTTTTGTCGGGACAAGGGAGAATGGAGAACAACAGGTCAAATATAATGGAATCTTATGGCATTAGCTGCACGCCGCAATCGTATTGTTGCTAACATCCACACAGCGAAAAGTGGTGTGGCTTATTTCAATGTATTGATCAATTAAGCGGAGCAATTGGTTTTCTTCTTCCCTAAAAGCTGGCGTGCTGTTCGTGATATGTTGTCTAGCAGGGTTTATCCACAGGAGCATTTTGCCATTACGAAAATAATAACGGTTTTCCTCTCTGCGGGCGACAATGCCTGATGGCTTGTCATAATGATTGGTGACTGAGTAAATAAAAATTAATTGATTGCGATCAAAATAAGCATCCTCGGTGCTGTAACCCATTTCGCCATACATAACAGCATGAATCTTCTTCAACTCCTTTCTGTCATAAAAAAATTTCAGTTTACCACCTTCTACAGACAAGCCTTCTACCTCCTTGTTTTTTATTTGGTACGCTGTCAGCTGAGAGTTAATAGCATTGACCTTGGCGCGAATGAGCGGAATGCCATTTTCCTGTGCCCAGGCTGGAGGCAAGATGAAAATAAAGCAAAAGAGGATGCTGGCCGCATGCTTCCACATGGATCAATCTCCTTAAACAGATTGGGTGTTGTTATGATCAGAATAACATAAGGATTCTCTACCTAAACTATTCCGGAGAGAGAATTTGATAGTATATTAATACGCTAAAAGATGTATTTTGGCGAATATTGTTGCAACTTAAAATAGCAGCATAAGAGGAGTGATTATAAAAATAAACTGGAAGGAGTAATATAATCATAAGGAAGATAGTAAAAGAAGATTTTGCAAGCGAACTTCATAAAGGAAGATTTTGATATGAAACCATCATCACTAAAATTCGCGCTTCTTTTTGCAGCTGTAACATTAACGGCTTGCTCGATCAATCCACTTTATCAACCCAGCTCCGAAGATCGCGCGACACAAGCAGAACGGGCTCAAGCCATGACTGCCGATGACCAAATGCCTGAAACGGCAAGTGATGGAGCCGTCGGGGGCAGTCTCGAAACGGCGATGGACGTACTCGATAAAACCAAGATGACACGCGCGCTTGACAAACCGCTGGGTAAATCAACAGAGTGGGAAAATGTAAGCACAGGCATTCGCTACACGGTGGTACCTACACAAAAGCTAACATTGAATGGTAATCCCTTTTGCAGAAAATACACGATCACCGCTGCTAAAGGTGAAAAGAAACGTGAGTTACAAGGTACAGCTTGCGTAGGTGATGACGGTAATTGGAAGGCGGTCAGCGGTTAAGCGAATGAGAATGCAAGGCGGAAGGTGGAAACCAACAATCAATCCGTGGGACCCGTTTTAAAGCGATCAATGTAATCCCTGATATAGTGAGGCAATGGTGGTGCGTTTTTATCTGTGCTGCCGGGATAAGGCGGCAACTGCTGGACTGTATCGGGAGTGCAATATACTTTGTTGTTGGGGAAGTATTCAAATAATAATTGTACTTTCCCGGCTGCCTCTTCGCCTGCAATGGTCGCGATCAGCGCTAGCGCCAAATCAATACCGCTTGAAACACCACCGGCTGTCCAGACTTGACCAGATTTCACGATGCGTTTCTCTACGGTTTGTACTTCAGGGAAAGATTTTAATTCGGGCAGTGCTTGCCAGTAAGTTGTGGCTGATTGGTTGTTGAGGAGGCCTGCTTGATGGAGTAGAAACATGCCGGTGCAGTCAGACAGAATATATTTGCAGTGCCTGGACTGGCGTTGAATAAATGAAATGAGTTTGTCGTTATTTACTTGTTGGTGTCTGCCCGGGCCGCCTGGAACAAGGAGATAGTCGAGGTCCGGACAGTGGCTAAAATTGACATGGGCTTTCAGCACAATATCATTGACGCACTGTACATAAGCGCCATTTTCAGAAACCAAGAACATATCCAACGAAGCCTTAATGATATTTTTCCAGAAGGCAAATATTTCCCAAGGCCCAATGATGTCCATGGGTTGAGCGTCTTCATAAATAAGCACACCCAGTATCTCGTTCATCACTTTCTTCCTTACTGTAATGCTCCCTATTATATACAATCCATGGCAGACGTAGTTGTGGTATTTAAAAAATTAGCAGATGATAGGGCTTTTCTAATGGAAAGGAATCCTTGTATGCTGCGATCTGTCTCATGTTTCCTGTTAGCCGCGTTGCTGCCTGTTGCGCATGCTGCTACCGAATCATCCCAGCCGGAGCCAATCAAGCGCGTCATTTATGTGACGCTGGATGGCGTGCGCTGGCAGGATGTGTTCATTGACCGTGTTTATTTTTCTAAACTCTGGAAGCGCGCGGATAAGGGCAAGTTTTATGGCGCGCCAGACAGCCATTCAACCATGGAAGTGGCCTCGATCCCGATCAGTCTTCCCTCCTATCAAAGTCAGATGGCGGGTGCTGTGCAGCCATGTGATGGGAATGGCTGCGGCCGAATTCAGGTAGAAACACTGGGAGAAAATATTCTGCATAAACTCGCCTTAAGCAAAAAGGACGTGGCAGTTTTTTCATCTTGGTCTCAGGTTTACCTATCGTTTGAGCACATTGCAGGCGCAACCTATACCAATTCAGGCAATGTGCCCGTGTTAGATCCTGAAACCCAAAAATCGGATAATGTGATGGCCGACTTAAATGAAAAACAAAAATCAGACCATCCCGCAGGTGCGGATCGTTTCGATAAATATACCTTTGCGCAATCGCTGCATTACCTGGAAAAATTCCAGCCCCGCTTTATGTGGATATCACTGGGGGACGCGGATACCCAGGCGCACCATAACAATCTTGCCGGCTATCATACGGCTTTAATGGCCTATGATGATTATTTGGATACCCTTTTTACGACACTTGCCCGGTTACACATTGATAAAGAGACCCTGGTCATCTTGACGACCGATCATGGCCGCGGTAATGGCATTGATTGGACCAGTCATGGCCCAAGCTATCCGGAATCCAAGCAAACATGGGGGTTTGCCATGAACGGTGAATTGAAGCCTGTCGCGCAAGATGGTGATTTTGCTCGGTATAGCACGCTGTCTATTCGCCCCACCATAGAAGCTGCTCTGGGTGTATAACCGATAAAGAGAGGGTACCAGTCGAGGCTTGTAGTTTAATTTATTGTCCCGCCCCGGTGATGAATAGGTTCCTGCCTGCGCGGGAACCTATTTTCCAATGGGACTTTAGCCTGCTTTAGGCCCCGGAAAGGATCGTGCGGACAACGCTATCATCACATAAGTCCAGCCGCAAAATAATAAATCAATGCCCACAAAGAGCCCAATGATATAGAGGCTTGCCTCGGGCCAATTCGCCATAATGATGATGCCTAAGAACAGGGTGATAATACCGTTAAACAGGTTCCATCCCCAATTGAGCAGTTGGATGGTGAGGGAGTAGATAATGCGAAAGAGGCCTTGCACAATAAAGAATACGCCCAGCACAAGTGTTAATGAAACAGTGGCTAAAACAGGGCTATAGATGACCATCAGTCCGGCCACTAAATATAACAGTCCCATAATAAGATGTAATAAAAAGCCGCCCCACTTTTGCCGCCAGCTAGTAAAACTGTCGACAATGACAACGACGCCACCCAAAAATAACAGCAGGCCCAAAAAGACAACGGAGATAAAGGTCGCAATGGTAGCTGCGCTGATGGCTGCGATGCCAAGAACAATAAACACGATACCCCAGGCGAGAAACCAGCCCCAGTTTTTTGTTATAACCAGTAACTCCTGATAATTGACCTTAAGTGCGCTCATGGTTCCGTCCTTATGTAGATTTTCCTTATGACACTATAGCATAACTGTTAATACTTCTTGTGGAATACGCTTATCCACTATCCGCTAGCTTGACCTGCTTTTTAATGTGCTGCATGATTCAATCAAGGGACAGTCAAGGACCTAAAATGGTCATCATCAGCAGGCTCAAAGAGGAAACAATTCACGCGGTTCCCGCCATTATTTTTTTCATGATTACGTTTAATCTTATCAATCTGACGGAGCGACTCATGATGAGGATAAGCGAACCGGGTTTTGGAAGTTATCTAGCGGCTAGCCTCGGTGCACTGTTGGCGGGTAAGCTACTCATTATCGTGAATTCACTTCCTATTCTCAACGCGTTTTCCAGCAAGCCCATGATATATAACATTCTCTGGAAGTTTTGTGTTTACGGCTTTTTCACACTGGTCTTTCGCATGGGTGAAGATCTTGTTTCTTTTTATATTCACTACAGTGGCCTGCAGACTGCCTCCGGCTATATTGCCGCCAGGCTGGTTTCTCCCGTTTTTTGGGCGATACAGATATGGGTGCTCATGCTCTTTGCCGTATACGTTGTCGCGGCTGAATTTGTCCTTGTCGTTGGCAGGAAAAGAATAAGACATATGCTTTTTGGTTAGTCAAAAGCCGCAAACTTCCTTATTGATAACTGAGTAGTTTTAAGGTAGAAAAGATCGATAACACTAAATGATAGGAATAGGAATGAAGCAGAATAATCATAAGATTTTTAATGTGTTTTGCATTGTCTTAGCATGGTTTCTCTTTGCTGCCTATCCTGTCTCGGGCTTGGCTGATGGTGCTTATCCCTATAATAAGATTCTGTTTTTTGGCGACAGCCTTTCTGATAATGGCAATTTATATTCCTTCGATTTCGGTTATCTTCCTAAATCCCCGCCTTATTTTGAAGGCAGGTTTTCCAATGGTTATGTCTGGTCCGAAGCGGTCGCCAAATATTTATATGACAGCAATTACATCAGCTCGGACAATTACGCCATTGGCGGTGAAACAGCCATTTTTCATAATCCCGTGAATGGTTATCTTCCTTACAGTTTGACGGCTTCATTAAACAGCTACTTGCTGCGTTCAGCATTTGGCGATCGCTCCATGACATTGTTTGTTATCTGGATTGGAGGAAATGATTATTTGAAAGGTTCGACTGAAGTGGATCAGCTGACGACAGATGTGGTCGCCAATATCAAAGCGACGATCGAAAGTCTGATTTATCGCGGCGGTGTCAATTTCCTCATCATCAATTTACCCGATCTGTCGCTAACGCCTTATGCGAAAGAGAATAACATGGTGCAAAATTTGCATGAACTGACTGCAATGCACAATACCAAACTGGCTGAAGCAGTGACACAGATTCAGGACGGTTATAAGAATATAAATATCCATCTTTATGATGTGAGTACGCTGTTCGCGCAGTTAATCGAGAATCCTGATGTTTTCAATAAAAAATATCAGCTGCATATCAAAAATACAGGCGCGGCTTGTTGGCAGGGCGGTTATACACGAAAGCAAAAACAGGCGTCACTGACGGAAGAAGCGATTGCCCAGCAGCTGCAGGAGCAAATGCGAATGAAAATAAAATCCGCGTCTTTTACGGATTCGGGAGCTGAACAACCCAAATTAGACCCAGCAGCTTTTGCACACCAGATTGCTACCACACCAGCTTTGGCGGAAGCTTATAAAACAAGTGAGAAGGCTGCTGAGGGTGAATTACCCTGCAGGAGTCCGGATGAATATGTTTTCTGGGACCATATCCATCCCACCGCTGTGATGCATTCCGTATTAGCCAAGGATATTATTGGTTTTATCGATCAAAATTACCCGCGTGTTTAAAGGCAGATTGTCTATCTTTAAAAGCCGCTCCCCCTGAGCGGCTTTTTTATTTGCGCCAAAAGAAAATGGAGTCAGCGCTGGGAACCGATGTTATACCAGAAGCCGCATAACATCCTTGAACAACCTTTCCGAAATTTTTTATGCTTACCGTCATTGAAAATGGTTAGTGAGCTTATTAGACTCATTTATTTTATTGACTCTATTTTATGGGATGGCGATCATGCTCGTTCATGGATTGAAATTTATAATGGTAAGGGCAGTCATTCTGATGAGCTTGACAACAAGCGTTTTTGCTTCAAGCCATCCACTTTTAGTAGTGGCGAATCCTCCTTTCACTTTGGAGGAGCTGGGCTATATCAAACAGTATTTGTTCGATAACATCACAACGGAAGAGCATACTTTAACGAAGGAAGTGGATGGACGTTTAATACATTCCAAACCGGGTGCTGTGCTTGCTTCGCCTTCCAAACAGGATCAGATATTTTCACAGGATTACCAGTTTCACTGGGTAAGAGACGCAGCCATTACTATGAATACGGTTGTTCAGCTTTATGCGCAGGCTGCCGTTGAGGACAAGAAAAAGCTGAAGCAATACCTGTTGAACTATGTTGACTTTGAATCTATCGCTCAAAAGCAGGTTTCAAAAGCAGGTGAGGAGACACTGGGCCAGCCCAAATATAATATTGATGCAACAATCTGGGAAGGCGATTGGGGCAGGCCGCAAAATGACGGTCCCGCCTTGCGGGCAATAGCAATCACTGCGATTGCAAAATTAGCCATGCAGGAAGGCGAGCAAAAGCGCGTGCGCGAAAAACTGCTTGAAATGGTATTGCTTGACTTAGACTATGTTGCGTCGCGGTGGCAAAACACAACATTTGATTTGTGGGAGGAAGTCAATGACCCGGACCATTTTTTCACGAAAATGGTGCAGCGCAAAGCTTTATTGGAAGGCGCCGCGTTAGCCCGTCAATTTGGCAAGGTGCAACAGGCGGATTATTATACCAATACCGCAAGACAAATAACTTCTTCATTGCAAAAGCACTGGAATCCCAACGTAGGTTATGCGAGCGAGACAGTGAATCAGCAATACTATAAAGGTGGCGGCATGAATATCTCCATCATTTTAGGAGCCTTGTACGGAGATATTCATGATCCCAATGATCCCTTTGCATTAACTAGCGACAGTGTGTTGAGTTCAGCCTATTTTCTACGAAATGCGTTTGCACCGCTTTATAAAATAAATATCACCAATAAGACGGCAGCGCCGCTTATTGGCCGCTATCCTGGCGATATTTATGATGGCAACCATTCAAGCTACGGCAATCCCTGGGTTTTAACCACTAATGCGCTGGCGCAATATTATTATGCGCTGGCAAAAAACTATTTAGGTGAAGGAAGCGTGAGGATAACGCATAATAATATTTTCTTTTTCCAACAGTTTTATACCAATCTTGATAAAGAAGAGGTTATTCTTGCCTCAGAACAACCGGATAAATTCTTTGGCCTCGTTAACCGCTTAATTGAGGAAGGGGATAATAGCCTGAAAAGCGTGAAACGCTATGCAACCTGTTACGCAGATCGTACTTGTTACCATTTGTCAGAACAAATTGACCGGGCAAGCGGCAAGCCCCGTAGCGCACGCGATTTAACCTGGAATTATGCCAGTCTATTGGATGCAATGCGGACGCGTGCAGCTTTGGGTGAGGTTGTAGTATGAAATTGCAATTAGTCACGCACGATCTGGCGGACCATCGAGTATTGCGAGAACCCGCGCGAGAAGTAAGCTTTCCCCTGGATGAAGAAATACGTCAGTTTATAGAAGAATTGCGAGTGTTCTTTTCTGATCTTGAAAGTCCTCTTGGCAAACCTGCTGGTCTCGCAGCAACTCAGGTGGGCATGCCGCTGCGCATAGCCATTATTCAAGTACCACCCGAAGCGAAAAGGATACGCAAGGAGGTATACGATACGCTTCCGCCAACGGTGTTGATTAACCCGGTTTATTTTCCTATTCTGGAAGAAGGAAAAAATAAGGATTGGGAGGGGTGTTATTCAGTTACAGACAAGATGGGTGAAGTATATCGATACACTGCAATTCATTATGAGGCCTGCGATGGGAATGGGAAAACCATAACGGGCACCGCACGCGGATTTTTGGCAAGGCTCATTCAACATGAGGTCGGCCATTTGAATGGAGAACTCTATATTGATTTACTGAGCGAAGATTGCCGGTTTGGCTCGCTTGAGAAAATGCTGGCTATCCGGCGAGAAGAAATGGGCAATAATAAGCTAAACAAGAAATGATGATTTGACATTTGCGGATTTATTAAACGGATGTAAAGAAAAATATAATGAAGTAAATAAATCTGCATTGGCAGCTTTATCTTAACCAGATTTTTCAATCCAATTTAATAATGTGCATTAGTTCCGATCTAATCTGACACTTGCTACTTGAAAAAAGTAAGGTTACCCGTTTTGATAGTTATGTCGAGTAAAAATCAAAACATTAAAGAGGTAACCTTATGTACGAGTGTACGCAAAAAATCATTAAAAACAAGGTCGGTCTGTTAAATTTGGCAGAAGAGCTAGGGAATGTATCAAGAGCCTGCAAGGTAATGGGCTTCTCCAGAGATACGTTTTATCGTTATAAATCAGCAGTTGAGCAAGGAGGCATTGAGACCTTGTTCGACAAGAGCAGACGGCAGCCAAACATCAAGAACCGCACCGATGAAGCTACAGAGAATGCTGTATTGGACTATGCCATTGAGTACCCCGCGCATGGTCAATTAAGAGTCAGTAATGAGCTTAGGAAAAGAGGTGTTTTTGTTTCTCCTAGCGGTGTTCGTTGCATCTGGCTAAGGCATGATTTGGCATCATTTAAACAGCGTCTAACCGCACTGGAAAAGAAATCTGCCGAGGAGAACTTAATTCTAACTGAAGCACAACTGGCCGCGCTAGAACGCAAAAAAGACGATGATATGGCCTGCGGTGAAATTGAAACAGCACATCCTGGCTATCTTGGTTCACAAGATACCTTTTATGTTGGCAATCTCAAGGGTGTTGGGCGCATTTATCAGCAAACATTTGTTGATACCTACTCCAAAGTGGCTCATTGCAAGCTATATACCACAAAAACACCGATTACATCTGCTGACCTGTTAAATGATCGTGTGTTGCCATTCTTTGAAGAACAAGGCTTGGGCTTGCTGCGCGTATTAACGGATCGTGGCACTGAGTTTTGCGGCAAGGTAGAGCAACACGATTACGAGTTGTATTTGGCGCTCAATGATATTGAGCACACCAAAACGAAAGCTCAATCACCCCAGACCAATGGCATCTGTGAACGCTTTCATAGGACGATTCTGAATGAGTTTTATCAGGTTGCTTTCCGAAAGAAAGTTTACACAACTATTGACGAGTTGCAAAAAGATCTGGATGATTGGCTCGGTTATTACAACAATGAACGCACACATCAGGGTAAAATGTGTTGTGGCCGAACTCCGATGGCGACATTGATTGATGGTAAAAGAATCTGGAAGGAAAAAGTTGATAATCTCAACTTGAACTGACAGTAAAACCGTAACTGAAAAACGGGTAACTGTCAGATCAAGTCGGAACTTTTACAAATAATGAGATAAGTATTATTTTATAAATGAGGTTTGCGGGGAGGAGGGGCGTGACCCTTTTCTCTTTTTTCGGGCTTCTGCTCAAAAAAAGCATAAGGTGATTTTTTGCTTTCTTTTATCAAGCTATTATCCTGTGCGGCTGCCTCTTCCTCTTTTTTGCTGATTAAAGCTTTCGCCTGATTTTTGGTGGCGTTGAGTAATTCATGCAAATTATCCAACAAATCTTCAAAATGAAAAGGAAATCCGAATGAGTCAAACTTGTGCAGGTATACTTTAACGCTGTGTGCGTGTCTGTGTTTGTGAGTAAGTTCATTCTTACTAAATATGTCAACGGTCGCAAGAAGAGCGTCTATTTGCTCAATCCATTTATTGATCTGCCTGGTATCATCCCTTATGCTTTCAAGCGTCGGAAGACGATTTAATTGCTTGAATATTTCCTGCGCTGCGTTAAACCTGAATTTACCTAGATGGGTTTCATTTTCGCCGCGGTATTGGTAAGCCTGAGCCGCTTTTTCGTCGGGATAGAGCAGAAATCCTTCGGCGTAAGTGCGATAATGGCTGGCATATCTCTCAAATAACCGCTTTTGTTTTGCGAATAAATTATCGTAATAATTTAATTTAAGCGTATCCAGTATTTGATCACTGTTAAAAAACATCCCTTCATCGCCGATATTTTTTTGCACGAGCATATGAAGTATTATGTCATCATTCACATGGCGCTGTCCTATCTTCGACTGAAATCCTGCAATTTCCTTTTCCAGGGTATTTATTTCCCTCTGTACATTGGCGATAACGCCAAGATGGCCAATTATATCCTGAATTTTTTCTTGCGGTATCGATTCGTCATTTTTCTCAAGTAAGCTGGTTAACTTTTCAAAGTCAGTGGGCGATAGTGACGGTTCATTATGTTTTTTTTGATTAATCGCTTTGCGGATGAATTCCATTATTTCATCAAAATTTTCAAGCTTCATTAGCGCCTGTACACCTTTTTTTTCTTGAGTTAATGTCTCTGAGAGGAGCGTTATTCTTCCTTTATAAGAGCCAAAATAAGGGACGACTTTCTTTTTCTTGAGCACCAAATCCAGATACAGGGGTCGATCATTTTTATAAATGCCGAGATGCAAATTTTCCACCTTGTTTAAGGTGGACACTGCTTTTGAAGATAATTCTTCTTTTAGCCTGGGATTAATCCGCTCAATAATTTTATTAATAGCCGAATGAATGGTTTGAACACTATTGAAATCATTTTTTTGTAAACACTTATTCATGACTTCAATCCACCTTTCCATTATAAGTGTCATGTCTTTGAAGTTTTTCTGAGAGATGGTTTCTTTTACGATTAGCTCCGATATATTGTTTATAACATTGGCAAACCGCTGGTGACTAGGTGGCGATTCGTTTTCGCTTATTTGTATACTTGATAGATTGTCAAGCTGTAAAAACGATTTTTCGCTTAGCTTGTGAAGTGTTTCAGCGAGTTTTTCAATGGCTTTTTCATACTGATGCTTATTAAATCTTTTACCGGTTTTGATCTTGATTTCAAAAGCAACTAACTCATCTGTGAGCGCATGGGTAAGAAAATCGACTTCTTCATCGGTAATTTGTTGTAGATGTCGTGGGCTAGTCATATCTGCTCCAGGCCTCGTGTATTATTTAAAAAGTATAATACACTTTGGCGGAAGCAGATGACGTGCCGATTATTTGTAACTGGTTAAATTAATTAATTTTTTGCTACCCAATGCCCATTCTTGTCTGCCGAATAATTTAACCCTACTTCGGTTAGCATCAGCGTCCCCATTGATTCTTTTAGACTATTCATTTGATAACCATTAATAGGGGTCGCAAAGTGCCAGTTTTTACCGGCACTAAGCTGGCAGGTGGACTCGCCGCTGGACCAGGGACCGATCAATGAAACGGCTTTAAGCTCGTTCGTATTTTTCTCTCTGCACGCATAGCCTGCTACCATTTGTTCGCAAGGAATATTTTGAATTCCTGAATCTTTTTTATAAATCGCACATTGTCCCTTGCTCTCCTGAGGATAAAAGGGCGCCCAGCTCCAGATAGCCGCAACAAGGCGAGGATCCGCAGTTGTAAGCATATCCATCGTTGGCCAATTGATACCGCAGCGCATCAATTCTTGCATGTCTTCTGGCTGTAATTTTCTTTGTGGGCGCTCAATGCTTGATAACCGCGTTCGGTCTTCAAATATGCGCCACATGCTTACATGGTTATTGTCATCCTGAAACACAGTCGATTTTCCGCAATCAGGGTAGGCAGTGAATGCGTTCATAGTGGAGTCTATAAATGTATAAGGACGTGAAGGTATATCGCCAATGCCGGCAAAGACATAGTCATTCCAGTGTTGGCTGAATTTATCTTCTTCTTCGTAGCGAACCGAGGATCCGTCACAATTTTTGGTGACAATAATCAACTGTTTTCCCGCTTTTAAAATGGCGTCCTTGGTAAGCGCGCTCGGAAGTGCAACACATCCTTTGGGTTTATCGCCATTTTTTCTAGCGAGACTTGCTTTATAAATAAATGGACCCAGGTATTCTTCAAGCATGGCGGCAAGTCTTGGTTCATGCTTGTCAAGATGTCGCTCGATATAAAGCAGGACAATTTCCTTCGGATTGGCTTTTAACCAGTTTCGAATTTCTTCCAGTCCTTCTGACATGGAACGATCGAAAATGCTGCAGCCTAAATGATTATCCTGACCGTGACACAATAAAATCGCTTTAGCCGCGCGGCTATTCATCGTCCAGTGCGCATCCAGCTCGATGCTGCGCACGCCCGCTTCCAGCTGGTCGTAAATCGAAAGTGTCTGATTGGGGTCAAGATAGCGCAGTGGGGTGGCATAGTGGCTGGCATTATAAGAATTATGTGTGCCGATGAATGTCGCTTCATTCAGTGGGACATAAAGATCGATTTCACTTTGTAATTTGAGCGCGGTAGCAAGCCAGCTATTTTTGTAAATGTTTGCATCTTGGGATGAGGGACTGATCGGACCGGCGTAAACAGTGCAACCATATAATAACATTGCGAGTGGTAGCATTTTTTTATGATGTGACTGAAACATTCCTTGTTTTCTCCAGGCGAGATAAAATCAAGGTTATATATTAGTTGGAGATAAAATACTATCGCAAAGCCCTCTCTTAACGCTGCGCTCTGATGCTCTGCGAGCGTGCTGACAGTGCAGGCAATTCTTCCTCAAATAAAAAATACGACTAACCGCTTGATTGTCATCTTAAACTCCAGTAAAAATGGCAGTTCTGTTCTATCCTTAAAGGTAAGAGAATTGCGAAAGTGGCGGAACTGGTAGACGCGCTGGATTTAGGTTCCAGTGGGGTAACCCGTGAGAGTTCGAGTCTCTCCTTTCGCATAGCAAATTGTAGCAAGATGAAAGACAGAGACAGACTTAAAAATTCCTACTATAATAACGCCCTTTAAAAATGGACTCCTAAAGAGGAGAAGCCTTTGTTTTATAGGGCAAAATTTTTTGATTCATTGGGGTCATGACCATGCAAGTATCAGTTGAAAAAGTGAACAACGTCGAGCGCCGCCTGACTATCGTGGTGCCAGCCAACCAAGTCGAAGAAGCTTATGCAAGACAACTCGACAAGCTGGCCAAAAAAGCCAATATCAAGGGTTTTCGCCCGGGCAAGGCGCCTGTTTCCTATATCGAGCAGCGGTTCGGTGATGACGCCCGCAAAGAAGCACTGGCTGAAGTGATGCAAAAATCACTCTATGAGGCGATTACTGAGCAGGATCTAAAGCCTGTCAGCCAGCCACAGGTAGAACCGAAGTTGATGATGCCTAATCAACCCTTGGAATTTATTGCTTCATTTGAAGTCTTGCCAGACATAGAAAATATTCAATTTTCGATGAGCACGATTGAAAAGCCCGTGACGGAAGTGACGTCAGACGATGTAGACCGTGTTGTTGAACAATTGCGCAAACAATATGCTAAATGGAAATTGGTAAACAGGCCGGCACAGGAAAAGGATCGGGTTGTTATCGATTATTATGCGATTTTTGAAGGCAAGTCTGATATAGAAAATAAAATCGAGAATTTTCCCCTGGAACTCAGCAGTAAGGTCATGCTGCCTGGGTTTGAAGAAGGCCTGAAGGGTGCTAAGGCAGAAGAAGAGCGTACCTTGAACTTAAGCTTTCCGGCTGATTTTCCGGCAGCTGAAAGAGCGGGAAAACCAGTTGATTTTGTGGTAAAAATAAAGCAAGTTTTTGAAGCAGATGTGCCCGAATTAGACGATGATTTTGTGCAAAAATTAGGCGTGAAAAGCGGGAAAGTAGATGATTTGAAAGACCAGATCAAGCAATCACTCGAACAGGAACGTGACCGTTTGGTGAAAGAAAAGTTAAAAGAGCAGGTTTTCCGTCAATTGCTCGAACAAAATCCAATCGATGTGCCCCGATCATTAGTGGAACGCGAAGCGCACAACATCCATGACGAGATTTATCCACAGCATCAGCACCATGATCATCATCAGCATTCCAATGAAGAAATGGCTGCTTTCAATGATGTGGCAAAAAAACGGGTAAGCTTGGGATTATTGATCGCAGAATATGCTAAAAAGGCGAATTTGCAAGTCAATAAAGACCGTGTGAATCAGCGCATACAGGAAATTGCTGCAGCGTACGAGCATCCGCAAGAGGTGATTGCCTGGCTTTCATCTCCTGAACGCCGCAATGGTATTGAAGCGCAAGTCATGGAAGATCAAGTCCTGGACAAATTGATGGAAGATGTGTCCGTGACTGAGAAAACCATGAGTTATGCAGAACTCAAAGGTATTCGTATATAATATATTTATGAAGGGAAATGTTATGTCTGACATACTGAATCATCCGACCAGAAGTCAATTGGTGCCTATGGTCGTTGAGCAAACCGCGAGAGGCGAAAGAGCGTTTGATATTTATTCCAGGTTGCTCAAAGACCGTGTCATCTTTATTGGCGGAGCCATTGATGACCACGTCGCCAACTTGATTGTGGCGCAGTTGTTGTTTTTAGAATCTGAAAATCCGGACAAGGACATTTCCGTTTATATCAATTCTCCCGGTGGCGTTGTCACCGCGGGTCTTGCTATCTACGACACCATGCAATTCATCAAGCCTGATGTGAGCACGATGTGCGTAGGGCAGGCTGCCAGCATGGGCGCCTTACTACTTGCTGGTGGATCAAAGAATAAGCGCTATTGTCTGCCGAATGCGCGAGTCATGATTCATCAGCCGCTGGGTGGCGTTCAGGGACAAGCGTCGGATATTGCCATTCATGCTGAAGAAACATTAAAAGTGCGTGCTCGATTGAATGAAATTCTGGCCAAGCATACTGGCCAGCCTATAGAAATTATCGCGAAGGATACGGATAGGGATTATTTTATGGCCGCCGAACGAGCCCGCGATTACGGGATCGTTGATAAGATTCTCGATTATCGCAGCAATAAAAAGTAATAATATAAATAAGGGCGGTTGATTTTAGCTAAATCATCCCTATTTATAGGAATATAAACTGAAGAGGCTTATCTTATGAGTAATGACCAGCGCGGCAATAGAGATAAGGTATTTCACTGCTCATTTTGTGGCAAAAGCCAGCATGAAGTACGCAAGCTGATAGCAGGGCCGTCTGTTTATGTTTGTGATGAATGTGTTTCGCTTTGTAATGACATCATCAATGAAGAGGCGCGGGATGATAAGTCCGCCACCCCTTCGGATACCTTACCCAAGCTGCCTACCCCGGTAGAAATTTGCAAAACGCTGGACGAGTATGTCATTGGGCAAACGCAGGCTAAAAAAGTTCTATCGGTGGCGGTTTACAACCACTATAAGCGTTTGCGCAATCATTCAAAACAGGATGAAGTCGAGCTGAATAAAAGTAATATTCTGCTCATCGGTCCTACAGGCAGCGGTAAAACGCTCTTGGCTGAAACCTTGGCGCGCCTTTTAAATGTGCCCTTTGTCATCGCTGATGCGACTACCCTTACAGAAGCCGGCTACGTGGGTGAAGACGTTGAAAGCATTATACAAAAGCTTCTTCAACGTTGTGACTATGATGTGTCAAAAGCGCAAATGGGGATCGTTTACATTGATGAAATTGATAAAATTTCCCGTAAATCAGAAAATCCATCCATTACCCGCGATGTATCAGGCGAGGGTGTGCAGCAGGCATTGCTTAAGCTGATTGAAGGAACCATTGCCTCTGTTCCTCCACAAGGCGGAAGAAAGCATCCGCAGCAGGAATTTATCCAAGTTGATACACGCAACATCCTGTTTGTCTGCGGTGGGGCGTTTGCGGGACTGGAAAAGCTGATCCGTGACCGATCTGAAAAATCGGGCATTGGTTTTTCCGCTGAAATTCATGGTAAAGATGACTCAAAAACGGTTAGTAGTCTTCTGCGTGAAGCGGAGCCTGCTGATCTGATCAAATACGGGTTAATTCCTGAACTGATCGGACGTTTACCTGTTGTTGCCACACTCGAAGAGCTGGATAAAGATGCATTAGTCAGCATTCTGACAGAACCTAAGAATGCCCTGATTAAACAATATCGTAAGCTTTTTGAGATGGAAGGTGTCACGCTGGAGTTTCGTGATGCCGCACTCCATACCATCGCTGAGCGATGTGTGGAAAAGAAAACCGGCGCCAGGGGATTGCGTTCCATTCTGGAAAAAACCTTATTAGACATAATGTATGAACTTCCTTCCTTAAATCATGTCTCTAAAGTAATTATTGATGAAGCTGCCATTCATGGTGAAACAAAGCCTATCGTTATTTACGAAAACCATGACCAGTCATCATCCACGGCAGCTGAGTAGCGAATGGCTTATACTTAATAAATAGATATCCAGCGCAATTGCCCATGGGCAGAATGCAGGGATAGTGAGCTAATTGAAGAATTATATGGAGGGGTCACAATGGCGTCCATTCCAAGTGATGCAAACACCTTAAGTGTTCCAGTTTTACCATTGCGGGATGTAGTGGTTTATCCCTATATGGTTGTACCTTTATTTGTTGGACGCGAACGATCCATCAAGGCTTTGGATGTGGCGATGGCCGCGGACAAACAAATCCTGTTATCCACGCAAAAAAATGCGACGGATGATCAGCCTGGCGAACAGGCCATTCATCGTGTTGGCACACTGGCAACCGTTCTGCAATTGCTCAAGCTCCCTGACGGCACGGTAAAAGTCCTGGTTGAAGGTGTAAAGCGCGGCAGTATTACGCGCTTCGTCGAAAATCAGGAGTACTTTCTTGCTGATATAGAATTGATTGATGATAAAAATATTAATGACCGTGAGGTCGAAATTTTTGTACGGTCATTGAAGTCCCAGTTTGAACAATACGTCAAACTCAATAGGAAAATTCCTGCTGAAATCATGGCTTCTATTCTTGCCATCGAAGACGGCAGTCGCCTGGGTGATACCATCGCTGCGCATCTCAATATCAAGCTGGATGAAAAGCAGAAGCTGCTGGAACAGGAGAGTTTGCCAAAGCGGCTTGAAAAACTGATGGCGTTGCTTGAAAGCGAAATTGATTTGCTTCAGGTGGAAAAGAAAATTCGCGGACGTGTCAAGCGTCAAATGGAAAAAACCCAGCGTGAATATTATTTAAATGAACAGATTAAAGCGATACAGAAAGAGCTAAGTGAAATTGAGAACGTGCCCAATGAGTTCGAAGCCTTGGCCAAGAAAATTGAACAGGCGGGCATGTCAAATGAAGCACGTGAAAAAGCGGAAGCGGAACTAGCCAAGCTCAAAAGCATGCCTATGCAATCAGCTGAAGCAACCGTGTCCCGTAACTATTTGGATGTCATGTTGTCACTGCCCTGGAGCAAACGTAGCTCCGCGCGTGTTAATCTCGCGAGCGCGGAAAAAATCCTTGAAACCGAGCATTATGGTCTTAAGGAAGTTAAAGAACGCATCATTGAATATCTTGCTGTACAAAAACGCGTGAAGAAACTGAAGGGCCCGATTCTCTGTTTGGTTGGTCCCCCTGGTGTAGGCAAGACATCATTAGGTCAGTCTATTGCCAATGCAACAGGCCGTAAATTTGTGCGTATGTCTTTGGGCGGCGTGCGTGATGAAGCCGAAATTCGTGGTCATCGACGCACTTATATTGGGGCGATGCCAGGCAAGATTATCCAGAAACTCGGTAAGGTAAATGTCAATAATCCACTCTTTATGTTGGATGAAATTGATAAAATGTCGATGGATTTTCGCGGCGATCCCGCTTCAGCTTTGCTGGAAGTGCTAGACCCTGAACAAAATCACGCATTCAACGATCATTATCTGGAAGTGGATTATGATCTTTCTCATGTGATGTTTGTGGCGACAGCCAATACCCTCGATATTCCGCCGGCTTTACGTGACCGTATGGAAATCATCCGTATTCCAGGTTATACCGAAGATGAAAAAGTGAATATTGCCATCCGCCATCTGATTCCAAAACAGATTGAAGCGGCTGGATTAAAGCCCTCGGAAATCGAAATTCCGGCTGAAACCGTATCGCACATCATCCGGTATTACACAAGAGAGGCGGGCGTACGTAATCTTGAAAGAGAGATTTCTAAAATTTGCCGAAAAGTCGTGAAGGAAGTGTTACTGAAAACGAAAGGCGAAAATGCACGCATTGAGCCGGATGATCTTGAACATTATCTGGGCGTCAGGCGTTTTCGTTATGACATCGCAGAACAGCAGGATCAGATCGGTCAGGTCAAAGGTCTTGCGTGGACTGAAGTGGGTGGCGAGTTACTCAGCATTGAAGCAGTCATCTTGCCGGGTAAGGGCAAAACCATTTATACCGGCCAGTTGGGTGAGATTATGCAAGAGTCCATCCAGGCAGCGCTATCCGTTGTCAGGGCTCGCTCAGACCTGTTAAACGTGCCCAAGAACTTCTTTGATAAACACGATATTCATATCCATGTTCCCGAAGGTGCCACACCTAAAGATGGGCCTAGCGCGGGTATCAGCATGTGCACGGCACTGGTTTCAGTGATAACACAATTGCCTGTACGAGCGGATTATGCCATGACGGGTGAAATTACCTTGCGAGGTGAGGTATTGCCCATAGGCGGCGTAAAAGAAAAACTGTTGGCTGCACACCGAAGCGGCATTAAAAACGTTATTATTCCTTTGGAAAACGTCAAGGATCTGAAAGAAATTCCTGACAACATTAAGCAGGATTTAAACATCAAACCCGTGCGCTGGATTGACGAAGTGTTAAGCGCCGCTGTCAGCGGTTACCCCGAGCGGTTAGCCCGCAAAGGCAAAAAGGGCAAGTCATCGCTGGTCAGTGTGGGTAAGAAAGTAAAACTGCGTAAAAATGAAAAACCGGAACGCATTAGAGCGCATTAATCTGTCATTGTCACCCCGCGACCAGATCGCGGGGTTGTCATCCAGAGAATTTCCAATCCTTACCCAATAAAAAAGTTTAACTTTTACTGTGCCTGGTAGTATTGACCAAGCTGTCTTATTCCTGCGTTATCCTCTGTCTTCCCACGCAAGCGGATTCATCGCTTTTATGACACTATTATTGCCAGGGATGAATAGATTTCCCGTCTACGCGGATGGAAGATGATTAACACCACCATTAAGCTCATAATTTAAGCAGAGGCCATGGGCCAGTCACTCGCCCTTGCACAGGTTTGAAGCAGCCTTGAGCGTATTCCGTAAAAATCTAATAAAAACACATTAACTTGCTTGACATAAGTTTCACCCTATTGGTATAAATCACACTTCGTTGCAAGTCATTAATTTACACGGAATGTTTATGGCAGGCAGGCGAATGAAACACACTCGTTTAATTATGGATAGAGAGAAAAAAGTATGAATAGAGCAGAATTGATCGACCTGATTGCTGAGAAGGCAGAGCTGACGAAGTCATCTGCATCCCGTGCGCTTGATGCGCTGCTTGAAGGTGTAACTATCTCATTACAAAAGGGTGATCCAGTTGTGATCGTTAACTTTGGTACGTTTACGGTCAAACAACGCGCAGCTCGTGAAGGACGAAATCCTTCAACTGGCGAAAAGATTAAAATTAATGCAGCAAAAGTGGTTGGCTTTAAAGCTGGCAAAGCACTTAAAGAAGCTGTAAAAGAGGATGCAAAATCCTAAGATTTGATTCCGTTACTGGGTCTTAAGCAGTGCGGATTTGCTGGGTGCTTAGCTCAGCTGGGAGAGCGTCGCCCTTACAAGGCGAAGGTCGCGGGTTCGATCCCCTCAGCACCCAAAAGTGTTTAAAAGTCGAAAGACTGCTATAAAAAGTGTTCCAAGGAGTGGTAGTTCAGTTGGTTAGAATACCGGCCTGTCACGCCGGGGGTCGCGGGTTCGAGTCCCGTCCACTCCGTTAAATTATGTCCATCGATCAAAAATAAGGTGTGTCTTGGTGACAAAGACGCGCCTTTTTTGCAAATAGAGAGCACAACAATGCTTCAAACCATTCGTGACTATACACAAGGTTGGATAGCAGGCGTCATTGTTACAATCATCATTCTGTCATTTGCCCTGTGGGGGATTCATAGCTATTTCACAGGCGGCACCAATAATAGCGTTGTTGCTCAGGTAAATGGTACCGAGATCACCAGAGAGCAATTGACTGTTGCATATGAGCGTCTTCGCCGTCAGGCACAAGTTCAGTACGGCTTGAATGCTGCGAAGGATGAGACAGCGTTAAAAGATCGAGCCTTGCAGACATTAATCGAAATCGAAGTGCTGAAGCAAGCTTCCGTTGAAGAAGGGTTCCATGTCTCTGATCGCCAGATTGACAGTTATTTGCAAAGCATGCCGGAATTCCAGGTAGATGGGCAATTTTCAGTTGACCGTTTCCAGGAAATTTTATCTTCTTCCCTCTTATCCACTGGCGAGTTTCTTGAGTTGATCAAAACCAGTCTGCTGATCGATCAGCCTAAATTGGGTATTATTCTGACTTCTTTTTCCCTGCCTGACGAAACGAATTACACCATTGCCTTGGTTAATCAGGAACGCGATATTGAATATATCAATATTCCCTTACATTATTTCCTTTCGCAGCCTATTGTCATTGCGCCTGAAAAAATCAAAGCGTACTACGAACAGCATAAAAATGATTTCATGACGCCCGAACAGATGAATGTGGATTATATTGAATTGTCGCTCAAGGAATTATCAAGTCGCATTCATCCAACTGAGGCAGTGTTAAAGAGCTTTTATAATGAAAATATTAACTCCTATACCCAACCAACTTCTTGGAAGCTTGCCAGTATAGAAATTCCTGTGCCAGCAACAGCTTCGCAGGAAGACTTTGCTACGGCCCAACGCAAGGCTGAGGCGGCGTTGCAGGCTATCGCGCAGGGCAATGATTTTTCCCAGATTGCGCAGCAATATCCCAGTGACGCCAATCTCAAAGGACAAGACTGGATGGTGCTGACCCAGATCCCAGCTGAATGGCAAAAAGCTGTGGCAGGCTTGACCAAGCCCGGCCAGATTTCTGAGCCCATCACCACGCCAAAAGGCATTGTCCTTGTTAAGGTAATAGATATCAAGGAACCTAAAATACAACCTTTGGATGCGGTCAGGGACAAGGTAAAAGAAGCCTATATCCGTCAGCATGCTGAAGAAAAGTTTGCCGAGTTGCGGGAGCAGCTGGCCGATCTGACTTATGAACACCCGGATAGTTTGCAAACCGCGGCAAAAACGCTGAATTTACCTATTAAAACCAGCGAGCTGTTTAGCAAAGATAAATCTGGCAGCGATATTTCACAGCATAAAAAGGTAAGGGATGTGGCCTTCAGCAATGATGTGATGAATCTGCAAAACAATAGCGATGTTATTCAGCTGAACCCTGAAACTGTGATTGTGCTGCGAATGAAGTCGCACATTCCTTCAACGCTGATACCGCTGAAAGATATTTCAAGGCAAATTGAAGACAAACTCAAAACAGAAGAAGCGGAAGCGCGTGCAGCCAAGTTTGCTGAAGATTTTAAGGCGAAATTGCAGGCTGGTAGTGATCCTGTCACCTTGGCTGCGTCTTTTAATTTGACATGGAATAAAACAGGCAACATTGGCCGTTATTCCAAGCAAGTGGATTCGGCTATTTTAGATACGGCCTTCAGTTTGCCTGCGCCTATCCCCAATTCGGGCAAAGCCACATATGGTGTAACGAAACTGCCAAATGGCTATGGCATTGTGGCATTGAAATCCGTCAAGCAGGGCTCGCTTGATAAAAAGCAATATGCCGTTTTTGCCGAGCAGGTACAAAATAGTGAAGGGCTGCTTGAATACGAATTATATAAGCAAAGCCAGAAGGCAAACGCCAAGATTGAAGTCTAGTCCCGGTAACGTTGGATACAAGGTACCTCTTTTTCTTATGTCATTGCTTCTGGCTGGATTATTACTCCAGTCAGGTGATCTTGAGCGTTACAAAGCAAGAAATCAATGCTTAAGCGTTGAAAATACGTTATTGATTATTGGGAATTTGTATCGACTGATACTTTCGCTCATTTAAACTTTCAATTTGAAAACTTTTTATTTGTTCCTGCTTGGCAGAGAAAAAATATAATAAATGCTGTTCTTTTTTATAATAAACCTCAGAAGCGATTGCCAACCGACGCGTTTTTTGTTTAAAAACAGCTTCCGTATTTACTTTAACACTAAACACAGCTGGACATTCCATTGGAATTAGCTGGAAAAGTTTTTGCCGGAATTTTGCGTAATGAAGCGCATCAGACAAGGAAGGGTAAAGTGACACCATTCTTGATGAGGGAAATGATTCGGTAATGACTTTTAATGTAATATCATCCGATTTTCTGGGATAAGGATACGCTGATGTCGGCTGATGGTACAATCTAATCAAATTGCCTGTTGTGTAATATGTCTCAGCAGTATGGGTTGTAATAAAACCGTTTGCTTTTAAATAAACTTCTTTTGCTGTTTTATCTTTTGATACTTTCACTTGCTCGGCTAAACAAAAAAATTTCCATGTTTCATCCTCTCCAAGAAGCTTATAGCTGCTGATGTTGATGAAAAATACGCGCATTTTATCGCGTAACGGTAAATAGGATAGAACATGCAAAAAAATTTCTTTTGGTAATAGATCTAGCATAGGGATGGCCTGAGTAATAATACCTGGTTTTATAGGCAAAAATTATACAATTATTTTATTAAGGCGAAATTAAGTATTAAACCTTAGGCCCGGCATAAGTCACAGCTTGCCCGTTTAAACTGGCTAAAAGCTTAATTGTGGAAGTTAAATAGGGGATGGTCACTCTCGCCGCTTTGCTCCAGTGCGTCAGCTGTACCGAGTTCCGTTTTACTTAACGAGTTTGCTTCAGCTGCTGGAATTGATTTTAGCGAATCCTTGTAAGGCTTTTTGCTGAACAGATGATTGTTTGATTTTGTACTGTTAACAAATTTCATTGGATTAACACCTTCTCTTAAAGGAAGTTTGCCTAATTGCGCTCTCGGTAAAAAAAATCGACAGAACATAAAGATATCCTTATTCTCGACCCTTTCTTTGATCTTAGCGCTATCTGAAAAAGAGTAAAGTCCTTTTTACTTAGACTTTACTCATTCTATAAGATTCCAACATCTCCTGTTTGAATTTTAATTGATCAAAAAGCAGTTTGCTTACCGGGTCACGCGTCACCAAGCTATTAAAAAGCTCTTTATTTTTAATCACTAAACCCTTCTTATGGGAATAAATAGCATAGAGGTGGTGTGAAACCGTATCATAATCGATGTCTTTGGCAGACGGATCGATAAACAGTATTTCTTTATTTCCATATTCTTTTAGAAAATCCGTTATGAGTGCATCCTGTGTAATTTTCCGGGGTGACAAATAAATCGCTTCGGTACTCGTTGCGACAGGATTGATATGGGATTTTTTAATGAAATCTAACATCCCTTTAATATCACGAATAATAATTTTGTCCTGCTCGCAGTGAAATGCAGCAATGAGGGCATTCTTTTCGCCTGATTCATGAAGTAATGCATAGGTGTTATATAGCGTCATGACAATATCCTTGCCGCTATGCTTGGCCAGAATTTTAGGCGTTTCCCTGCTGACCAGTTGCTGCCCCCCCAATACCGCGGAAACAGGCGGGAGTCTTTCCTGAGTCGATAAATACCGCTGGTAATTGCCTTCCACAGCTTTTTCCGGCGGGTAAGAAGTCAGCGACACTCGCAATTTACAGCCGGCTTGTGTACCCATTTGAATTTCCTCATCAATGGGGCATACCGTTTCCATAAAGATATTAGGTGCATAGCCCGTCAAAGTTAGTTTTTTCGTAATTAACCTCAGCGTTTCCTCGGTTATCATACGCGCTTCATCCTGCGTGTGCAGGCTGCGCAGCGCAATATCTGTGCCAATGGATTCGTCATCTTTGAGTAGGAAGAGCCTGAAACGGTCGGTTGAAATGAAAGCAAAGTCGGACAGGTTAAGTTCGTACTCCGTTTTCATTTTGGCAGCGAACTGCTTGGTCGTCATGGATTTGCCTGAAGCAGGTCCGCCAGCCATGACCTGCATTAAGCGCTTGTCTGCACTAAATTGAGGCAGCATCAACATGATTTGCTGACGATCCTGCTCAGAAACGCTATTCAGCGAAGTTAGGTGCTGTTTTTTAACCTGATCGGAAACGACATCGACGACGATAGAATAAGTCGTGGATTCTATTGAATCACGTAATAAATCATCCATGATGATTTTTGTTGCTGTCGAAGTAATGATAGCAGGCGAAAAACTTAATGTGCGTGAATGGATAGCATCAATGATTTCTAAATACTGTTCCCTGATTTTATTCCTGCTGGCGCTGGATGAATGGATGGCTTCATAAACGGAATTCTCAATTTCTCGCTCCATTTCTTTATAAGTTTTATGATGATCGGCAACAGCCTGTTGAACGACATGATTCAATCGGCTGCAGACATGAACAAAATGATGGTCATCTTCAATCTTTATTTCACCTGCAACAATGGCGGCAAGCTGCTGTTTTGCTTTTCGCTGTGGTTTGAATACGATGATTTTTCTGGGATAACGATAAGGATGCTCATTATGCCCAGTGCTGCCGATGGCTGCAAAGATTGTTTTTAAATCGTCCAGTGAGCGGGTGATATAATTAGGATTGGTAATAGTAAAATGCAATCCCGTCGGCAAGCTTTTTTTGCCCATTAAAACATCCGATACCCGATAGGGAGAAGTGACGTATGACCATGCATTCGGTTTGCCGGTGGAATAGTGACGTTTAAAAAAAAGACAAGACGACTGCTTTTTGCCCTGGTGGCTTACCTTCGAAGTTGAAAATACTTTCCAGCCAGGAATGCTTTGATACCTGAACATTCCTCTTTCCTCATTCTATTTTATAATAATAAGATTTTTAGCAGCGTATCCTACTCGAGCTACCTTAAGAAAGTATTAGAAAGGAGGAAGTTCCTTTATGTTGTATTTTCCCGCATTAATAAACAAACTGCACTTGAGCTTCCGGTAGTGCACTTTGAAGCAAGCTTAATAATGTTTCGGCGGGTTTAATCAGCCATTCTTTCCCAAGCGTGATATCCGCTTTAATACCGTTGTTTTCATAACGAAACACGACTGGGCAGTTGCCACCGCGATGCGAAATCAATAGGGATTTTAGCTGCTGCATATCAAATGCCATTTCTGAGACATGAATTTGCAGACACTTAGAAAATCGTGCCCGGGCCTGGTCGATGGTGTACAAATCACGGCAAACCAGGCGCGGAAGGTTGTTGAATTCATCCAGGCTGACATCCCCTTCGATAACGACCAGCTGGTCTTCGTTGAGCCATTCGCGGTATTTCTGGTAAGCATCGGCAAAACAGACCATTTCAATTTGTGTGGTTCCATCATCCAGCGTGACGATTGCAATGCGATCGCCGCGTTTAGTTTGGCGGGTACGAACGAGAGAAATGATCCCCGCAACGCAGGCGGATTGATGTTCCGCGGGATGGAGTTCGGCTATACGGCATGTTGTAAAGTGAGCAAGTTCTTCAAGATATTGATGCAGAGGATGACCTGTCAGATAAAATCCAAGGGTTTCTTTTTCTCCTTGCAATTGCAGATCAGACGGCCAGGGCAGAGCCTCAATATACTGCGGCTGTGCGGTGTTCATTGTCATGCCTAACAAATCATGCTGACCGTACGTTTCATTGTGCAAGGCCTGTTCAGCCTGCTGTAAGGCATTATTCAATGAAGCCATCAGTGAAGCCCGATGTTTGCCAAACGTATCAAAACAACCTGATTTGATCAGCGCTTCGAGTACACGCCGATTGACCTTGCGCAAATCTATACGTTGGCAGAAATCAAATAAATCCGTGAAAGGCCCATTTTGTTCGCGCGCGGCAATAATATTTTCAATCGCTGCTTCACCAACGCCCTTGATGGCGCCTAATCCATAGACGAGGTTTTTGTCATCCTCTACTTTAAAAAAGTAATCACTATGATTGATGTCTGGCGGGGAAACGTGCAATTTGAGTGATTTGCATTCATCCAGCAGCACAATCACTTTTTCTGTGCGGTCCATATCCGAAGACAGCACGGCGGCCATAAAGGCTGCAGGATAATGCGTTTTCAGCCACGCAGTCTGATAAGCAATGAGGGCATACGAAGCGGAATGGGATTTATTAAATCCATAACCCGCAAATTTTTCCATCAGATCAAAAATATGGGTGGCAACATCCGCATTCACTCCGCGTTCAACAGCACCCTGGCAGAAGATCTCACGTTGTTTAGCCATTTCCTCCGGTTTTTTCTTACCCATGGCGCGGCGTAAAATATCTGCAGCGCCCAGGGTGTAGCCAGCCAGTACCTGTGCGATCTGCATCACCTGTTCCTGATAGACAATGGTACCGTAAGTAGGCCGTAAAATGGGTTCCAGTTTGGGATGGGGGTAAATGACTTTGGCGCGTCCGTGTTTGCGATTGATAAAGTCTTCCACCATGCCGGACTGTAGTGGTCCGGGCCGAAACAAGGCGACGAGCGCAACCAAATCTTCAAAGCAATCCGGCTGCAAACGTTTGATAAGATCACGCATGCCGTGTGATTCAAGTTGAAAGACAGCGGTGGATTGACAGGCTTTCAGCAAACGGAATGATTCAGGATCATTTAGTGGAATCAGGCTGATATCGATGGGCGCTTCGTTTTTTCTTGCACGATTAAGGTTAATGACTTTTAATGCGCGATCAATGATGGTGAGTGTTTTTAATCCCAGAAAATCGAATTTGACAAGGCCGACCGCCTCCACGTCATCTTTGTCAAATTGGGTGACAGGATGTGAGGCTTCGTTGGGTTCGCAATAAAGCGGCACAAAGTCAGTCAATTTCCCCGGCGCAATGACAATACCGCCCGCGTGTTTGCCCACATTACGAGTGATGCCTTCCAATTTTCGCGCGAGGTCAATCAGTGTGCGAACTTCTTCTTCCTGTTCATAGCGTTCACGCAGCAGCGGCTCCTGTTCCATGGCTTTATCCAAAGTGATGCCCAGTTCAAAGGGGATCAGTTTGGCTATTTTGTCGACGAAGCCATAGCCCAGTCCCAATACACGTCCCACATCACGTACGACTGCCTTGGCTGCCATCGTACCGTAAGTGATGATCTGGGAAACACTGTCATGCCCATGTTTATTCATGACATATTCAATGACGCGGTCGCGGCCTTCCATGCAGAAGTCGATATCAAAATCGGGCATGGATACACGCTCAGGGTTCAGAAATCGTTCGAAGAGAAGTTCGAGCGCAAGCGGATCCAGGTCGGTTATTTTTAGCGCGTAGGCAACCAGCGATCCGGGTCCGGAACCACGACCTGGGCCTACAGGGATGCCATTTTCCTTGGCCCATTTAGTGAAGTCAGCCACGATGAGAAAATAACCCGCAAAACCCATTTTGTTGATGACCTGTAGTTCCTGTTCAAGCCGCTCATCATAAATCTTGCGTTGAGTTGCAAAGTCTTCAGCTTGGGTATCAAAAAGATTTTTCAGACGTTCTTCCAGGCCTTCTTTAACAACTTCAGAAAGATAGCTTTCAGTCGTATAGCCAGCTGGCACTGGGAAGTGGGGCAGTTGGCTTTTGCCCAGGGTAAAGGTGACATTACAGCGTTTTGCGATTTCAACGGAATTGGCAAGGGCTTCTGGTATGTCAGCGAACAGCTTTTGCATTTCCGCCTGGCTGCGTAAGTACTGCTGGTCTGTATAAAGTCTTGGCCGATGCGGATCATTCAACGTCACACCTTCCTGGATGCAGACGCGGGCTTCATGGGCTTCAAAATCATCCCGGGTCAGAAATCGTACGTCATTGGTCGCAACGACAGGTACGGAAGCTGATTCAGCCAGTTTCACTACCGATTGAATATATTCATGCTCCTGCGCCTTGCCCGTTCGGCTGACTTCAATATAAAAACGGTTGGAAAAAAGCGATTGCCAGAAAGCCAGGCAATCTTGAGCTTTTTCTTGCTCATGACGGAGCAAAGCTTGCCCGATATCGCCTTCCTGGGCGCCGGAGAGGGCGATCAATCCTTCTGTTAAGGAAGAGGAAAGCCAGGCTTTCTGGACCACAGGCTGTCCATTGGCTTGCCCTTCCAGATAACTTTTTGAAACCAGTTTTAACAGGTTTTGATAACCTTCGTGTGTCTGGCAAAGGAGAGTCAGGCGGGAGAGTTCTTTTAAATCACTGTTAACGGCAACCTGAATATCTATACCGATAATCGGCTTAATACCTGCGCTGATAGCCGCCTGATAGAATTTGACAATAGCGTACAAATTGCCCAGGTCTGTAATGGCAATGGCTGGCATCCCAAAGGCAGCAGCCTTTTCCATCAGTGAGGGGATGGTAATTAAACCATCGCGCAAAGAATATTCTGTATGTATACGTAAATGAACAAAATTGAGATCCATGATCTGTACGGGTCCCTGACTTGACTGGCCTATACATTAACAGCAGTTATCGAATTTTGCCATGCTTTCGCCCGGTCATAGGCTGGTTAATTTTGCCTCAGCAGTTACTGTGTTATGATTTATTGATAGAGGCAGCGGAGCAAGGAGAACAAGAGTGGAAAATCGATTCTTTATGGCAAAAGAAAGCAAACCCGTTTGCATTTTTGATTTTGATTACACTATCAGCCGCCATCATTTGCATATTTCCGCCAGAAATATCATTAATCAGCTGCTTGCTGAAGGTAACCAAGAAGCGGCAGCCCTCTTCAAAGATAAAATTAATGCGAAGACGAATAAGATAAAGCTTGAGGTAAATGTAGAAGAAAAATGGTCACCTGAGCAGCAAGCCTTTATTTGGGACAAACTCAAAGCGGCGGGCTTGCTGGAACCGACGGGGAATAAAGAAGAATGGCGGGCTATTTTCAAGACACTGATAGAGGCAAATTATCCTGTTTATATTGCTTCGTTTAGCAGCTTCAAGTTTTTAATTGAACGTTTTTTGCAGGATGAAGAATTTGGCTTGGGATTATCAAAACCAGAATTGGACGCTATCCAGGTTTTATCCTGTCTTCCCAGCAAGGAAGACAATAAAAACATGCACGTCTTTCATGTGCTGAGGCAGGAAAAAGGTGAGATCCCGCGCGGTACGCCATTCAGTGATACGTTGGAAAATGAAGCAAAGCTGCATCATGAGCTGGAGGAAATGACAAACAGAAAAGAATTACCTGACGAAGGTCTCGCAAATTACGAAATCTATTATAAGGACCTATTGAAAGCCATTCCTTTTGCGTTGATCGATGACACGGACAGAAACACCAATGGTATTCACGAATATATAAAAACCCTCATCAGACATGCTTCAGAGCAGGAAGAGCCCGAGCTTAAAATGTTGCAGAAACAGCTGGAAGAAGCCACAAAATGGGTAGACAGGTCTCAACCGGACGGTATTCCCAAGGAAGTCATGGCTTACCTCTCAAAGTGCTTTGCTGTTTCTTTTGATAAAAAAGTGGGAATGGAAAGGAAGGCTACCTGAAGGCTCACCTACTGGATAGTCCTCGCATTAAATTCCATTACTCCCTTCCGCCGGCGTCCTGCTGCTTGTCAGCGGGACGGCGAGAACAGAAATTTACTGGACAGTAATGCGCTTCCCTCAGGATGACAGTTTTTGTGAACGTTTTTCAAAAATGGCCAGAGTCCAGTTTAAGCCCTCTGTACAGAGGTTTAAGCCAATAAGATGCTCAAAAAAGCACCGTGGTATTAGTTTTAATCACAAAGATTAGGTATTATATCGGTTTTTCGCTTTAGCATAGGTTTAAAACATGAACATCAATTTTCTCGATTTTGAGCAGCCCATTGCTGAACTTGAAGCCAAGATTCAGGAATTACGCATGGTGGGAACCGATGCGGATATTAATTTGAGCGAGGAAATTACCCGTTTAGAAACTAAATGTAACCAATTGATAAAAGAGACATTTAGCAGGCTGACCCCTTGGCAGGTCACACAGCTCGCGCGACATCCGCAACGACCCCATACCATTGATTATCTTTCCCGTGTCTTTACCGAATTTGATGAACTTTCGGGGGATAGAGCGCTGTCCGCCGGCGCACCCATTATCGCGGGATTGGCCCGTTTGGAAGGCCAGCCGGTGGTGGTCATCGGCCATGAAAAGGGGCGCAAAACCCAGGAAAAAATAGAGCGTAATTTTGGCATGCCTAACCCTGAAGATTATCGCAAGGCGCTGCGTATCATGAAAATGGCTGAGCGTTTCAAGCTCCCCATTATTACTTTTATAGATACGCCGGGCGCGTATCCCGGCATCGGTGCGGAAGAGCGCAACCAGAGTGAAGCCATTGCCCGCAATCTCTTTGCCATGTCACGCCTTAAAACACCTATCATTTGTACGGTAATTGGCGAAGGCGGTTCCGGCGGTGCACTGGCTATTGGCGTAGGTGACCGTGTATTCATGCTGCAGCATGCTGTTTACTCCGTGATTTCACCTGAAGGATGTGCATCCATTCTGTGGAAGAGTGCGGAAAAAGCGCCAGAAGCGGCGGACGCCATGAACCTGACAGCTGATAAAATTTTAAAGCTGGGGCTGGTGGATGATATTATCCCGGAGCCATTGGGCGGCGCACACCGTAATTATGATCTCATGGCACAAACACTGAAAAAGAAATTAATAGAACAACTGACTGAGCTGCAATCCTATCCGCTTTCTACCTTACTTGAAGAGCGTCACAAACGTATTATGTCTTACGGGTTGAGTGCATGACCCTGTTTGAGGCAGTCTCTGCTTTCTGCGCTCGACATGGATTTGACAAAACGTATTGGCTAGCATATAGCGGCGGTCTGGATTCACACGTGTTATTGTCGCTTTGCGCTGAATTGCGCACTGTTTTTCCTCTCAAGTTAAAAGCAATCCATATTCATCACGGCCTGAGTGCTCAGGCGGATAAATGGGCAAAACATTGCGCGCGTGTTTGTCGTGAATATGACATTGTTTATATCGAACATGCCATTCAACTGGATCTGGCGCCGGGTGATAGCCTGGAAGAAATAGCCAGAACCAGGCGCTATGCGGTATTGGCGGAATGTCTTGGAGAAGGCGATATACTGCTTACCGCGCACCAACAGGATGACCAGGCTGAAACGCTCTTGCTGCAATTATTTCGCGGTGCAGGGTTGAAAGGACTGGCAGCCATGCCTTCTTTCAAGCCATTTGCGCGCGGTTTTCATGGCAGACCTCTTCTGGCCTTTCCCCGTGCTGAACTCAGGCATTATGCAGATGCTCATCATCTTGAATGGATGGAGGATGAGTCTAATCAGGATCTCAGGCTGACGCGGAACTTTATTCGTCATACTATTCTGGGTCCGTTAAAAGCACGCTGGCCTACAATAGTAAGCGCCATTTCCCGCAGCGCAGGGCATTGCGCAGAAGCCCACACTCTGCTGGCTGAATTAACCACGCCAGCGTTTAATCTGGAGAATGCGGATACGCAGCCGCTTTCGATTGAAAAACTGTTGCCGCTTGATGCGCCTAAGCAGCGCTGGATGCTGCGCACCTGGATCGAGCGGTCAGGGTTCCCGGTGCCCGATACCCGAAAAATGGAAACTATCCGCCTCAATGTGCTGAGTGCAAATTGGGATCGCTTGCCTGTTGTGAAATGGGGAAATACGGAATTGAGAAGGCATAGGGACAAGCTTTATTTAATGTCCAGCCTCTTACCTCATGATCCAAAACAGCAATTTGAATGGGACTTAACCGGCCCGCTGCCCCTGCCATTTCTTGGGGCATTGCATGTCTCGATGCTTGAGGGTGCCGGATTGCGCGCTGATATACAACAGGTTTCAGTCAGGTTTCGTCAGGGGGGTGAGAAAATACCTATACCGGGACGGGGCCGGCGTACATTAAAAAATCTTTTACAGGAATGGGATGTTTTGCCATGGGAGCGGGACAGGCTTCCGCTCATCTTTGCGGGGGGTGTTCTGGCAATGATTCCAGGATATTTTATTCATCCTGATTTCGAGGCAAGAAAGGGAGAGAAGGGCTTGGCAATACAAGTCGTGCCAGTTGCATGACTTTTGTTATCCCCGCTCTGCGCGGGGATAACAAGTCTAGACGCGTATTCTAGCACTCTCCAATCACAACTTCTTTCAGCAAGATAAATCAGTCTTTCTTATCGTGACAATGGTTATGGTGATGGCAGCAGGTGCAGAGATATTTGACGAGTGCGCCAAAGGCAAGGATGGGCAGGGTCACATCAAAGAAATCACGGAATACAATCAATTTGACCAGTTGGTCGCGGGGAAGCACAAGAGCAAAAATACCGACTGCAATTGCGATGATAATAATCAGGGCTACAAAGATTCGCATTAGCATTGAAATCATCTCCTAGTTTGGGAACGCTTATCCATTTAACCTGTACAGCCTAAAATGATATGGGGTGGGAGTCAAGAATTAAGCAAGGTGATGAAAATAAAGCTAACATCTGATTAATTTATCAGGTGGCGTTGCGGTGGAAAAGGCTTTTTGTTACTCTCCAAGCAAAATTTTTTCAATATTGTTCATCATTCAGATATAATTCATCACCATGACAAAATACATATTTATTACAGGCGGCGTGGTTTCTTCTTTGGGCAAAGGCGTTGCCGCAGCGTCGTTAGGCACCATCCTTGAAGCACGCGGTCTTCGCGTCAATTTAATGAAGCTGGATCCCTATATCAATGTGGATCCGGGTACCATGAATCCCTTCCAGCATGGCGAAGTGTTTGTCACCGAAGACGGGGCAGAAACAGACCTGGATCTGGGTCATTATGAGCGCTTTGTACGGGTCAAAATGACCAAGGCGAACAATTTTACTACAGGCCGTATTTATGCCAACGTGATCCGCAAAGAGCGCAAGGGAGATTACCTGGGTGGCACCGTACAAGTCATTCCCCATATTACGGATGAGATCAAGCAATGTATTGCCCAGGGCGCAGGCGATGTGGATGTTGCGCTGATTGAAATTGGCGGTACCGTGGGCGATATTGAGTCACTGCCTTTCCTGGAAGCTATTCGTCAAATGCGTATGGAATTAGGCCGTCAGAATACCCTGTTTATCCATTTGACTCTGTTGCCTTTTATTCCCACTGCCGGCGAAATCAAGACCAAACCTACACAGCACTCTGTTAAAGAATTACGCTCCATTGGTATTCAGCCCGACATCTTACTCTGCCGTAGCGATAGACCCATTTCCGATAGTGCGCGCTCCAAAATTGCTCTCTTTACCAACGTGGAAAAAGAAGCGGTTATTCCACTGCTGGATGTGGATTTTATATACCAACTACCTATTTCTTTGCATGAGCAAGGTTTGGACAGGATTGTGGTGCAGCATCTGGGGCTGAAAGCCAAGCCGGCTGATCTCAGCGAGTGGGAGCGTGTGGTTGATGCTTATCGCCATCCCGATGTAGAAGTCACCATCGGCATGGTTGGGAAATATGTGGATTTGACCGATTCTTATAAATCCCTGTCTGAAGCGTTGAAGCACGCAGGCATACAGACACGTACCCGCGTAAATATTGAATACATTGATTCAGAAGAGCTGGAACAAAAGGGCGCGGCGAAAATGCTGACGTTGTTGGACGCTATTCTGGTGGCACCGGGTTTTGGGAAGCGTGGCACGGAAGGCAAAATTCTGGCTGCTCAGTATGCACGCGAAAACAAGATTCCCTATTTTGGCATCTGCCTGGGTATGCAAATTGCAATGATCGAATACGCTCGCCACAAGGCAAACATGCCGGGTGCCTGCAGCACGGAATTTAATGCCGATACACCTTATCCTGTTGTTGCACTGGTAACAGAATGGATTGATCAAAAAGGTACGCGAGAACTTCGCAGTGAAAAATCGGACGTAGGCGGCACCATGCGTCTAGGTGGCCAGGCTTGTGATCTGGTACCCGGCTCATTGGCACATCGCCTGTATGGCAAAGATGTGATTGTTGAACGTCATCGCCACCGTTACGAAGTGAATAATAATCTGCTGCCCGCTATTGAAAAAGCGGGCATGAAAGTATCGGGACGATCAGTAAAGGACAAACTGGTGGAGCTGGTTGAGTTGCCGGATCATCCCTGGTTTATTGGCTGCCAGTTTCATCCGGAATTTACCTCCACGCCGCGCGATGGCCATCCCCTGTTTATTGGTTTTATACGCGCTGCCAAAGCCTATCATGAGAGCAAAGAAAAAGCAGAGGTCATGACAAAATGAAATTATGCAGCTTTAAAACGGGCTTGGATCAACCTTTCTTTTTAATCGCAGGCCCCTGCGTTATTGAAAGTGAACAGTTTGCTATCGATACGGCCGGCGAGCTAAAAGCGATCACACAAGCCCTGGGTATTCCATTTATTTATAAATCTTCATTTGATAAGGCGAACCGCACTTCGCAGCACAGCTATCGCGGTCCGGGTATGGAAGCAGGTTTGCGTATACTCGATGCAGTTAAAAAGCAGCTGGGGGTGCCTGTATTAACGGATGTGCATGAAGATACACCCATCGAAGAAGTGGCAAGCGTGGTCGACGTTCTGCAGACGCCCGCTTTTTTGTGCAGACAAACCAATTATATCCGGCGTGTCGCCGAGCAGGGCTTGCCGGTTAACATTAAAAAAGGCCAGTTTCTTTCTCCCTGGGAAATGAAACATGTAGTGGATAAAGCGCGTGAAACAGGCAATGCGCAGATTATGGTTTGCGAGCGTGGCGCATCCTTTGGCTACAATAATCTCGTGTCGGATATGCGTTCACTCGCCGTTATGCGTGAAACCGGCTGTCCGGTTGTTTTTGATGCTACCCACTCCGTGCAACTGCCCGGCGGCGGTGGAACCAAATCCAGCGGCCAGCGTCAATTTGTACCCGTGCTTGCACGCGCGGCAATTGCAGCGGGGGTTGCCGGTATTTTTATGGAAACCCATCCAAATCCTGATCAAGCGCCTTCTGACGGTCCCAATATGTGGCCTTTGCAGAAAATGCGCGAATTACTTGAAACGCTGAAGGCGCTTGATGCGGTCGTGAAACAAGCCCGGCTGTTGGAAGCGGAATAAGAAGCGGTCTTGACTTGGCGTGGCGATGTCAGGTTTCACTGGCATCGCAACAATGAGCAATGACCCAGCTTTTCAGATTGTTCAAGCAAGTTTTTTCTCATACATTGATTCTTCATTCTTAAGTTTTCCTTAAGCTTCAGGTGTTACGCTTTTAAAGATTTTTTTATTTATTCTCATAGTGTTAAAGAAAAGAGCAGTGTTTGAATAATAACCAAGGCCAATGGGAGGCCCCAAAATGTCATCAACAAGGTCAGCGAGAGAAAGCGAGTTAGTTAATAAAATTAGTATAGCAATTCAGGGCGAAAGGCCTACTCTTTTGGGTTTGATAGGAGAGATGGAAGCATATTTGCTGGCGAATGCCGCGTCTCTTAAAAATGAGCCAAAGCGATTTAAAAAATTAAAAAAACTCTATCGCAAGGCAGTGAATAAGTATGCGGACATACAGGAATGCATCAGCATGCATCTTGTTAAGGAGCTGACGGATCTTACCCAAGTTCCCGCCGATAAATCCAAAGCACCGCTGAGCCATCAACGCTGTTTTAATTTTACTGATCAACTGGCCCTGGAAGCGGCAAAAGATTTGCTTTCCAAAGAAACAAAAGATGAACGTACTATTGCAATGGAGCGATGGATCGCCATTATGAGAAGGCAGTTTAACAGGCGCGATTATCAGACAGCGAATGCGATTTTGTCCGCTTTAAACTTTGATTCGATCAGCCGTTTAAATAGCACAAAAGAAGGATTGACGCCCGAAGCAAAGCAGTTGAAAGCCGAGATTGAAAGTTTAATGGCTAAGCAGGCTGTCCTGATTGAAAATAAAAACAAAGTCATTATTCCACGTTTCGTCTATTACACAGGTCATTTTACCAAGTTGCTTGATCGCATTAGTGTGGATAAAAAAAGGTTTGAGGAAACGGGTGATTCGTATGAGCGAAGCCAGCTTCGACAGCAAATAGCTGAAAACGAATATGCACTGCAACGATATGTAAAGGAACTGCAGGTTATTCAAAGAGAACTGGAACAAAAACTGGAAAAAGATCAAACCAAATTAAATTATTTTCTTTATGAAAAAATGACCGCGGCTATCGATTTGGAAGAGATGAGAAAAGGTGAAAGATTGTATGAAAAATCGCTTCAACACGAACCGCGAGGCACGAAAGTTGTACCTGCAAACCAGCTGAGTCAAACGCCGGAACTTTCTTTGAATCAAAATAAGCGTGTTATCATTAACAAGCGATGCAGGCAGATTATCAAAATCGATGCAGCAAAAAAAGCAATTGAAAATCATAACAGTGAAATCAAGGGCGCGTTAAGGCAATTGCAGGATTATTCCGCCGCACAGGCAGATACAAGATCGGGTAATGACAAACGAAAACGGATTGAACAAATAAGAAAGGAGCTGGAGCCCCTTGAAAAGTATGTTCAAAATCCGATTGGAAAAGGCAGTATTCCTGAAATCAAACAGTATATTGCGATAATAGAAAACGCATTGCGTGACGATAACAATCACAAACATACGCATTTTAATTTTATTAAAAAGCAAAAGGGCGTTGATACAACCCTGGTAGTTCAATTGAAAACCTTAAAAACCCTTTTAGAAAAAGCTGAAAAATTGGAATCAGAAAGAGCAGCGTTACAGCAAGCACTGGATGGTGCAAACCGCAGGCGAAAGAAGGGAGCGCAGCAGACGAAGGCGGTTGATAAGAAAATTGAAAAAACGATTGAAGAAAAAACACCCGAGCGGGTTGAACCAGTTAAGCTTGAGGATGCTGAGAAGGGAAAAGCGACAGAAGCACTGCCGCCTTCCCTGATGAGTGAGGATAAGCCAATCATTAAAGCTGAGAATGCGAGCCAGGAAAAAAATGTTGAACTGTCTACAAGGAAAATTGTGGAAGAGTTAGCGCGGACAGTAGTGGTTCCATCAGCCAGTGCGCCGCTTGTGCCAGCCCCTGAAAAAAATAAACACCCCGTCATGCGCCGGCAGATCAGCAAGAAAATCGAAAGGCTCTCTTTGATCTTTGAAAATCCAGATTCAGATAGCTCGGCTGGTTTGGCGGGCGACGGCTTGGTGAGAAATAATTCCACAAGCGGGGATTTTGTCAAATTGGCAGATGTTTCATCCCTAATTACGCTGTATGAGAAAAGTCAGAAAAAGAAATCAATCGATAGCCGGAAGCTTGAAGAGGGTATAGAGGAACCACAAAATACGGTGAAACAAAAAAGATAGTGGTTAAGCTGGTATAGTTAACATGAACCGGTTCGGATCTGATCTGACACTTGCTGCTTGAAAAAAGTAAAGTTACAACTTCAGCAAACTCTTTCTATCAGGAGTTGTGGCGGTTTTTCTGAAAACAAGCTTAAGCTTATTCATTTCTAAAATAAGCTAATGCATATTTTGAATGCTTGCCTATTCCTGTTTATTATTATCGCTTATTTCGATGGGTTAGCTGAGAATAGGCAGTCACAAAATTTTATTTACAGGCTCGTTCAGTATGTTTTTTCTCGTCATTGCTTAAGGTGCATTAGTTCCGATCTAATCTGACACTTGCTACTTGAAAAAAGTAAGGTTACCCGTTTTGATAGTTATGTCGAGTAAAAATCAAAACATTAAAGAGGTAACCTTATGTACGAGTGTACGCAAAAAATCATTAAAAACAAGGTCGGTCTGTTAAATTTGGCAGAAGAGCTAGGGAATGTATCAAGAGCCTGCAAGGTAATGGGCTTCTCCAGAGATACGTTTTATCGTTATAAATCAGCAGTTGAGCAAGGAGGCATTGAGACCTTGTTCGACAAGAGCAGACGGCAGCCAAACATCAAGAACCGCACCGATGAAGCTACAGAGAATGCTGTATTGGACTATGCCATTGAGTACCCCGCGCATGGTCAATTAAGAGTCAGTAATGAGCTTAGGAAAAGAGGTGTTTTTGTTTCTCCTAGCGGTGTTCGTTGCATCTGGCTAAGGCATGATTTGGCATCATTTAAACAGCGTCTAACCGCACTGGAAAAGAAATCTGCCGAGGAGAACTTAATTCTAACTGAAGCACAACTGGCCGCGCTAGAACGCAAAAAAGACGATGATATGGCCTGCGGTGAAATTGAAACAGCACATCCTGGCTATCTTGGTTCACAAGATACCTTTTATGTTGGCAATCTCAAGGGTGTTGGGCGCATTTATCAGCAAACATTTGTTGATACCTACTCCAAAGTGGCTCATTGCAAGCTATATACCACAAAAACACCGATTACATCTGCTGACCTGTTAAATGATCGTGTGTTGCCATTCTTTGAAGAACAAGGCTTGGGCTTGCTGCGCGTATTAACGGATCGTGGCACTGAGTTTTGCGGCAAGGTAGAGCAACACGATTACGAGTTGTATTTGGCGCTCAATGATATTGAGCACACCAAAACGAAAGCTCAATCACCCCAGACCAATGGCATCTGTGAACGCTTTCATAGGACGATTCTGAATGAGTTTTATCAGGTTGCTTTCCGAAAGAAAGTTTACACAACTATTGACGAGTTGCAAAAAGATCTGGATGATTGGCTCGGTTATTACAACAATGAACGCACACATCAGGGTAAAATGTGTTGTGGCCGAACTCCGATGGCGACATTGATTGATGGTAAAAGAATCTGGAAGGAAAAAGTTGATAATCTCAACTTGAACTGACAGTAAAACCGTAACTGAAAAACGGGTAACTGTCAGATCAAGTCGGAACTTTTACACTTAAGGTTGCGGATTTGTTGATGAGATTGTACCTGTTATTACGAACGAGCCGTTCAGGTTTTCGACGCGGCCACTTTTTTTTGTTGCGTCATATCGATAGGGTGACGTTTGTTTAAGGCATCAATGGCGCCTTTAATGTTTTTAATGTCTTCAATGGGTTGTTTTAATATTTTTGCAATTCCTACAGCAATCTCTTTGTCGCCGTTAACGAATTGCGAAAAGGTAGTCTCATCTAGCGATTTTAATATGGGCCACGTTTCTTTGATCATTGGAATGCCTACCGGATCATAATTATAATACAGTCTATATATTTGAATGCGGGAAAAGCCGGCTTTATTCAATGCTTTTTCAAATTCCTTAAATTCTTTGAAGTCGTTTCCTCTTAAGCTTTCACTATCCATTAAGTCGGGAAGTATTTTTACGTATTCGGTTTGATGGCCAGGTTTGATTCTTGATATTTTATTATCATCAGGTGGATATTTTGCAAGGCAGCCTGGATGGTCATTTTCCGCGCTTTGTAATATCAGTGCTAACAGACGGGGGTAGTGGTAATCATTTCTGTCGCTGTTTATTCTTTTGATGAAATCATCGGTCGTTTTTGCTTTTCCTATGCCTAAAAAAGGCTTGCAAAATTCATTTTCACACCTTTGAAATTCGGTTTCTAAGAGTCCAACCAGGCCGGCAAATTTGTCCTTTGCATTGTCCGCCTTCAAGTTTGTCACGCCTGAAAGTAATTTATTTATATCATTGCTATGGCGAGATCTTCCTAACCCATAATACATATCTTGTAATGATTTGATGCGGTGAAGTAGGAGAGAGGCTTTAATGTCCCATTGGCTATCGAGCATCGTTTGCAATTTGCCTTTTGATTCATTTGTTAATTGAAGTTGCTGATCCGGTTTGAAGTGCAAGGCACCCATTTTCTGCATTGTGTATTTTACGATCCGATTTGCGTTTTTTGTTAGTGTCGTATGTATGATACCTTTTTCATCATCAGGTGTATCAACCGGTGTTTGTTTGACATAAAGCATGTCAATTACATTTTTTTTGGCTGTCATAACAGCAGCCTCCAAAATCAGTCTTTCTCTGGTACTTAATCCCTGAATTGTAATTCCTAAGTGATCTCTTAAGGCGCTTTCTTGAATTCGTTCCTTATCAATGAAAATACCATTTTGGTCGGCTACGTCCTTTTTAACTTCTCCATTCTGATCAAACAAATCCTGTGGCAACTTGGAGAAAGAAACAGGAATACCCTTGATTTTCGCTGAACCTCTAGCATAAACAGCGTCATCCATCAATTCTGGATCGGATAATATTCTAAAGAGTTCTCCTTGGATGGCTAATTCCATCTTTTTATCTTGAACGACTTGATTATGGTGATTATGAATCATCTGGGTATAATTGCCATAATCGACACTATAAGTCTCGTCCTCATTTTCCTTCGGATCAAAATAGGTAAAACCAGCCACGGTTGTAGGTACAACTCTTTTTTGTAAATCACTTAATTGGGGTATGCTAATTTCACTTACCGGAACGTTTTGTTGTATTTCAGGCTGTGTTGTCAATGTGGAACGAGTAGATTCGTCACCACTCATTATTCTATCATGTGCTTTTTGTACAGATTGCTGGCATTTTTCTGAGTCATCAAAGTAGATAAGCGAATCAATATCAGCAGGAAGGTGCTCAATGAGCTTTTCATACATGAATCCCTTTGTATCTTCCCGATCTTTCGGGGATTTACCCTCATTGTAAAGATAATGCGCGACTAATGATGCTTTCCGATCCTGATTTCTTAGCATCTCACTAAATCCATTCGCTTCCTTTACGAGCTGTTCCGGATCTTCTGCGGTTTTACTTTTTTCCAGTATGGCCTGATATTTTTTTGCATATTCATCATACCAGTAGCCAACAGGATGATCTCCGACACAATCCATTGGAGTAACGACAGCCCGCACATTGAAGCCAGCTTTTTTGTATTCTTCTATGATTCTCATGCGGGTATAAATTCTATTTTCTTCACTTGACTTTTCGATGCCTGGAATTTTGCCCGCTAATTCTTGCGTAAAATTAAATCCTGTCATGGTGGTAAAAAAGAATATGTCAGTAATGCCTTGTGCTTTCAAGGCATCCATCATTGCCCGATTAAGGTACTCACCGCCCGGGTCGGTAACAGTGCGATCCACATCCAGCATCGCGGCTGTTTTTATCGCTCTTTGTGGGGCTGGATTTTTTATCTGTTTGATGAGTCGCTGATGTAATAACATACCGAGACTCCTGACGGCCATGTAGATCATAGTTAAATTATAATTCATTTGAGCAGAGGGTTGTTTTTTTAATTTTGCTTTTAAAAATTAATTTAAAAACAAAAAGATATCATCATTGCTTCGCTACGCTCGCAATGACGGGTGAAGTTTCATCAGCGAAATAGGTAACCTTCGCAGCAATGACGATTAGATCAATATCCGCATTAAAACGCCATGACTTGTTCCAGCCGTTTCCTGAGTTTAAAAAGAGTGGATGTTAACTCCTCCTGCCGTGCGCGTTCTTTTGCAACAACTTCAGCGGGTGCTTTATCAACAAACTGCGGATTATTAAGTTTGTTTTCAATCAGCGAAAGATCCTTTTGGAGTTTCCCTATTTCCTTGTTGAGCCGTGCGGATTCTTCTTCTTTATTGATAAAGCCAGCAAGCGGAATAAAAATTTCCAGTTCACTGACAAAGGCGGTGGCAGCCTGTGGAGGTGTTTCATCAGCCAATAACCAGTTGATGGACGCGAGCTTTGCCAATGTCATCAGTAGATGCTGGTGCTGTTCAGTATTATGCTTGTCTGATTCCGTACCCTTGCGAAAGAGTACAGAGAGTTGTTTGCCAGGGGAAATGTTCATTTCACTGCGAATGGTGCGAATAGCTATTACTACCTGCTTGATCCATTCCAGCTCCCTGACAGCGGTTTCATTAATGAAACGTGAATCCGGCTGCGGATAGGATTGAAGCATGATTGTTTTGCCTTCTTTACCGGTGAGTGGCGCAATACGCTGCCAGATTTCTTCTGTGATAAAAGGCATAAGTGGATGCAGGAGGCGTAATAAAGTTTCAAGTACATTGACGAGCGTATGGCGCGTGCCGCGCAACTGTTCGGTAGTGCTCTCCTGGGAAGTCAGGATAGGTTTTGATAATTCCAGATACCAGTCGCAAAACTCATTCCAGGTAAAATCGTAGAGGGCTTGCGCAAGCAGATCGAACCGGTATTGTTGAAGCGCCGCATGCGCTTCCTCGATTGTATTTTGCAGTCGTGACAGAATCCAGCGATCGGGCAATGAAAAAGCCATCGCAGCGGTCGGATCCGAGCCTGTGTCGTGACCTTCCGTATTCATCAGAACATAACGCGATGCATTCCAGAGTTTATTGCAAAAATTGCGATAACCCGCAAGCCGGTTAATATCAAAACGGATTTCGCGTGTGTACGAAGCAACTGAGCAGAAAGTAAAACGTAATGCGTCGGTGCCATAGCCGGGAATGCCTTCCGGAAACTCTTTTTGCGTCGCTTTGGTGATTTTCTGTGCCATGACAGGCTGCATCAATCCGTAGGTGCGCTTTTGCACCAGCTCATCCAGCGAAATGCCGTCAATGAGGTCAATGGGATCCAGCACATTGCCTTTGGATTTTGACATCTTGTGCCCTTCCGCATCACGAATGAGACCTGTGATGTAAACCTGTTGGAAAGGAACTCGTCCGGTAAATTTAAGGCTCATCATGATCATGCGGGCGACCCAGAAAAAGATAATGTCAAAACCGGTGACCAGGACATTGGTAGGAAAGAAAGTTTTAAAATCCGCTGTCTGCTCGGGCCAACCCAACGAAGAAAAGGGCCAGAGCGCGGAAGAAAACCAAGTATCCAGCACATCTTCATCTTGCTTGAGAGGAAGGTCTTCTGCTAGCTGATAACGCTGACGCACATCGCTTTCATCATGCCCTACGTAACTCTTGCCAGACTCATCATACCAGACAGGAATACGATGGCCCCACCACAGCTGGCGGCTAATACACCAATCTTCGATATTGTGCATCCACTGGAAATAAGTTTTATTCCAGTTATCAGGCACAAAGCGGATATCGCCGTTTTCCACTGCGCGTATCGCAGGCTCAGCGAGTGGTTTGGATTGCACATACCATTGATACGTAAGATAAGGCTCGATCACCGTGTGAGATCGATCGCCGCGCGGGACTTTCAGTTTATGTTTGTCTACTTTTTCAATAAGGCCATGCGCTTCCAGGTCTTTGACGATTTGCTCGCGTGCTTTAAACCGTTCCATGCCCTGGTAAGCCGGTGGTGTATTTTCATTCAGATGGGCAGTGGGAGTGAAGATGTTGATCGGTTCAAAACCATGGCGAGCGCCTACTGCATAGTCATTGAAATCATGGGCAGGCGTGATTTTTACACAGCCGGTACCAAACAGGGGATCGACATAGTTATCGGCAATCACGGGAATGGTGCGGTCTGTTAAAGGCAATTGTACCTGTTTGCCTACAAGGTGCTTGTAGCGTTCATCATCAGGGTGCACGGCGATCGCAACGTCACCCAGCAGGGTTTCAGGCCGCGTCGTGGCGACGATAATATGATCCTTGCCATTGGCAAGCGGGTAGCGGATATGCCAGAGCTTGCCGTCTTCTTCCTCATTAATGACTTCCAGATCGGAGATGGCCGTCAGGAGAACGGGATCCCAGTTGACCAGTCGTTTACCACGGTAAATCAGTCCTTCCTCGTACAGCCGAATGAAGACTTCACGTACTGCGTAAGATAGCTCGGGATCCATGGTGAAGCGCTCGCGCTGCCAGTCCATGGAAGCGCCCAGGCGGCGAAGCTGTCGAGTAATCTGACCACCGGATTCTTCTTTCCATTCCCATATTTTTTTCACAAAGGCTTCGCGACCCAGGTCATGACGAGTCTTGTGTTGAGCATTGAGTTTTCTTTCTACTACCATTTGAGTAGCGATGCCGGCATGATCCGTTCCCGTCTGCCACAAGGTATTTTTGCCGCACATGCGCTGGTAACGAATGAGTACATCAATAAGCGTGAATCCAAATCCGTGTCCCATGTGCAAACTGCCGGTGACATTGGGTGGCGGCAGCATGATGCAATAAGGTTCGCCATGACCTGAAGGTGCAAAATAGCCGCTATTTTCCCAGGTCTGATACCAATGCTGTTCGATGGATTGGGGGTGATAAGTCTTATCGATTGTCACGCTTCATTCGCCTTTATTTTATAAGTATTCATTTCGCAGCCCTGATCACGGTAATATCGAAACCGTTCCCGCGCTAGCTGCTGTATCGCGGGATCAGCAAAAACAATTTCCATTATATGCTGAAATTGATGATAAAAAACAGGGACTTGCTGAGTCAAATTCAACAATAATCTTTGATTGGGCGGTGCCGTGTCAAAGCCGATTTGAATCGGAACGGGCTGCTCATTCTCGGGTTGGTTCCCAAGATAAAGACAATGAGGGAGGAAGCTGTCTTCACGATACGTCCAAAGCAGCTTGTCCATTCGCTCTGCTTCTGCCCGTGAGACAGTGTGCACGTAGACAGATTGTTTCTGTTGATAGGCTTTCTCAATCAGAGAGCAGGCAAAGCGCAGTGACTGTTGCCCGCTCTGTGTTTCTAACACATAAAAGTCGACTGTTGCCATGGCTTATTTGCAACGATCGATTAAAAACTGGGTCAGCAGGGGAACAGGCCGCCCTGTTGCTTGACGTTCGCTTGCGCCCATCATCATGGCGGCAGTGCCGGCGACATCTAGGTGTGCCCAATGGAATTTTTTGGCAAATCGTGCCAGAAAACAACCTGCGGTGATGGTGCCTGCCGTGCGTCCACCTACATTAGCCATATCAGCAAAAGGACTTTTGATCTGTTCCTGATATTCTTCCCAGAGGGGTAACTGCCAGGCACGATCATGGCTTTCCTCGCCGGCTTTCAACAAAGCTTTGGCCAGAGGTTCATGGTTGGACAGTAAACCCGTTGCATGCGTACCCAAGGCAATGACGACGGCACCCGTTAAAGTAGCGATATCAATGACGACATCAGGGTGGAATTGCTCGCAATAGGTCAGGGCATCTGCCAAGGCCAACCTGCCTTCTGCATCTGTGCTAATGACTTCAATGGTCTGGCCCGACATGCTGGTTAAAATGTCTTCCGGTTTGTATGCCGTTCCGCCAGGCATGTTTTCGACAGCAGCCACAACTCCAATGACGTGTAGCGGCAATGCAAGTTCAGCAACGGCTTTCATTGTCCCCAAAACAGCGGCGGCGCCGCACATGTCATATTTCATCCCCACCATACTATCCGCTGGTTTCAATGAGTTACCGCCCGTATCGAAAGTAACACCTTTTCCTACCAGGGCAACGGGGGCTTCTTTTTTAGCAGTTCCTTTATACTCAAGGGAGATGAGTTTCGCTTCTTCAGCGCTGCCTTGTGAAACGGCGAGCAGCGCACCCATGCCTAATTTTTGCATTTCTTTTTCACCGAGAATCTTAACAGAAAGGGCAGGGTAAGCTTTTGCCAGGTCTTTAGCCTGTTCAGCAAGAAAAGAAGGGGTACAGACATTGCTTGGTGTGTTGCCAAGATTTTTAGCAAGTAGCACGCCATCGGCAACCGCAAGTCCTTGTCTCAGGGCTTCTTCGCAGATTTTCTGTTCTTTTACGTCGCTGAGTGGAATAATGAATTCTTTCAGAGCAGGGACAGGTTCTTTTTCACTTTTAAATAAATCAAAACGATAGAGTCCATCCCGCGCTGCTTCGGCAATCTGTCGTACCTTCCAGGCAAGTGTTTTATCATCTACCTCAAGTTCGGTCAGATAGCATGTTGCCTGCGTAGTCTTGGAAGTCGCGAGCGCTTTCATGGCTGCGATGACAGCTTTGCGAAAGCCAGTGGGGGAGAACTTTTTCGCTTTGCCGCAGCCAACGAGCAGGATGTGTTCAAATTGAGTGTGAGCCAGGCGATAGAGTGGAAGGATTTGTCCCATTTTTCCCTCAAATGCACCCTGCTCAATTAGTTGGGTCAGAAAACCATGACTTGCTTTATCAATGATCTTTGCCGTACCGGTTAATGCGCCATCTTCAAAAAGACCAATGATAAGACAGGTTTTTGCCTGTTTTTCGGGTTGGGTGACCTTGATCTGTAACTTCATTTTTGCTCCACCTGGTTTTTATAAAGAATAAGACCCAAGTTTATTCAAAAAAAATGATTTGTCACCCTAAAAACCGCTCAATCCGGTGCCTCATCGCGGTCCCTCAACGATAACTTTTTTGTTCTCGGGGGTGAATTAAGGCTATAATTGCCCGGATAAGAAAGAAAGGTAACCCTAAGTGATTATTTCCCGCTACTTGACCCGCGAAGTAGTCAACACATTATTCGCGATTACTATCGTACTCTTGCTCGCTTTTCTTAGCCAGCAGATGGTACGGTATTTGAATTATGTGGCCGTTGGTAAAATACCGACTGGCATTTTGCTGACGCTGGTCAGTTTCGAAGTGCCTTATTTGTTGGCCGTCTTGCTTCCCTTGGGTCTCTATCTGGGTATCCTGCTTGCGTATGGCCGGCTTTATGCGGACCAGGAGATGTCCATTCTGCAAATGTGCGGGTTTGGTAACCGAAGACTCATGCAATTAACCTTGTTTGTGGCGGCAGTGGTGACTGTCATTATTCTTGTATTGATGCTATGGATTAATCCGCTGGTTTCGGCGAAACGACAGCAGTTAATGAAGAGTGATGAGGCCACTGTACACATGGTGCAGACCTTGATACCTGGTCGGTTCCAGGCGAGCCCGGATGGCCGTTTCGTGATGTATGTGGAAAGTCTCTCGCGTGACCGTAAGCGTGCCGAAAATGTTTTTCTGGCGCAGGAGAAAAAAAACGCTGCCGATCCTAATCGCAGCGCATGGATGCTGGTGCTGGCAGATGAGGGCTATCAGATAAAAGACAAGGGAACACAAGAGTCTTATTTTGTGACCGCAGGCGGTTATCGTTATGAAGGTACGCCTGGACAGAATGATTATAAAATTGTGCAATTCAAAAAATACGCCGTGCATATTCCTCAAAATGAAATGCGTGCAACCCATGAAGAGGACGAAACACTGCCAACGCTGCAATTATGGCATGATTACGACAACCCCAAGCGTGCTGCTGAATTTCAGTGGCGCTTTTCAATAGCACTCTCTGCTTTTCTGCTGGCCTTGCTTGCTGTACCCATGAGCGCTGTGCGACCACGACAGGGAAGGTATCTAATGCTTTTACCAGCCGTGTTGATTTACATTATCTATATCAACCTGCTTTTTATTGCACGACACTGGGTGGAACAAGGCACCGTGCCCATTTCTATCGGTATGTGGTGGGTGCACGGCGTGGTCATGCTGTTTATTCTTATGGTGATGCTGATGGGTTCAAAACGCTGGACGAGTGCAGGTACTAAATAAAAATGATCAAGGTTCTGGAACGTTATATTGCTAAAACGACCATCATTTCAACAATGCTGGTGGCGCTCATTATTACGAGTATCTTGTTTCTGATAACCTTGCTCGGCGAATTAAAAAATATTGGCGAAGGCGATTATTCAATTGCACAGGCCTTTTTTTATGTGCTGATGCGTCTGCCAAATGAGTTCTATCATTTCTCACCCATGCTGCTGTTGTTGGGCAGTATTGTGGGATTGAGTATCTTATCTTCGCACCGTGAATTAGCTGTGATGCGGGCCGCCGGATTTTCCATCCGCCGGATTGTCTATAGCGTATTGCTCGCCGCATTGGCGCTGGTTCTTGCAATCAGCATCGTGGGTGAGTGGATTGCTCCGAGCCTGAGCTATAAGGCGGAAATGCATAAAGAGAGTGCGAAAAACGGAGGCCAGGTGGTAGTGACAGGAGCCGGGGTCTGGTTTCATGTCGATAATAATTTTATTCATGTACAGCAGGTAGTGGGGCGCCAATTGCTGGAAGGCGTCACGCGTTATCAGTTTAATGACAAGCACCAATTACAAGCAGCTTATTTTGCTAAGAAGCTGTCTTATCGGGATAATCAATGGCGTATGAGCGATGTGGTCAAAACCAGTTTTTACCCTGAACGCACCAAAAGCCAGCTCTTCACTGAAGCTGCATGGGATCTTAAATTCAATTCGAATCTGCTGAATGTGGGGCTGGTGGAACCGAGTGACATGTCATTGCCAAAGTTAGTGAAATTTGCCCGCTATCTGCACCAGAATGGACTGCAATCAAGCGAATATCAATATGAATTCTGGCAGCGGATTTTCCAGCCCTTTATTTCGCTGGTTATGATTTTTCTCGCTATTCCGTTCGTGCTGGGGGCGTTTAGCACATCAACGCTGGGATGGCGTATTGTGATCGGTATTCTGGTCGGGTTTGTTTTCTTTATCTCAAATGCCTTTTTGGGGCAGCTTTGCATCGTTTTTCAGGTTCCTGCTGTCCTCGCCGCCTTCCTTCCTCTGGCCGCCTTTCTTGTTTTCGGTCTTTTTCTTTTTAACCGGTTGGTGAAACGTTAACAGCTTGATTTGCTTAAGGCTCTTTTAATATTAGCGCTATATACTCTCCTGCCATAACTATAAATGCATGCAATAACACATTTGGCTTAGGAGTAGGAAATGAATAATCGTGACAAGTCTCAACAAGGTTCTCAGGCACCTGATACCAATCCAAATATAAAAACAAGCTTCTTGTTTCCCATGTTTTCGCCTGAAAACTACCTGAATATGCAGAAAAGATTTTATAACAGCGATTTCGCTAAAAATACTACCCTCATGTTATCAACACCCGCTTTCGTTGCGGTTTCTGTTTATCCTCTTGAATTAATCCAGGCACGGCTCCAGATTTTTGGCAAATCGAAAGGAACCGTGGCGGTCAATATGATGTCCATGGCGGGCTTAAAATCTTTTTTTGATGGTTTGAAAGCGGCTACCAAAGGTTCTTACGCGAAAAATATTGTTATTTCGAACAAGGAAGCCGTTCGTACACGCATTGATACCGTTGTGGGGCCAAAAGAACTGCCTCGAGAAGAGTTTACGCATGAATCACAAGAGGCGGAATTCAAGGAAGGACAAACCTATTATCCTTCTTTTTTAGCGAGAACCTTTTCGACTGCGCTTGCTGCTCAAATGATAGGCGGCATGGACACTGCGGCTACCCAGTATTTTGCTAATCAAAAAGTCCTGGCGGCAAAAGGGGTGCGTCCTCTTTTTAGTACTTATTTAGACATGCTCAAGTTCGCAAAAATGGGTATGGGCCCACGTTGGTATAAAAATTCTTTAAATGCTTTTTTCTGCATCGGCATGGATACGCTCGTTAAGGAACCGATGGACAGACTATTTCCTGCCAGCCAGTACCATCCTTTGGTGAGCCCATTCATGTCAGTGCTGCTGACGGGCACCATGAGCGGGATCACGCTGAATGGTTTTGAAGTCGTTTACAAAAACATGGTATCGCAGGCTGATTTAAAAACCATGACGACTAAAACCATGCGGCAGGCGGTAACGGATTTGAAAAACACCGGCGGCAATAAAGCGTTTATGCGCGGTGCCTCATTAACCAGCCTGATTACCATTATCGCTTACGGGGCTATTAAAGCAGCTTCAGAAACCATCAATTCTTTCTTTGAGCAGGGCAGAGCGAAGATTGAGCGGGATGAGTTTGAAATGAATTCTCGAAAACGTGCCCAGGCTGAAGTGAAACAACCGCCCGTCGTTGGAACAACGGCAGACTTGACTGAAAAAATGAAATCGTTACCAGTTAGCCAGTCAGCCAATCCATCTTCAGTCAAGGTCGAAGAAGTTACTGTGAAAGAAGAAAAAGCAGCTGTCACTGAGGTGAAGTCAGAAAAACCTGTCTCAGTTGTCTCATCGGCTAAACCGATGGGTGTTTTCAAACCCGTGCCGCAATCAGTTGATAACCAGAGCGTCGAAGCCACTGAAGGTAAAAAGGCTGCTCAAGACGAGCAACCAGTCAGCTCTGTTGCAGCGAAGAAGGGTAATTAAAATTAAGGATGGAGTGAATAACTATAAAAATAAATAATAATAATAACTACAAAAATTAAACCACCTCCAGATTTTTCCGCAGGTGGTTTTTTTATGGGATAACACAACTTATCGAAGCTTGCAACCCTGGCTGGTTATGCCCGTTGTGGCTGGGTCTTGGTTCGCGTTCTCGCGTTTTTTAGTCCCTTCGCGGCTTTCGGAAGTAGACGATCCCAAGGTCATATTTAGATAAGTCATCAGGCCAAGTTGAGCTGCCATATTGATGCCGAGAACAATGGTTTCTGTTTTGGGTTTGAAAAGTTTCATTGAAAAGCTCATAAATGGCACCTCCCATTATTGAATGTATTCAAGCTAATAAAATAGCCAATGCAATTGTTCTTAAGCGGAGATTCTGGCTTTTTTTCTCAGTTTATTTTCTACCTGTAACAGATGTTAACAAGTAAATCAAGCGGTCCTTCCCGGATGGTTCGGTGATAAGCCCTTGAATATTTTCCTTTCGCCTATATAGTATCCTCCAAAAGATGGTGGAGGATACATTTATGCCTATTGACGCGCATCAGGAAAAGCTGAATTTCCAGGCTGAAGTCAAACAATTACTCGATATTGTTGTTCATTCCCTTTACAGCAATAAAGAAATATTTCTGCGTGAACTTATCTCAAACGCTTCAGATGCAACCGACAAACTGCGCTTTGAATCATTATCGGATCCGGCTTTATATGAATCGGACTCCAATCTGGCAATACGCATCCATTTTGACAAAGATGCACGCACTATTACGATCAGTGATAACGGGATCGGCATGAGCTGTGATGAGGTCGTTGAGAACCTGGGGACGATTGCCAAATCCGGTACGCGAGAGTTTCTTGCCCGGCTCACGGGGGACCAGAAAAAAGATGCGCACCTGATCGGCCAGTTTGGCGTGGGCTTTTACTCTGCTTTCATCGTGGCGGATAAAGTCACTGTGCTGACGCGGCGGGCAGGGCTGAGTGCCGAACACGGCGTGCGCTGGGAATCTCGGGGGGATGGTGAATACACCGTAGCGAATGTGGAAAAACCCGCTCGGGGTACCGATGTTATTCTGCATCTTAAGGAAGACGAGCAGGAATTTCTAGACAGCTGGCGTTTGCGCAATATCGTAACCAAATATTCGGACCATTTGAATCTTCCCATTCTGATGCCTAAATATACTGATGATAAAAAGCCTACGGAGGAATGGGAAACCATTAATCGCGCGACTGCCTTGTGGGCATTGCCTAAAAACGCCATTACTCCCGAGCAATATAAAGAGTTTTACAAGCATATTTCCCATGATTTTGAAGATCCGCTCACCTGGACCCATCACCGAATAGAGGGCGGGAATATTGAATATACCAGCATTTTATATTTGCCCGCGCACGCACCTTTTGATCTTTGGCAACATGAAAAGCATCATGGCCTCAAGTTATATGTGCAGCGTGTGTTTATTCTGGATCAGGTCGAACAATTCATGCCGAATTATCTGCGGTTTGTGCGCGGGGTAATAGATACAACCGCGCTGCCGTTGAACGTTTCGCGCGAGATATTGCAGGACCATCCCGCTATACCTAAACTGCGCTCCGCACTGATTCGGCACGTGCTGGATTTGCTTGACCGCATCGCGCAGGATGAACCGGAAAAATATGCGACCTTCTGGAAGGAATTTGGCAATGTGCTGAAGGAGGGGCCCGCGGAAGACTTTGCTAATCGAGAACGTATTGGCAAGCTGCTGCGATTTGCTTCTACGCACGCGGATACGGCGGAGCAAACGGTTTCATTTGAAGACTATGTCAAGCGCATGAAGCCTAACCAGAAAAAAATTTACTATATCACAGCGGATAACTTTAACGCAGCCAAGGCAAGCCCGCATCTGGAAATTTTCCGCAAGAACAATATTGAAGTCTTGCTGCTAGCGGATCGCATTGACGAATGGGTAGTCAGTCATTTGCCGGAATTTGACGGCAAGCCATTACAATCGGTTGCTAAAGGCGATTTACCGCTGGATGAAATTGTTACCGAAGAAGCTGCCTCGAAAAGGCCGGAAGAAGAAAAAAAAGAGGAAATGCAGCAGCAGGAGTTTGATGCACTAATTAAAAAAATCAAAACCCTGTTGGATGATAAAGTGAAAGATGTTCGCTTGTCGCATCGTTTGACTACCTCACCTGTTTGTTTAGTGCGCGATCAAAATGCATTGGGGCCGCAAATGGAGCGGTTACTAAAGGCAGTCGGGCAGCCTGTCACTGAAACCAAACCCATACTAGAATTGAATCCGGACCATCTGCTGGTACGCCGATTGCGAGAAGACGTAGCAGAAGGACAGCTAAATGAGTGGATTCATATTTTGTATGAGGAGGCGTTATTGGCAGAGGGCGGCGCATTGCCCGATCCTGCTGCCTTTGTTCAACGAATCAATAAATTATGGATGGAGATTTTTAAATAAAGAGCATTACCAAAGAGCGGGTAAGCGGCGTTCATTGAAAATGTCCCTGAGTGGTCACGTGACATCAATTGGAGAATAAATATGTTAGTCGGCGTTCCAAAGGAAATAAAAAATTTTGAATACAGGGTTGGATTAGTGCCAAGTAGCGTCAGGGAATTAACCGCAAGGGGACACCAGGTCATTATTCAAAAAGGCGCGGGAGAAAAAATCGGATTTGAAGATGAAATGTATGAGCGCGTAGGTGCACGCATTGTTGAGCATGCGGAGGAAGTGTTTCAGCAAGCGGACATGATCATTAAAGTCAAGGAACCCCAGCCCCAGGAATGCCGAATGCTGCGTGAAAATCAGGTTATCTTTACCTATCTGCACCTTGCCCCTGATCCGGAGCAGGCAAAATTGCTGCTGGAATCAGGCTGCGTCGCGATTGCGTATGAAACCGTAACAGGCCCTCATGGCGGCTTGCCCTTATTGGCGCCCATGAGTGAAGTAGCCGGCCGAATGGCCATACAAGCGGGCGCGACCAGTTTGGAGATTAAAAACGGCGGACGTGGAATGCTGTTAGGCGGCGTGCCAGGTGTTGTGCCTGCCAAAGTCGTTGTCATTGGCGGCGGGGTGGTTGGTACCAATGCAGTGCGTGTCGCCATGGGAATGGGTGCACAAGTCGTCGTCATTGATAAGTCGCTGGAACGGCTTTATATGCTTGATTTGCAGTTTGGCTCAAAAATCATGACTATTTTTTCAACGGCGGATTCCATTGAAGAACATGTTCAGAGTGCAGACCTTGTCGTGGGCGCCGTACTCATTCCGGGTGCGTCAGCCCCAAGACTCGTGACCCGGAATATGCTAAGCCGCATGCGTCATGGCGCCGTGGTGGTGGATGTATCCATTGACCAGGGCGGCTGTTTTGAAACCAGCAAGCCGACAACGCATCAGGAACCGACTTATGTCGTTGATGAAGTGGTACATTACTGTGTAGCGAATATGCCTGGCGCTGTGCCCCGTACTTCTACTTTTGCGCTGAATAATGCCACACTGCCTTTTGTGATAGCCCTGGCCAATCTTGGTTATAAGGAAGCCATGCGGCGCGATCGTCATTTAATGCATGGCTTGAATGTATGCCGCGGCAAAGTCACTTACCAGGCTGTTGCTGAAGCATTACATCAGCCCTACACACCGCCTGAACAAATGATAGGAGAATAAAATGCTAGCATGTTTTACGGAAACGAATCATCAGGCGGTTCCCATTATTCTCGTGCCAGTAACGGATTACCCTAAATGGCTGGCGGCGCAAGCGGATGCGATATCAAACTGGCTGGCAACGACACAGTTTATTGCGGAGGCGGGTGCGGTGCGTCTCATACCGGATGCAGCGGGTCGTATCGCTCGTGTCGTTTGCTGCATAGATCAACCGGAAAACATATGGTGTGCAGGGCACTTGCCCTTTACGCTGCCTGAAGGTGTTTATGTCCTTGAAAACGCAGATGCATATTATGCCTCTTATGCCATTGGCTGGGGACTCGGCGCTTATCAGTTTACACGCTATAAAAATCCCAAAAGACAGCCTGCACAATTGGTTTTAGAAAATAAAATAGCAGGTCCCGTTCGTTCTATTGTTGAATCCCTTTATTCCGTGCGCGACTGGATTAACATACCGACTGATGATATGGGTCCTGCTGAGTTGGCAGGTGTTGCCGAAAAGTTGGCGAACCAATATAACGCCAAATTGACACAACTGATTGGTGAAGAACTGCTGCAGCATAATTATGCATCTATTTATACGGTAGGCAGGGCAAGTGATGATCCACCCCGTTTGCTGGATTTGCGATGGGGTCAGCCGGAACACCCTAAAGTGACGCTGGTGGGTAAGGGTGTTTGTTTCGATACAGGCGGTCTGGATATCAAACCTTCCGCGTACATGCTACTGATGAAAAAGGACATGGCGGGCGCGGCACACGTACTGGGCCTTGCACGCATGATCATGGAAGCGAAATTGCCGGTGCGCTTGCGCGTTCTCATCCCGGCAGTTGAAAATGTCATATCCGGCAACGCTTATCGCCCAGGCGATATTATAAAAAGCCGTAAAGGATTGACAATCGAAGTCGGCAATACAGATGCTGAAGGCCGGGTTGTTTTAGCAGATGCCCTGGCGGAAGCGGCGGATGAAAGACCGGACTTGTTAATAGACATCGCCACGTTAACGGGCGCAGCGCGTGTTGCGCTTGGCACAGAATTGCCTGCCGTTTTTTCCAACCACGATGCAGTGGTGAATGAAGTTATCCAAGAAGGTGAAAAGCAGAAAGATCCTGTCTGGCGCTTGCCGTTGTTTGCGCAATATAGAGAATACTTAAACAGCCCGATCGCAGATATCAATAATAACTCAACTGAGCCTTATGCCGGCGCTATCACAGCGGCCTTATTCTTAAAAGAATTTGTCCCCGATGATGTCCCCTGGCTGCACTTTGACATGATGGCATGGAATTTACGTGCCCGACCCGGACGCCCGCAAGGCGGTGAAGCAATGGCGCTGCGAGCGTTATGGGGTTATCTGCAAAAGCGGTTTGGAAAATAAAATGGAGCGCATGTACGCTCCATTCTTGTTCCCTGATATCCATTTCCTTTGTTCACGTTTTTTTGGTTGGAGAGAGTGAGAATGGAATCGAGGGGGAGTGAACGGGATTTTGTGAAACAGATGACCTTTTAAAAAGTGAAAAAGGCAGCACGGAAGCTGCTGAATCTGCTCTGCGCAAGTCTTCAGTACCGGTGTCAATTGTGGCTGCTTCCGAAGATACAGGCAGGCTTGTGTCTTGAGTTGCTTGTATTGTATCGGCGAAATTTGTTCGGGTAGTCTCTTCATGGTTTCTGTCGGCAAAGGAGGATAACTGTGCCATGTTTTCAGTCACGCTCGATATCTGGGAATGTATTTCGTTTAGCAAGGCGGGCAGAATAACCGAATCGTAGTGTTTTCTTTTTTCCCGCGATATTCGCGATGAATTCATGTTGTATTTTCTTTTGCGTTCGGCTGCGGTCAATTTATCATTTTTCGCGTCATTTTTCTGTTTTTTATTTACCACTCTATCGGATTCCAAGTCTCCATTTGAATCTAATTGATACTGTTTTTGCAGTTCAGAAGATGGATTGAGCTGGTTTAATAATTTCGCCCCCTCCGTAAATTTGTAGGAGATGGAAGAAGTTTGGCAGAGGTATTGAATGGCTTTTAGATGCTGCATGATCTGGTGCAATTGTTCCTGAAGCTGCGGCAACGGTTGTGAGAGAAGGGATGTTTCCTCACGGCCTGTTTCGGTTATTTTATTCTCACTCTCTTCATTAAAAAGCGGCCAATCAGCATCCAACGTTAATTGCGCGTTCAAAAAAATCAGCTTGCCGGTCTGTTCGTCATGCTGAATTAATCCCTTTGTAATAAGGGAGGGGCGGATGAACGGATAGTTTACCCAGAGGCCATCTATGTCATTGAATTGAATCGCAGCCAGTAAAAGATCTTCTGAAATAGAAAAATCGTCTTCACCTATCGCAAGCAGAGTGGCTACAACAGCAAATTCCTCATCGCTGAGCAAGGGTACCTGTACGGTCGTAATGCCAATCTGCTGGAATCTGTACGAGCCAATTTGTCGCTGCAGCTCGATAGCCTGGGAGTCTGTAAGATATAGCATGAAATCTATTTCCTTTATTTAAATCGATTAGGTGTCGTTGCATGGTGATGCAGTGAAGTTGCTTTACGATGTGTGTTTCCAGCGGATGAAACACTTGCTGTGTTGTCCATCCAGCCAAATATCCATTGTGTCGCTTTAGTGTAAACTCTGTTTAATGTGGCAGAAGTTTCATTAATCATAGTCCAGCTTTCATCTTGACACGTATGCTGGAGTTTTTCCGGCGCTGAATAAAACAGTTGGGGAGAATTTTTAACGGCATGGCCTCGATCTTCAACTGAACCCGCGGTAAAATCTTGCCGTGCACTTTTTATAAATGTATTTCGCTTGCTTATCCCGAGCTCGAGTTGAATGTAATAATTTTCCAACACAGACAAAAAACGTGCAGAATGCAGCGATCCGTTTGCTTGATATTGTTGCGCAATATTTTCTATTTGCTGCTTGACCAAATGAGGCAGCGCTGTCATGACCTGGGATGAAAGAAGCTTTGTCACATCAGTTTCAATTGCCCAGTCAGGGGATGAAAAAGAAGAAAGTATCTTCATCATGGCACGAAAACGAGCTTTATGAGTTTCCCCCTTGCAGGCTTTCAGGGCGTCCAGCAGCTTGACCATCTGGTCAAACAGAAGAAAATGCGCCGGCTGCGAAATCATGAGATAGGTGGGCGTGCTATTCAGGAGCAGATGTCGATAATCACTGAAGACAGGGTCTCTGGATTCTTTTTTCTTCATTATTTTTTCCACCGCCATGCTTTCAAACCAGGCATAATCCCCAGCGAAAGCCTTGAGCATGAATTCATCTTTAATGAATTTATCCAGCGAGTTAACGAGGTCATCATTTATTTCGGCCATCAAGGTTTCCATATCACTAGCTGACTGCAGCTGTGCCCAGCAATGATTAATTTGAGTGCCAGTGGAGGCTAGTAACTTCAATATGTTCTGTTTTGGCAAATCAAGTAATTTCAGTTTGGCTAACACTTTTTCCAATGTGAGCACATAAGCCTTTTTAATATAGTCATCTGTCAGACTGGGTGGTATCCCCCGCGAACCAAGCTTGGTGAGCAGGGTTAAAATTTCCCTGTCTAGTTGACGGGCCCTTTTGTCATAAGAGGCAATGTCCGACATGTGAAAAAGTGCGTTGAGGTGAATGGTGCTGATTTCCTGAGAACTAAGCCGTGTGAAGGCTTGATCCAGTTGAGAGAGTGTATCGCGGATAAGTTGCTTTGATTGCAGGGCTGTGTTCGGGTCAATACGCAACATGATGTTTTACTCCTGACAAGAGTTTGTGATTATTTGCGTTTGGTTGATGTTTAGAATAATTATTATTTCAAACTCAACTGTCAGCTAAACGGGGGCGTTTTTCTGGACGCTCCCGCTAAAACAAGCCTATTACCCGATCCTATCAATCAAGGCTTAAGAAAAACTTAAGAGTCTGGTTTTCTTTTATGTCCTAGCCTCCATCGGGGTGTTGATAAAAAAACATTTTTTTAAATACAATAAGTTAAAATTACCTCGTTGTTTTCTCTTTTAAAGAATACGCTATACTATAAAAAAATACGCGAGGAGTTTTTTTATGTTTAGCCATGAACAGTTAGCCGAAGAAATAAAAGAGAAAGAACAGGAAATCAATAAGAAACTAGATAAAATTGTTACCGAGCTAACTCAAGTAGCATTGCCAAATCTCGAGCTGGCTCGAGAGCTGGATGATTTTATTCAGGCAGTTCAGGATAATAAATTCGATTATTCCCTCATTGAAAAAAAGCTTCGAGCGGTTCGTCATGGTGTTTCCAAAACGGACAAGCAGGACTTGTTGGATCAAATCGCTAAACTGCTAGAAAAAAAAGCACAGTATTTACAAATCATGCCTACTCAGATCAGAGAAAAACCACCCTATGAGGAGGTTGGATTGAGTAGTGATCCAAATACACAAAACATGGCAGCGCAGGAAACCAGCCAAATTATAGAATTACTCTTTAAGAGGACTGGTGATCCAGCGGAGATTGCAAAAAAGATAGATGAAACAAAAGCTGAAATTGCAAAAAAGACAGATGAAATTATAGGCTGGTTAACGGATGCTAATGACAGAGAAGCGAAATTTGAAGCTGCAAGAAAAGTATTTCAGAATAAAAATTTTGCAGAACTATTTTCTCCAAAGCAAATTGCAGAATTATTGGTAGCATTCAAAGCCCAGTTTTTTGACTTGGCGAGACGTGAAACTACAGAATCTACTAACAAACGTTTGCTGTTGATGCTGGAACATATTAAAACTTTTGTAAAATCTCGTTACCCGGATTTTAGCGAATTTTTAGAACAAGACGGCGTTAGAGAGGTACTTGAAAGGTCTAGCACTATTAAGCAGGCATTTAAAGAAGAAAAAATAAAAGAAAAAAAGGCTGATCAACATCATCATCTTGCTATTGCTGAACAGGTTGCTAAACATGTTGCTAAACATGTTGATGCTGCTGCTAAAAAAGACCAAATTGGGAGAGCGTCTCCCAATTTGGTTCAACGTTTTAGAGGCCTGTTTAGAGCACCGAGCGATCCTTCAGGTTCAGGGCCGGAAAATAAGAAGAGGGATATTTTGCCCACAAGACAACCTTCCCGAGGGAAAAAATAGACATTTTTGACTGATGCAGTAGTAAAATTAGTGGTTCTTTTATTATTCCCAATTCATGATGACTTTGCCCGACTGGCCGCTGCGCATGGTTTCGAACGCCTGCTGGTATTCGTCAATGGAAAATTCGTGGGTAATCACAGGGGCAATATCGAGTCCACTCTGCAGCATGGTAATCATTTTATACCAGGTATCATACATTTCACGGCCATAAATGCCTTTGATAATGATGCCTTTCATAATAATCTGGCTCCAGTCAATGCCTGTGCCATGCGGCAGGAAACCCAGCAGCGCAATTTTGCCCGCATGGTTCATGTAGGTAATCATGTCATTAAATGCCTTGGCGTTGCCTGACATTTCAAGGCCTACATCAAAACCCTCTTTCATGTTCAGTTGGTCCATGACTTCTCTGAGGCTGGTTTTTGCTGGATTGACAGCCAGTGTGGCACCCATTTTTTTCGCTAATTCAAGCCGGTACGCATTCACATCGGTAATGACCACATGGCGCGCGCCTACATGTCGCGCAATGGCTGCAGCCATGATGCCGACTGGTCCCGCGCCCGTAATCAGCACATCTTCACCTACCAGGTCAAACGACAGAGCGGAATGCGTTGCATTGCCAAAAGGATCCAGGATGGCGGCTTGGCTATCTGGTATGGAAGGAGGGATGGGGTAGGCGTTGGTGGCGGGAATGCTCAGGTATTCAGCAAAACACCCGTTGCGGGTGACGCCCACGCTGACGTTACGACGACAAAGATGTGAGCGCCCTGCGCGGCAGTTGCGGCAATGCCCGCAAGCAATGTGTCCTTCGCCTGAAACACGATCGCCCGGATTGAAATAGCTGGTTACTTCCTTGCCTATTTCTACAACCTCGCCTACGAACTCATGGCCAATGACCAGCGGAACTTGAATGTGCTCCTGCGCCCATTCGTCCCAGTTATAAATATGAATATCCGTGCCGCAGATCGCGGTTTTTTTTATTTTGATCAGAACATCATTTGGGCCGACGGCGGGCATGGCAACGTCTTCCATCCAAATGCCGGTTTGTGCTTTTGCTTTAACGAGCGCTTTCATGTTTTCCTCATCATGTAGTGGGGTAAGTGAAGCAAATGTGTTTTTATTTGGCAAATTAAAATAACTGTGCCGCTTCTTCCAAGTAAACAGATCAGTGAATCACACCCAATTTGCGACCAATTTTGGCGAAAGCCTCGATCGCCTTGTCGAGATGGGATTTTTCATGCCCAGCTGAAATCTGCGTGCGGATACGTGCCTGCTCCTGGGGGACGACCGGAAAGGAAAAACCAATCACATAAACACCTTCATGCAGCAAATCATCCGCCATGGCTGTAGCGAGCCTGGCATCACCCAGCATCACCGGAATAATAGGGTGATCTTTGCCCGCCAGTTTGAAGCCCAGTTTCTCCATTCCCTGTCGGAAATGTGCGGTATTCGCATGGAGTTTCTCAATCAGATGCTGACTGGCTTCCAGCATTTCGAGTACTTTAATGGAAACCGACGCAATGGTGGGCGCGAGCGTATTGGAAAAGAGATAAGGGCGGGAACGCTGCCGCAGCCATTCAACCATTTCCCTGCGGCCACTGGTGTAACCGCCTGAAGCACCGCCGAGTGCTTTCCCGAGCGTGCCGGTAATGATATCAATACGGTTCATGACGCCATGATATTCATGCGTACCGCGTCCGTGCTGCCCCATGAAACCGACGGCGTGAGAATCATCCACCATGACCAGGGCATTATATTGGTCTGCGAGATCACAAATCGCAGGCAGGTTGGCAATGATGCCATCCATGGAAAAAACACCATCCGTTGCAATGAGTTTGACGCGGCAGTCTTTGGCTTCTTTTAATTTGGCTTCAAGGTCATGCATGTCATTATTGTTATAACGGAAGCGTTTTGCTTTGCATAGCCTGATGCCGTCAATGATGCTGGCATGATTTAACGCATCACTAATGACCGCGTCTTCAGGGCCTAATAGCGTTTCAAAGAGACCGCCATTCGCATCGAAGCAGGATGAATAAAGAATTGTATCTTCAGTCCCAAGAAAATGACTGATCTGTTGTTCCAGATTTTTATGTACTGATTGCGTGCCGCAAATAAAACGTACCGACGACATGCCATAGCCGTATTGATCCAGGGAAGTTTTGGCCGCTTCAATCAACGCTGGGTGATCAGCAAGCCCCAGGTAATTATTTGCGCAAAGATTAATGACCTCCGAGCCATCCTGCAAGCGAATAACGGCCTGCTGTGGCGAAGTAATAACGCGTTCTGCCTTATAAAGGCCCATTTCCTTTAAACGGCTCAGTTCAGTGTTGAGCGATTGCAAATATTCATGTCTGGTCATGCTTTATTTCCTTTTGCTTAAATTGGCGGAAATTATGGACCAGATCGGAAATCCATGACAAGGGTATTTCATCGCTTCACTTGGCCGGGGATATTAATAAAGAGGGAGAATCGCGATTCTCCCTCTCATGGGATATTCTGGTCTAATAAAGTTTAATACCCTGGGAAGTCTTCAGTGCGAATGTGTTCTTCCTCTTCAATGCCCATTTCAGCGAGTGTTTCCTGTAAAGCAGTTACCATCGCGGGCGAGCCGCAAATGTAATAAATCGGTGCGCTGATGTCAGGAAGGTATTTTTTTATCATCTTATCAGTAATGAAACCGGTTTCGCCTGCCCATGTATTATCTGGCCGGTCCATGGCGGCGATGAGCTTAAAATGCGGATTTTTTTGCTGTAGTTGCATAAGTTCATCCAAAAATGCCGTATCGCTCGGCTGCTGGTTGCCATAAAATAAATAAATCTGTTGCGGTGAATGATGATGTGTCGCATATCTGATCATGCTGTAAAATGGCGCAATACCAATACCGCCGGCAATGAGAACGGCAGGGATAGAAGTCTCCTCATGCAAAACAAAATTCCCAGTAGGCCCGGCGAATTTTATTTCACTGTCTATAGGCAGTGCGTTGAGTACACGTTTATACGCAGAATTTTGTATACGTGTGACGATAGCGAGATGCGCATCGTCAGGGGTTGAAAGCAGTGAAAAACGCCGAGTGATACCGCCTGCGTCGGTTTCAGCAGGATTGATCAGTGTAAAGCCTGCATATTGACCTGGCTTGAAAGTCAGTCCCTCAGGTTTTTCAAATACGAAAACATGGGTTCCCCGTGCAACTTCACGGCGTTCAATTAATTTAATGATATGAATGGGCATAATCCGGTCTCTGTGTATTGGCTGTCTTGCGTTTATGGCACGCTCATGGCACTTGTGCATGCACTTTTACCATGCGACATCTTAGTATATATTGTGGCATTTCCATAGGGAGAATTAATATGAAAGGCTTCAATAGATGGCTGACTGTCATCACTTCATTGACGATGGCTGTCAGCGCAGCTTATGCGGCACCTAAAACATTGACCAACTATGAACAGCTTTTACAAGCGCTGGAACAGGGCGATGAAGTGCGTGCTATCATTCATATGGATAAGTGCACTGTTAACAAAGCGGATGTAAAAGGTGCTGCTGATATAGGCGGATCCAGTACGCGCATTAACTTTACGCTTTTTTCACATTATAAAGTGCCAGTAAATGGCCAGGAAAAATATACTGTTGCCACTTCACAAACGCTTTTCACTGAACACCGAGCATTTGGCCCTGTTTATGCTTATGGACGTTTGCGTGTATTTGAAGATAACTCCGCCGAATTTCATGCGGCGTATTATGATCCCAAAACTTACGAGTTAAAGGGAGCTGTAAATTATAATTGCCATCTTGGCAATGGAGCCGATCAGAACAGTATCGTATTGTTTGATGCAAGTGTGTAGCAGTCATACCGGACTGGCGGGCGTTTGCCTCCGCCAGTCTTTCTATTTCATTTAGGGTGAGCGCTTTTTAGGTGTGTGCGGGTGTTCGAGACGAGCTGATTTTAACTTTTTTTCTAACAGATCAATAAAGCCAGCGATTGCCAGTCTGTTTTTTTCATCTTTAATATCAATGATGCACTCCGGTTGCCGCAGGAATAACTTGGTCTTTGCCAGGTCTATTCTCAGCTCAACAGGTAGCGCTGCGGAATCAACCTGATCTATTAATTGGATTAGCTCTTTTTTTATATCTGCCATTGGGTTACTCTTTTTGCAGTTTTTTCATTTTTTAGTATAGCAAGCAAAGCTAAAGAGAAGCTTAAATGAAACTGGATAATGAACACAATATATTAGAGAATTTTTCCAGGCTGAAATGGGCCTGCCGCCGAGGTATGCTGGAACTGGATGTTTTATTGGGGAATTTTTTAGAGGAGGCGTATCCGGATTTGTCTTTGGCGGATAAACAGCGATTTATAGCGCTGCTCGGTCAATCGGACCAAGATCTTTATAAGTGGTTATTAGGCCGCGAGCAGCCGGCCGACAAGGAATTGGTGAATATCACGGAAGCGATCCGCCGCCATGCCAGGTCCAGAATTTAAACTTAGACCCTCACGACAATACCTTGCTTTAATAGGGACCGTTTTTCTGGGTAGTCTGGGAATGGTGTTGTTACTGCCCATTGAAGCGTGGATAAAAATCCTGATCTGTCTGCTTCTTTTTATTTATGCAGGGGGTGTGCTCTGGCAATTTGCTTTACTGCGCAGTCCGCACGCTGTTATAAGTCTCCGGCAAAATCAGCATGGCAAATGGCTGCTGCGTACGTCCCTGAAAGTTTATGAGGCAGAATTGTGTGGTGACAGCACCGTGACACCGTTTGTTTCTATCTTGCGTTTTCGTCTGCCAAAACAAGGCTGGTCCATGCTGGTGCCTGCTTGCTTTAAGCCTGGCGTCTGCATTGTTTTTCGTGATTCACTCAAGCAGGATGACTACAGAAAACTGTTAATACACTTGCGCATGAGCTGATTAACGATCCACGGGATGTGGCTTGCCGTGATCATCAATGGCGACAAACGTAAACACGCCTTCAGCCACTTTTTTATGTTTATCTTCCACCAGTCCATTCGTCCACACTTCAATCTGGATTTGCATGGAAGTACGTCCCACCTTCAGAATATCAGCATAACAGCATACCGTATCTCCCACGAGGACACGCTTGATAAATGTCATGGAGTCGATGGCGACAGTCACGCAACGACTGCGTGCACGATGCCGCGCAGCAATGCCTGCACCCATATCCATATGCGAAACCAGCCAGCCACCAAAAATATCGCCATGTGCGTTGGTATCCGCAGGCATGGCAACCGTCTGGATCACTAACTGGCCTTTGGGGTGAATGTCTTCATGTTGGGACATATGTTATATCCTGATGTTTAACAAAATCGTTACATACCATGATATAACAGCCTGAGGCTGCAAAGTAACCAGAATAAGCCAGCGTTTGCTCTGGCTCGTCTCCTCAAACGGGGCGACAATTAAACACTTTCTCTTTAGTTATAAAGCACTTATTCCATATTGGTATATTGCTAAAAAATGCGTTACTATCATGCCCCTTATCAGGGTTATCTACATGTCTATGCAAAATATTCGGAATTTTTCAATTATTGCCCATATTGATCACGGCAAGTCTACCCTTGCTGATCGCCTGATCCAGCGTTGTGGAGGCTTAAGCGAGCGTGAAATGCAGGCCCAAGTACTGGACTCCATGGATCTTGAACGGGAGCGGGGCATTACGATTAAAGCGCACAGCGTAACGCTGTACTACAAGGCGCATAACGGCGAAACCTATCAGCTGAATTTTATTGATACACCGGGCCACGTGGACTTTTCATACGAAGTTTCTCGTTCGTTGGCGGCCTGTGAAGGAGCGCTGCTGGTCGTGGACGCTGGACAGGGCGTTGAGGCACAAACGGTGGCCGTTTGTTATACAGCGATTGACCAGGGCCTCGAAGTAGTCCCTGTGCTTAACAAAATTGATTTACCCCAGGCCGATCCTGACCGGGTAATTCATGAGATTGAAGATATTATTGGCCTGGAAGCAGGAGACGCTGTGCGAATCAGCGCCAAACAAGGTGTGGGCATTGAGGAGCTGCTTGAGCGGTTGATTCGGGATATCCCCCCTCCAGTAGGCGATTTGGAGGCACCCCTGCAGGCATTGATTATTGATTCCTGGTTTGACTCCTATCTGGGGGTGGTGTCACTGGTTCGGGTCAAAAATGGCGTATTAAAAACGGGCGAAAAGATGCAGGTCATGTCGACCGGCAAAGCCTATGAAGTGACTGGCCTGGGTGTTTTTACACCCAAGCGGGTGTCAACCGATATTTTGCGCGCAGGCGAAGTGGGCTATGTGATCGCTGGCATTAAAGATATTAATGGTGCGCCCGTAGGCGATACGCTGACGCATGCGCATCGTCCGGCAACGACCATGCTGCCCGGGTTTAAAAAAGTGAAGCCGCAAGTCTACGCAGGCTTGTTTCCTATTCATTCGGATGATTTTCCTGCCTTGCGCGAAGCGCTTGGCAAGCTCCGCCTGAATGACGCCGCGCTCTTTTTTGAACCGGAATCCTCCGAAGCCTTGGGCTTTGGTTTTCGTTGCGGATTCCTTGGCATGTTGCATATGGAGATTGTGCAAGAACGGCTGGAGCGCGAATATAATCTTGAATTAATTACAACAGCGCCTACCGTGGTGTATGAAGTCGTGAGCACGAAAGGCGATATCCTGTATGTGGATAATCCATCCAAACTACCGCCGGTCAATCAGATTGAAGAAATACGCGAACCTGTTGCGAAGGCCAATATATTGGTGCCGCAATCTCATTTGGGCAACGTCATCACATTGTGCGTAGAACGGCGCGGCGCGCAAAAGAGCATGTTATTTCATGGCAACCAGGTCGCGCTGGTATATGAATTGCCCATGAGTGAAATCGTGCTGGATTTCTTTGACCGACTAAAATCGGTAAGCCGTGGCTATGCTTCGCTCGATTACAGTTTTTCCCATTTCCAGACAGCAGATCTGGTTAAGCTCGATATCATGATCAATGGCGAGCGCGTTGATGCACTCGCCACGATTGTTCACCGTGAACAGGCTCAATCCCGTGGACGGCTTGTTACTGAAAAGCTGCGCGAACTGATTCCAAGACAAATGTTTGACGTGGCTGTGCAGGCAGCGATCGGCGGCCATATTATTTCACGACAGACGGTGAAAGCGATGCGTAAAAACGTAACGGCAAAATGTTATGGCGGTGACATTTCCCGCAAACGCAAACTGCTGGAAAAGCAAAAAGAAGGTAAGAAACGCATGAAACAATTGGGCAATGTGGAAGTACCACAAGAAGCGTTTCTGGCAGTGTTGAAGATTGATGAAAAGAAATAAAGAGCAGAGAGGTCTTACCTATGAACTTTAACTTCGAATTAATTTTATTTTATGCCACGGTTATTACCGGCCTGATTGCGCTGTTTGATATTCTTTTTCTTGCGCCGCGACGCAAGCGCAAAGCAGGTGCTGAAGCAAAAGCCAAACTGCCTATCATCATCGACTATGCACGGTCTTTTTTTCCTATTCTGTTGGTGGTGTTTTTATTGCGTTCTTTTTTATTTGAGCCTTTTCGCATTCCTTCCGGTTCGCTTGAACCCACGTTGCTGATGGGCGATTTTATTCTTGTTAATAAATACGATTACGGCGTGCGCCTGCCGGTCGTACACAAAAAACTGTTTGGAGAAGGTAAACCGGCGCGCGGTGACATCATTGTGTTTCGCTGGCCGCCGAATCCATCGGTTGACTTTATTAAACGCGTGATCGGATTGCCGGGCGATAAAATCAGTTACATTAACAAAGAATTATTTGTTAATGGCGAAAAAGTTCCGCAAGAAATGCTCACAAGCAGTATCTTCGAAGACGAGAATGGCGAAGCTCGCGAAGCACAAGAAAAACAGGAAAATTTGCTGGGGGTGAAGCACAAAATTTTCATCGACCCGAAAAAGTCCAGCCGCGATTACTATAATATCGTCGTCCCTGAAGACATGTATTTTGTCATGGGTGATAATCGTGACGATAGTGCTGACAGCCGATATTGGGGGTTTGTGCCAGACAAGAATATTGTAGGCAAGGCGGTGCTGGTCTGGATGAGCTGGGACAGCAGCAAAACAGGTATCCGGTGGGGTAGAATAGGAAAAGCGATTCATTAGTGAAAATGCCATGAGTGATGAATTAACCAGCAAACTAAATTATGTATTTCAACAACCTAAATTGCTCAAGGTCGCCTTGACCCACCGGAGCAAGGGCGGTGATCATAATGAACGCCTGGAATTTTTAGGCGATGCGGTGGTTAACTTCGTCATTGCAGAAATCCTGTATCACCAATTTCCCAAAGCCACAGAAGGGGAATTAAGCCGCTGGCGTGCGACATTGGTTAACCGGGATACCCTGGCTGAACTGGCGAAAGAATTTGAACTGGGACGTTATTTATTTCTGGGTCCCGGCGAATTGCGAAGCGGCGGCAGCGAAAGGCAGTCTATCCTGTCCTGCGCAATGGAAGCGATAATTGGCGCGGTTTATCTGGATGGCGGTTTTGACGCTGCCCGTGCGTGCATCATGGCGTGGTATGAGCCTTGGCTTCAGTCGTTATCCACAGCGGCCAGTCATAAAGATCCGAAGACACTTTTACAGGAATATCTGCAAAGCCGCCGCATGCCTCTACCTGTTTATACCGTTGAAGCCATTGAAGGCGAAGCCCATCAACAGCGCTTTACAGTAAGCTGTCAGGTGGAAGGCGTGGAACAAAAAACCCGGGGTAAGGGCACCAGCCGGCGTCGCGCCGAGCAGGACGCTGCTCTCGCCATGCTAGGCGTGCTGAAAAAATAAATAGGTCACTATACTCATGAATGAAGCGATAGAAAAAAGCGGATATGTAGCCATTATTGGTCGCCCCAACGTAGGAAAATCAACGCTCCTGAATTGCCTGCTGGGTGAAAAATTGAGTATTACTTCGCCCAAGCCACAAACTACGCGATGGCAAATTTTAGGTATTAAAACGTTGCCGCAGGCACAAATTATTTATATGGACACACCCGGCGTGCACAAAAGCGAAAAGCGCGCCATGAACCGCTATATGAATCGAATTGCCAATGCTGTCCTAATCGATGCGGACGTGATTGTCTTCATGATAGACGCAACCAAATGGCACAGTGAAGATGAGCTGGTGTTAAAAAAACTCGCCAGTTTATCCAAGCCCGTTATTCTCGCCATCAATAAAATTGATCGTCTCAAGGATAAAGCCCTGCTTTTGCCGCTGATTGAAAAACTCAAAGACAAGCTGACATTCGCGCAGATTGTTCCTATCTCTGCGCTGGAAGTACAAAATATTCCCGCACTCGAAGACGAAATTATTAAATTATTACCGGAAGGCCCGCAGCTCTATCCTGAAGATCAAATCACGGACAAGGGCGTGCGCTTTCATATTGCGGAAGTGATCCGTGAAAAATTAATCCAGGCCACAGAAGAAGAGCTGCCGTATGCGACGACGATCGAGATAGAGCAATTTGAGGAAAGCGACAAGCTAGTTGAAATCGGGGCGGTGATCTGGGTAGAACGTCAGGGTCAAAAAGTCATTATCATTGGCAAGAAAGGCGCCAAGCTGAAAAAAATAGGCATTCAGGCTCGCCGTGAAATTGAAAAATATTTGGACCGCAAAGTGTTTTTGCGCCTGTGGGTGAAAGTAAAGGAAGACTGGACCGATAATGAGAAAGCACTCCGCAGTCTGGGCTACGAATAAGATCGGCGTTTGCCTATGAAGCGTGTTTTACTTCAGCCCGCTTATGTTCTTCACCGTCGTTTGTATCGAGAAAGCAGTTTTCTAGTAGAGTTATTTACGTCTGAACATGGTCGCCTTACTGTCGTGGCGCGGGGTGTGCGAAAGGCCCGTTCACCCACGCAGGGCTTGTTGCAGCCTTTTATTCCTTTACTGGTTTCCTGGTCAGGGAATGGCGAGTTGATGACGCTCTCACAAGTTGAACCAAACGGCGCCGCGGTTTCTCTACGCGGGGAATGCTTGTTTGCCGGTTTTTACCTGAATGAACTACTGATGTGTTTGTTGCAGAAGTGGGATGCCCATCCGGTATTGTACACGGCATATGAAAAAGCAGTTGCGATGCTGCAGGCAAGCGTACTGGAACAAGGTGTTTTGCGCTCATTCGAAAAAGCCCTACTGGAAGAGCTGGGCTATGGATTGTTTCCCAAATCAGACACTGAGCTTCAACATGCTCTACAGCCTGATCACTATTACCGTTTTGTGCCTGAACAGGGTTTTGTTATCAGCACGCTGGGCAATCCGTCACAGGCAAAGACACATATTTTTTCTGGAAAAAATCTGTTGGCCATTGCCAGAGAAGATTGGCGAGATGAAAGTTGCTTGCAGGATGCGAAACGGCTAACCCGCTTTATTTTGGCTCCCTTACTGGGTGCGCGCCCCATTCATAGTCGTAAACTTTTCCTGCAGCTCAATGGGGAAGAGAGCGATAAATAGCATGTGTGTGGCTATTTTCAACGTGTTTATTTATCTGGACTTTGGCCATTTTTGAAAAGCGTTCACAAAACGGTCATCCTGAGCGAAGCGAAAGATCTCCTTTTGTATATCGGGAGATCCTTCGCTTTGCTCAGGATGACAGCATTATCGAGCATTTTGTAAAATGGCCAAAGTCCTCTAGCTAATATGGCATAGTCAAAAAAAAGCCCGGTAATAATGACCGGGCTTTTCTGGAAGAGAGCAATAGCTTATTAATAAACAGCCAGTGTTTTTTCCCAGCGTGGAGCCTTCCATTCCCAGTTGGTACACTTGCCTTCGCCAAGATCGTATTTGTTACACATCCAGTAACCCTCAATCCAGGCTACACCACTGGTGGAATCTGCATACTGGCAAACGCGGTGTTCAGCGACCCAGACATCTTTATACCAACCAGCCATGACAGTGAAGCAATTCATATAGCCGGCGGGTGTGGCGATGACTTCTTTAGGCGCGGGTACAGCCGTGACAATAACCGGTTTTTCCACCACCACCTGCGTAGTGGCTGTGGGCGTGGTTGTCTGTGCTTCAGCATGAGTGTAAATAACAAGCGACAATAAACTACAAAGAAAAGTAAATAGTCCTTTATTAAAACGCGACATAGCAGCCTCCATTTTGCTAAATTCTAGTTTATTCCGTTAGTTACGATGCGCATTGTCCTGCCGTTTCTAAAGTCTGAATAGCAGTGCTAGACCTCATCAGCATAACGTTTATAGTGTATAACGGCAACCAGTTCAAATGGTTGCAGGCAGAAGAATAAAAAATTATTTTAGCTTCCAGACAAGCGGCTAATGTACAATTGCCAGCAGGTTAATGATAACGAAAACGGTCTGTTTGCCAGTATATCTATGCACAGACGACGCAAGTCATGAATAGAGGATAAACATGAAGGATACACCGATTTTATTGGGCGTTAATATTGATCATGTTGCAACATTGCGCCAGGCGAGGCGGACGCGCTACCCTGATCCGGTTGAAGCCGTCTACGCAGCTGAAAATGGGGGGGCAGATGGCATTACAGTGCATCTGCGCGAAGATCGTCGCCATATTCAGGAGCGTGATGTCGCGCTGATTCAATCGGTACTTTTAACGCGCCTCAATCTCGAAATGGCAGTTACAGAGGCGATGATCGCCTATGCAGAAAAATTGAAACCTGAGCATTGCTGCCTGGTGCCTGAGAAACGTGAAGAATTGACGACCGAAGGCGGCCTTGATGTCTTGTCTCAAGAGAGCAAAATACGAGAAGCCACCGCACGTTTGAAGCACGCGGGAATTGAAGTGTCCCTGTTTATTGATCCCGAGATTAAACAGATTGAAGCCTCGCTCCGCTGTGAGGCACCCGCCATTGAAATTCACACAGGCGCTTACGCAGACGCGAAAACGGAGCTTGAGCAGAAACAGGAACTGCACCGCATCATCAAGGCTGCGCAATTTGCGCACGAGGCAGGATTGATTGTCAATGCCGGACATGGTCTAAATTATCAGAATGTACAGGCGATTGCGCGCATACCGCAAGTGAATGAATTAAATATTGGCCATGGTATTATTGCACGATCCCTGTTTATGGGGCTTGAAGCTGCGGTCCGCGAAATGAAACGATTAATGCTGGAAGCGAGCGCACATAGCAAATAGAAGACGCACGCATCGCACGATAACACGGACTGCCATTATTAAATTGAGCAAGTAGAGTTGACAGAAAATGAATATCAGAACACGCTTTTCACCTAGCCCCACAGGCATGATTCACCTTGGTAATGCACGCGCGGCGTTATTCAGCGCTTTATTCGCAAAAAAAAATGAAGGTGTTTTTATTCTTCGGATTGAAGACACAGACGCGGTTCGTTCAGAGGAGCGCTTCGTTGAAGCGCTGGAAAATGATCTGCAATGGCTGGGCGTGTATTGGCAAGAAGGCCCAGGCAAAGACGGTGATTACGGCCCTTATTGGCAGTCACAGCGTCAGCCTATTTATGAAAAATATTACCGGATATTGGAAGAAAAAAAGCTGATTTATCCTTGTTTTTGTACTGATCAGGAACTCAATCTCGCGCGCAAAATTCAACTCTCAAGGGGACAGGCGCCACGTTATGCTGGCACATGCCTGCGCTTATCGCCGGATGAAGTGGCATCGCGTTTGGCTGCCGGTAAAAAGCCAGCCTGGCGCTTTGCCGTGCCAGCTAATACGCTGATTGAGTTTACAGATGTGGTAAAAGGGCAGCAGCAATTCAAAAGCGATGATATCGGTGATTTTATCGTGCGGCGCGCCGATGGCACAGCGCCTTTTTTATTTTGCAATGCCATTGATGACGCAGAGATGAAGGTTTCTCATGTGCTGCGTGGTGAAGATCATCTGGCAAATACACCCCGGCAGATTCTGCTACTTAATATACTTGGATTGAAGGTACCGCATTACGGCCATTTGTCCCTGATCGTGGGTGATGATGGCGCGCCACTCTCTAAACGTCATGGCAGTTTTAGCTTGCATGAAATGCGCGAACAGGGTTTTTTACCTGTCGCTGTCATGAATTATCTGGCCCGTTTAGGCCACGCTTGCGATGCGCAGGCATTGCTTGATTTTGATGAATTGGCAAACCATTTCTATCTGGAAAAATTAAGCCGCTCGCCGGCAAAATTTGATAAAAGTCAGCTGATGTACTGGCAAAAGATGGCGGTACAAATGCTGGATGTAGCTGCACTATGGCATTGGCTGGGTGAAAGTGTGGCAAGCCAGGTACCCTTAAACTTGCAATCACTATTTGCAGAAACGATTAAGGCCAATATTGCTTTTCCTCATGATGCGCTAATGTGGGCGAAAATATTTTTTCATGAAAAGGTTGAGATGGGGCCGGAAGAATTAAAACTATTGCGCGACGCAGGCGAGCAGTTTTTTGTTGAAGCAGAGCAGGCCGTTGACAAATATGGTATTGATCTTGCTCCATTGCTGGCAGAAATGAAACAGACACTAGGGATAAGCGGTAAAAAGCTTTTCATGCCTTTGCGTGTCGCATTGACTGGCAAAAGTTATGGCCCTGAACTTGCGCAGATCGCCGGCATTTTGGGCAAGGAGAAGATGAAGCACCGATTTGGGCGCGCAGTCCAGTATGCCAGTGGAAATGAATGAGTGCACGACAAGTCGCCATGCGTTATTCAAACACTCTCAAGAACAAACGGAGTGATAAGATGTTAAAAATTTACAATACATTGACACGCCAAAAAGAAAAATTCAAACCCCTGCAACCTGGCAAGGTAGGCATGTATGTTTGTGGTGTCACTGTTTATGATTATTGTCACATCGGTCATGCGCGTACCTATGTTTCCGCAGATGTGGTCCTCCGCTATTTGCGTTTTCGCGGTTATGAAGTTAATTACGTCCGCAATATCACTGATATAGATGACAAGATTATCAAGCGGGCAAATGAAACCAAAGAAGACGTGAACACGGTTACAAAACGTTTTATTCAAGCCATGCATGAAGATTTTGCCGCGCTCGGTTTGGCGCAGCCGGATCATGAGCCGCGTGCCACAAAATATATTCCACAAATGATTACGCTCATCGAAAAAATTATTGCAAACGGCCACGCCTATGTGGGCGCTAACGGCGATGTGTATTTTGACGTGCGAAGTTTTGCTGATTACGGTTGCCTTTCCCATCATAATATAGAGCAGCTTGAAAGCGGTGCGCGCGTGGAAGTAACGGAAGTAAAGCGCGATCCACTGGATTTTGTTTTGTGGAAACTGGCCAAGCCCAACGAGCCCTTTTGGGATTCTCCCTGGGGCCCTGGACGGCCCGGTTGGCATATTGAGTGTTCTGCTATGTCAATGGAGCTACTCGGCGAGCATTTCGATATACACGGCGGCGGGCGCGATCTTATCTTCCCCCATCACGAAAATGAAATAGCGCAATCTCAGGCGGCTACACATAAAAAATTTGCCAATGTCTGGATACACGGCGGCTTTTTACAAATTGAAAAAGAAAAAATGTCCAAATCACTGGGTAATTTCGTTACCATCCGCGAAGTGCTGCGTGAACATGAACCTGAAGTTCTGCGTTATCTGTTGATGGCCAGCCATTATCGCAGCCCGCTCGTGTATACGCCGGATACATTAAACCAATCGCGGCAAGCCCTGGCCCGATTCTATACGGCGCTGCGTTTTCTGCCGAATGCGGCACGCGCGGCAAACACATCGTTTGAAGCCGCATTTATTGAAGCAATGGATGATGATTTTAATACACCCGTTGCGTTATCTGTCTTATTTGAGCTTGCGCATGAAATTCAGCGTTTACGCGAAAAGGATAAGGATAGCGCTGCTGCGCATGGCGCGCTCTTGCGCTATCTTGGCAATGTGCTGGGTGTGCTGACGTCTGATCCGGAAGTTTTTTTCAAATCTGGCGCAACTGTCGACAGCACTAAAATTGAAGCGCTCATCGCAGCGCGCAATCAGGCGCGTCATGAAAAAAATTGGGCTGAAGCTGATCGTATTCGCAAGGAATTAGCTGCAATGTCCATTGTTATCGAAGACAGTGCTAGCGGTACGACATGGAAATATGTGAAGTGATATTGGTAGAGCAGGGCGGAAGATGACGCTCATGGAACCCATCAGCCTGCTGTTTACAACAAAAATATTGGTGACGTTGTTTGTGGCCGTGTTGGTTCCAGTTTATTGGAAACACTACGGGCCGCAAAATTTTCTGTGGCTATCTGACATCGGTTTGTTTCTGACCTGCTTGGCGCTTTGGTTTCAATCTCCGCTCCTAGTTAGCATGGCTATTATTGGTATCCTGCCGTTTGAAGTTATGTGGGTGATTGATTTTTGCTACCAGCTACTGAGGGGAAGCAAATGGTTGGGTGTGAGTGATTATATGTTCGACTCACATTATTCGGCATTTTTGCGCGGTCTTTCGCTTTTTCATATCGTGATGCCAGTGATTTGGATAGTATGTCTGATCTACTGGGGATACGATGTACGTGCGTTCTATTATCAAACCGCATTATTCTGGGTCGTTATCATCCTGACTTATTTGCTGACGGATCCCAAAGAAAATATTAACTGGGTTTTTATGCCCCAGACTCAGGGCTGGCGCTGGCTTTTACCCCAATTTTGGCTTGCTATTCTATTAATCGGGTCACCGCTTTTTCTATTCTGGCCTTTGCACAGTTTACTGAAGACAAGTTTTTAAAAAAGCAAAAAATGAAGGAGATGAGATGATGAAATCTGGACGTATTGATTTGACAAATAATTCGGAGACCCCACAAGAAGCAGAGTTTGATATTAACCAATTTTTAAATTTAACAGACGTTAACGACCAATCTAACAAACGAAAAGACCCCGAAATCTCCCAGAATGCCCTGAATCAGGCAAGTAAAATCAAGCGGCTTAAGACAAAGTTCAACGAGCTGGAAAAAATCGCTCATGAGCTGATGGATGAAAACATTCGAGCGCAAACGGAAATTGAAGAGCTTAAACAAAAACTTGGTAAAAGCGAGGCTGAAACGCTTAAGGAAAAGAAAATATATGCAAAAAGGGTCATTGCAAAGGCATTAAAAAATAAAATCCTGACGCTTGGTTTTATTCAATCTCCATCCAATTCAAGTGAGCGGGATCAACAACTTCATTTAGGGCGAGAAAAGCAATTCAAAAAGAATATCTAGGCTGCCGATGTATAGAAACATGTCGTCATGGCCCCTGGACGGACATGACGACATTTTCCGGTTTATACTGACTGAAAAGTGGAATTTTATATATGCTGTATTGTGCCGTAGCCCTTTCTGAATTGTTTAGTCTCAGAATAAGTGTTGACTACGTTTCTTAAAGCGATATTTCCCGCAATCGTTTCGAGTTGGGGAAAGATTTGACTGCTAATTCCTTGTTTTTCCGCTCTGTCGCAAAATGATCGAGCCAGTGCAACCGCTTCATCGCGATATTGTTCTGCAGCAGTGAGGGATAAATTATTTCTAGCATTTTCAGAATCAAATTTTGCTTTGAGTTTACAAACTTGATTGACAAAGTTGTCGAAAAGCGTTTCCTCCTTCGTCTTACTCAAACTTTTCCAGATTGATTCAAGAGAAAAAGACTGCTCGCCTTCCAGAATCAGAGGGTGTATGACACTTTCATATTTTCGCCAAAGATGTGGCGTAACAATGATGGCTGATCTTATCAAGAACTTATGAATATCTGCTGGTGTGATTGAATCCTCAGGTATATGAAGTCTGGTTGAGTTTTCTTTTTTTCTGAAGAACATTGGTTTTTGCCTCGTTTGTTAGATAAAAGCATAGTTATTTTTAGAGATGGAAGAACTTACTTAAATGGGATTTTAAGTAAACAATTTTAATAATTTGTTTATTATTTTACCTTTCATGATTTATTTCGTCAAACAAACTGAAGAAAGGAAAATTTAAATGCGACTCTGGATTAAGGATTCGCTCTTAACTTATTTATTTTGAAATCAAGAAGTTATTGAATTCTATGGTTGGATGTTTTTTGTAAAAAAGTCGGCTAGATAGCAGTAAGTTTCGGATCGTATTACAATTGAAATAGGAAGTTATTTGCAATGGAGAAGGCCATGAAAAAGCTTATTGCCTTGGTAGTCTTATCCTTATTTATATCACCAATTGTCGTAGCAAAACCCCCAGCAGATAAAGATAAAGCTCACACCAAGAAAGTAGTTGTGGTGCAAAAGAAAGAAAATAAACAAGTAGTTGTAGGGCAAAAGAAAAATAGCAAGAAAATAGTCGTAGTGCAAAAGAAAGATAAAATGCCCGTAAAAAGTAATAAAAGTAAGCGCGAAAAAGTGATCTCAAGAGATCCTCTTCTTCCAACCGATGCTCCTCCAGGCCTGAAAAACAAAGGCCAACCGCCCGGCTTGGCTAAAAAAGACAAAGTGCCGCCAGGATGGTCTGAAGGTGAAAAACGTGGCTGGGAAGATAAAGGATTTTTCCGGTCTGCATGGGATCGATTTTTGGGTTTCTTTAAATAAATATCCCTTGATTGAGAGAGCGGGCAGAGTGAAAACTAATCATCACTCTGCCGCTTTTCGTTGTGAAATGCTTATTGCGAGTTTTTCAACATGTTCCGCAACACATACTGCAAAATGCCGCCGTGGCGGTAGTATTCAATCTCATTTTGCGTATCAATGCGGCTCAAGAGTGCAATCTCCGTTTTGCTTCCGTCTTCGCGTTGAATAATGGCTTTAATTTCAGCGTTGGGCTTCATCGTACCATCGATGCCGACAATGCTGATGATTTCTGTACCGTTTAATTTAAGTGTCTTGCGTGTCATCTCGCCCTGGAACTGCAGAGGTAAAATGCCCATGCCAATGAGGTTTGAACGGTGAATTCGTTCAAAACTCTCAGCGATAACAGCGCACACGCCTTGTAATTTTGGCCCTTTGGCTGCCCAGTCACGTGATGAACCCGTGCCGTATTCTTTTCCGGCAACAATCACCAGAGGAACCTGTTCCCGCTTGTAGCGCATGGCAGCGTCATAAATGGACATGACTTCCTGGCTGGGATAATGCTTTGTCATACCGCCTTCAATACCCGGCACCATTTCATTGCGAATGCGGATATTCGCAAACGTGCCGCGCATCATGACTTCATGGTTACCGCGGCGTGCGCCGTAGGAATTAAAGTCTTTGACCTGGACGCCTTTGGACTGCAGGTATTTGCCAGCCGGACTGTCTGCTTTAATGGAACCGGCTGGTGAAATATGGTCTGTGGTAATGCTGTCACCCAATAAGGCCAGCAGGCGTGCACCTTCAATAGACTGTATGGGACGAGGTTCTTTGCTCATGTCCATGAAAAAAGGCGGATGCTGGATATAAGTCGATTCGCTTTGCCAGGTATAGGTTTCACCCGCTGGCACGGCCATGGATTGCCAGTCCTGGTTGCCCGCGAACACATCCGCGTATTGTTCACTAAACATTTTACTGCTGACCTTTGCCACTTCTTCAGCCACTTCTGCATTAGATGGCCAGATATCCTTGAGATAAACCGGCTGCCCCTGCTTATCATGGCCGATGGGTTCCTTTGTTAGGTCAATGGAAGTGGTTCCAGCCAAGGCAAAGATAACCACCAGTGGCGGCGATGCGAGCCAGTTTGCTTTAACTTGCGGATGAATGCGCCCTTCAAAGTTCCGATTGCCAGAGAGTACAGCGGAAACCAGCAAATCCTGCTCAGAAACGGTTTTTGCAATGGGGTCGGGCAGTGGCCCTGAATTGCCAATGCAAGTCGTGCAGCCATAACCAACCAGGTCAAAGCCAAGCCGATTGAGGTACGGTTGCAGACCGGAGACTTCCAGATAGCGTGTAACCACTTGCGATCCCGGTGCAAGGGAGGTTTTGACCCAAGGCTTGCGATTCAGGCCTTTCTCTACAGCTTTTTTGGCTACCAGTCCTGCCGCCATGAGTACGCTTGGATTGGATGTATTAGTGCAGCTGGTGATGGCAGCAATGACAACGTTCCCATGCTGCAAGTCCAGGTTGTCATCGGTTTTGAATGTCTTGTCTTTTTCCCCTGCGCGATTGGCATCCATCAGCAGTTTTTCGAAGGCTTGTTTTAATTGCGATAATTCCACGCGGTCTTGCGGCCGCTTGGGTCCAGCAAGGCTCGGTTCTACACTGGCGAGATCCAGATCCAGCACATCCGTAAACTGGGGTTCTGCACTGTCTTTTCCATACCATAACCCTTGCGCTTTGGCATACGCTTCAGCCAGCGCGATGGTTTGTTCATCCCTTCCAGTCAGCCGCAGATAATCGAGCGTGGCTTGATCGATAGGGAAAAAGCCGCACGTTGCGCCGTATTCGGGTGCCATGTTCGCAATGGTGGCGCGATCTGCAACGGGCAGATCTGCTAATCCTGTGCCAAAATATTCAACGAACTTGCCGACAACGCCTTTCTGACGCAGCATTTGTGTTAGCGTCAATACGAGATCAGTAGCGGTGACCCCGTCACGCAACCTACCAGTCAATCTGACACCGATGACTTCCGGGATAAGCATGGAAATAGGCTGGCCCAGCATGGCGGCTTCGGCTTCAATGCCGCCTACACCCCAACCGAGTACACCGAGGCCGTTGACCATAGTGGTATGGCTGTCAGTGCCGACCAGCGTATCGGGATAAGCGACTTTGTGCCCATCTTTCTCATCATGCCAGACGGTTTTGGCTAAAAATTCGAGATTGACCTGATGACAAATGCCGGTATCAGGCGGAACGACGCGAAAGTTATCAAAGGCAGTCTGGCCCCAGCGTAAAAAAGAATACCGTTCGCTGTTTCTTTCCATTTCCATCCGCGCATTTATATCAATGGCATTTTTAGTGCCAAAAGCATCGACCTGAATGGAATGATCGATGACCAGATCAACAGGGGAAAGTGGATTAATCTGGTCGGGATTGCCGCCCATTTTTTTGATGGCATCGCGCATAGCGCCCAAGTCAACCACGGCTGGCACGCCGGTAAAATCCTGCATGAGGACGCGGGCAGGGCGGTAAGCGATTTCACGATCGGATTTTTTGGTATCCAGCCAGGCACGCAGGGCTTCTATATCATCCTGTTTAACGGTGAGGTTATCTTCATGGCGCAGCAGATTTTCTAAAAGAATTTTCATGGAATAAGGCAGACGGGAAATTCCTTTTAGACCCGCCTCTTCCAGCGCCGGGAGGCTAAAATAATGATATGATGTGCCGTTTACAGTTAATTGACGCTGTGTTTTGAAAGAATCAATGGCAGTCACGAATGGTCTCCAATTTATCTAGTTATGATCAAGAGAAGCTGAACTTTTACTATCATTGAGCAGAGCAATACCCAACTAAGGCAGCATGTCCGCAAACAAAAATAAAAACACGGCTGCTCTGCATTAATAAGTGAATAGTCATAAATTATCGCGTATTATATACATGTTTTTGGTTCTTGTTACATCCTTCAAAAGGATTAAAACTATGTTACCTGCAAGCGATGTGGTACTTCTTTCTCGTTTTCAGTTTGGCATGACCGCCCTCTATCACTTCTTGTTTGTTCCTTTGACGCTCGGCTTATCCACCATGCTTGGTATCATGGAAACCGTTTATTTCATGACCAATCGTCCTATCTGGCGCACGATGACACAATACTGGGGCCTCCTTTTCGGTATCAATGTCGCGATGGGTGTGGCGACAGGCGTGACGCTTGAATTTCAATTTGGAACGAACTGGGCCTACTATTCGCATTACGTTGGTGATGTGTTTGGCGCCCCACTTGCAATCGAAGGCCTGATGGCTTTTTTTCTGGAAGCGACTTTCATTGGCATTTTCTTTTTTGGCTGGGACCGCATTTCCAAAGGGGCACACTTGATCGTGACCTGGATGATGGCGGCCGGCGCGAGTTTTTCTGCACTGTGGATTCTGATCGCGAACGCCTGGATGCAAGATCCGGTGGGCGCTCATTTTAATTTCAGAACCATGCGCATGGAGCTGTATGATTTTTACAGTGTCATATTTAGCGAAGTGGCCCAAGCCAAATTTGTACACACTATCAGTGCAGGTTATGTGACGGGTGCGATGTTCGTGCTTTCGATCAGCGCTTATTTCCTCTTGCGCGGACGCAATGTGGCTCTCGCCAAGCGCTCAATGACGATAGCGGCTGCTTTTGGACTCGCTTCCGCCCTGTGCGTGGTGGTGCTTGGAGATGAAAGTGGTTATCTCGCTGGTCTCAACCAGAAAATGAAAGTAGCTGCTATCGAAGGCATGTGGGATACAGAGCCTGCGCCCGCTCCGCTCACTGTCGTGGGTATACCGGATCAAAAGGAACGCATTACAAAATACACCCTGAAGATTCCTTACCTTTTGGGGTTGATCGCGACACGCTCAATCAGCCAGCCGGTGTATGGTATTTTTGATCTGGTTGAGGAAGCGCGCGACAGAATACGGAGTGGGATTCTTGCTTACCATGCTCTGGATACGCTGCGAATCGATCCGGCTGACAGGCGGGCAGAAGATATCTTGGCTGCAAACGAGCAAAATATTGGTTATGGCTTTTTATTGAAACGTTTCACCGATGACGTGATCCGCGCGACACCTGAGCAGATTGAACAGGCTGCCTGGTATACAGTCCCTGATGTGTTTACCCTGTTTTGGACTTTTCGCGTGATGGTTGCATGCGGTTTATATTTTATTCTGCTCTTTGCTGTAGCATTTTATCTGGCTGTACGCCGCCGTATTGCTAACCATAAATGGTTTTTATGGATTGCCTTGCTTAGTTTGCCACTTCCCTGGCTTGCCGCTGAAATGGGGTGGGTCGTTGCTGAATATGGCCGACAGCCATGGGTCGTGGATGGATTGTTGCCTACCTTTATGGGCGCTTCCAGTTTGACAGCGGGTGACGTGTGGCTTTCGCTAGCCGGCTTTATTTTGTTTTATTCGGCACTCGCGGTGGTGGAACTGTATTTGATGGTGAAATATATACGTCTAGGCCCGGAGAATATCTTTAAGCCTGAAGATTTCAGCGTACATCCTAAACAAACCGAGCCTTCTGCAAAAAATCTGATAAAAGCGGAGCGATAATATGCTGGATATCGAAATCTTGCGTTTGATTTGGTGGCTCTTAATCGGTGTGTTACTAACAGGCTTTGCGGTGACGGACGGTTTTGATTTTGGTGCAGCCGTACTTTTGCCGCTAGTGGCCCGAAATGAAACAGAAAAGCGCATTGTTTTAAATTCCATCGGGCCTTTCTGGGAAGGCAATCAAGTCTGGATTATATTGGGTGCAGGCGCGTTGTTCGCTGCGTGGCCTTTTGTGTATGCAGTTGCTTTTTCCGGGTTTTATTTTCTAATATTGCTGCTCTTGTTAACCATGGGAATCTCTCGCCCGGTCAGCTTTAAATATCGCAGTAAGTTACCGAATCAATTTTGGCGGCGCTTCTGGGATTGGGTCGTGTTTGCTGGCGGATTATGCCCTGCGTTGATTTTCGGTATTCTGGTCGGAAATGTGTTAAGCGGCGTGCCCTTTTATTTTGATGAAGAGTTGCGTATTACGTATTCAGGCACGTTCATCGATCTTTTTCATCCCTTCACTTGGCTATGCGGAATAACAAGTCTCGCCATGCTCGTGATGCATGGCGGCCTGTATCTGGGCATTAAAACGGAGAATGCAATTCGCGACAGAGCTATTTTTTGGTCGCGTATTGCTGCCCTCGCGCTGATTATTTTGTTTGCGATCGGCGGAATATGGGTTGCCTATGGATTATATGGTTATGAAACGTCAGGTAGCATTGATCCTTTTGGCGATTCCAATCCCATCCATAAGGCAGTGATACCTAAAGTGGGTGCCTGGCTCGATAATTACACCCGGTATCCTTTTGCAATGGTCGCTCCTCTGTTGGGGTTCATCGGTGCATTGGGCGCTTTGTTAACTGCCCGATGGGGAAGCAGCCGTTTCGCATTTATATGCAGCAGTCTCAGCATCATCGGTATTATTGCGACAGTGGGTGTAAGCATGTTTCCGTTTATTCTGCCTTCATCCACCCATGTGTCATCCAGCCTGTTAGTATGGGACGCTTCTTCAAGCCGGCTGACGCTGTTAATGATGTTATTTGCCGTAGTTATCTTTATGCCTATTATTTTGCTGTATACGTCCTGGGTGTACTATGCGCTGCGTGGCAAAGTGGACAAGGAATCCATCGAACATGATGTAAATCATTCCGCTTACTAAAGGCTTATTGTAAGCTTGGCAGCAAGGAAGTTGATGCGATTAAGATATTGGGAGATGACAATATGTGGTATTTTGCTTGGATTTTAGGTACTGCATTTGCATGCAGTTTCGCGGTTTTTAATGCTTTATGGCTGGAATTAGAAACAAATGGCACTGAAGATGGCTTCTAACACACTTGAACAAGTTGAATCTGCGAGTGTGATTCCGCTTGTTAAATCCTATTTACTAGATCTGCAAAACCGCATTTGCCATTTTCTGGAAGAGGAAGATGGTAAAAACTTTCTGAAAGACAAATGGTCCCATAAGGAAGGCGGCGGTGGTTTAACGCGTGTGCTGGCGGGTGAGGTTATTGAAAAAGCAGGGGTGAATTTTTCGCATGTGCACGGATTACAGTTACCGCAGGCGGCAACTGCAAGGCGACCTGAGTTAGCTGATTCTACTTTTCAGGCAATTGGTGTGTCAGTCGTGATTCATCCATCCAATCCTTATGTGCCAACTTGCCATATGAACGTGCGTTTTATTCTGGTCGAGAAACCAGGTCAACTTCCAGTCTGGTGGTTCGGTGGCGGCTTTGATCTGACGCCTTACTATGGTTTTGTTGAAGATTGTGTGCATTGGCATAAAACAGCCAAAGCAGCGTGTGATCCTTTTGGCCCCGATGTGTATGCTGCATTTAAAAAATGGTGTGACCAGTACTTTTTTCTCAAGCATCGTAATGAACCCCGGGGCATTGGCGGGATTTTTTTTGATGATCTCAATGAATGGGGTTTTGAACGCTCATTTGCTTTTATGCAGCGTGTTGGTGACCATTTTATAAAAGCCTATCAGCCCATTTTATCCAGACGCAAAGATCATCACTTTGGCCAGAAAGAGCGGGATTTTCAGGTTTATCGCCGCGGACGCTATGTGGAATTTAACTTATTATATGATCGCGGTACGCTGTTTGGTCTGCAATCGGGCGGCCGCACCGAGTCTATTCTGATGTCCTTGCCGCCACTCGTTGCCTGGCATTATGATTATCAACCCGAACCAGGTTCGAGTGAAGCAAGTCTCTACGAGGCTTTTTTACGAGAGCGGGAATGGATTTGAAGTTAAATCGTTCACAATTTTAAGCAGCGATAGACATAAACACTAGGGATAGCCTGTGAGTGATACCAGAACATTGGGGACACGGTTTCGTTTTGCTCCTTCAGACATTCGCGATCTTATTGCTCAATTGGCACGGAATGAAAAAGCCAAAGGGTCGCTCGTTACTGAAATGACGTTGGAAATGCAAAAGAGCGCAAGTTCCAGCGGCAGCTCGATTACTTATTATGTGATTGAACAGCCGCATCGTCATAAAAAAATAATCACTTTTCCTCCCTCTAAAGATTCAGGCACCTTGGGCAATCAGATGGAGTTGCCTTTTATAGGCGATTTACTGAAGCAATTTTTGCAGATGTTTTTAAAGCCGAACCAGACTAGCGATGCGGTTCTTCTTGTGCCTGTGCGACAATGCAGGGGGGTTCTGGAATTGCCGGTGAATGTTGCCTTGCCAACCTGGATACAAAAATGGGTTCAAAAACGTCATATTGTTTTAATGGAAATTGATTTAGCGAGTTGTCAAATCACGATGCATGATCCGCAAGCCGATTTCGGTCCTTTGTTGAATTACTTATCCGGCGTAACCCGTTTAAGCCTGTATCCTGACAAAATGGCATCCATATTGGAGGAATTGCAACTGCTTGGATATTCATTTCAGTATCAGCGGATATTTTATGGTAAACAGCATGATAATATTCTCTGCGGTCCTTTTAACCATCAATATCTGTTGTCTTTTCATCACCACGGTAATGCCGCTCACTTTCATGAGATTCAGGTCAGGATAGGCGAAAAGCCAAAAGAGCAAGATGAATGTTCTGCTATTGTCTATGTAGGCAACGAAGACAAATCGACTTATATTAGAAAATTTATTCCCGAGTGGAAGTCGCAGTATGCGCCGAAGCATGAAGCGAAAAGTGAAGATAACGTGATGGCGTTGGATAATTTTGATGATCTAAATCTCGATGAATGTGAAACTGCCCTCCCGATTGTGCACCATCTAAAACAGGATCCGTTATTGCATCAACAGCGTTTTTTTAGAAGCCAAAGTTTTTCTAGCTTTGACGCTCAAGCGATGACAAAGCAAAAAATCATTCAATCTGTTGTTGAGTTTCAAAAAAAACCGGCAAGCCAGGATGGGATTGTTTTTTTTAGGTCCAAATTGCGCAGAAATTCGAGCGAATCTGCATTGGATAGCCTCTTGCCAAAGGCGCTACAGAAAGGGCCGTCATCCTGAGCGTAGCGCACATTACTGTCCGCACCGTCGTCCCGCTGCTTGTCAGCGGGACGACGGCGAGAAATGAAAATTTATTTAGCTGCCTCTGCTTCCGCTTCCAGATCAGAGAGGGGTTTGTTTATAAAGATTTGCTCATCAGATTCTTTGGCTTGTGATTCGCAGTAAGTTTCTTTGACAAATAGGGAAAGAAAAATACCTAACGCAACACCCAGCGGTATAACGCTAAGAGCGAAAGTATAATCGCTGGCCGTGTAAACGGGCAGGCCGTTGACGCCCACAGGGCTGGATGTGTGTAAATCCAGCAGTTCGCCTACGACAGGCTGAAAGATTGCTCCACCTGCCATGATGAGCATGTTTGTGACGGCAACGGATGTTCCAGATATTTGAATGGGATTACTTTCTTTACCTAGTGCAAAGCAAAGTGGGTGTGCGCCGCAACAGAAACCAATAATAAAGAAAATCATGTAGAGTCCCGAAACATTGAGGCCCGGTATATAAAATACAACACAAAGCAGCAATGCTGCGAAAAAGCCGGTGGCTGTTAAAGGCATTTTTCGGCGTTTGATTTTATCTGAAAAAGCACCAATGATCGGGCCGGAAATAATCCAGCCATAAAAAGTATAACTGGAGATAGTGACAGCTTGTTCAGGAGTCAATTGATAAACGGCTTCAAGATAGGGAATGCCCCAGAGATCAAGAAAAACAGAGGAGGGTAAGTAAAGTAAACAGCCGATTAATCCGATTAACCACATTTGTGGATTGGTAAAAATGATGCGCAAGGCGCTGAATAACTGCTTTATGTCGAGCGGCGCTTGCATTTCGGCAATTGCATTTTCAGATTTAGGCCGGTTTCTTACTAGAAAAAGCACAATGAGGCTTAATATTACACCTGCAACAAGTGCACCGCGCAGCGCATGCTGATAGCCAATTGCTTCGACTACATGCGTCAGATAGGTTTGCGCCAGCGCGCCAGAAGTCATGCCGATGGCAGTGGTCAGTCCTGCAACTGTTGCAAAGCGGTTAGGTGGCAACCAGATAGACGCCAGTTTTAAGGTTCCTATGTAGGCAAATGCGCAGCCAAGTCCAATCATGAATCGCCCGCATCCTGCAACAAAATAGCTGTCAGCGCTAATAAATACAGCTAGCCCGGCTACGGCCATTAATGATGCCAAACATAAAACAAAACGCACTCCAAATTTGTCGTAAATCATGCCGGCGGGTACTTGCATGGGCGTATAAGCATAGTAATAAAATGCTGCAAGTGTTCCAAATTGCACGGCTTTCATATGAAAAGCCTGGGAGAGTTCGTTTTGCATGACGCTTGGAGAGACGCGGAGAAAATAATTGTAGCAATAAAATAACATGCCACAACAAACGATCAACCACGGGTAAGCGGATTTCAAAAAGGAAAACGTCATAGCGCGGTTTTTTGCCATCATGCGAGGTTTCCTTTAACTCAGTTAACATTAATAATTTTGTTTAGCAGTATGCAGACTGTTTACGCTAGCCTCATTCCATATTAACTTCCTGGTCCGGGCTGTCAGAGCAGATATTAAATTTAGTAGTGATAAGTTGAATATCGAACAGCTCGTTTTGTGAACAATATAGGATTAATAATCTGTAAAAATGTTCACTTTCCATTACCTTAAAGAAAGTCTTTATAACAAATTAGCTTGATTAAAGTCAATCCAAACGACAGGGGTTTAAGGTAAGTAAGCAATCAATATGACAAGGAATGAAGGCTTAAGCACGGGCGGACTGAATAGGTTAGGTAAGGGAGCTTTATTAAAAAACAATAGAAAAAACGGTGATTTAGTATTAAATTAGGGCGTGAAATATCAATTTCTTAACAGGAGAGCAACATGAAAATGAAGTCATTTGCGATGCTAGCGATGTCTGGATTGTTGGCCGCATCTGTCGCCTACGTCGCGCCTGCAATGGCAGATGATTCCAGCGATACCAATGTGGGATCTCTACAATCTGCTCCTTCGGACAGCGCGATGCAAAACCAGGGTTCATCTCAAAATGACATGAGCGCAAACGGAAGCAGTTCTGGCAGCGATGAGGGAACACCCGATACAGCAACTGGCGATGATGATTATTAATGGTCTGCCGTTATTGATTCAATAAACCCGGCATTAGGCCGGGTTTATTTTTTCAAGTCTATCCTTGCTGTTTCTCAAAGAAAATCAGAGTTGCTCACTTATCTGTGTCATTCCTGCCTTGAATAAAGCCCATGTATCTCTCACCTAATCCTCTGTTTAATAAGCAAAAATCATATACAGGTTTTTCATCTATACTAAATACAACTGCATGAATTAATGAAAATTTTAGGGATAAGGAATGGATAGCGGCAAAGAGAAATTAAAAAAAGAATTGCTTCGGGCCATTAAAAGCCAGGAGTTTGTTTTGTATTATCAGCCGCAATTTAATTTAACCACTGCAAAATTTGATGGCGTTGAAGCGCTGATTCGCTGGCAACATCCCGAAAGAGGTATTTTATTGCCGGCAGATTTTATTTCTGTGGCGGAAGAAAGTGGTCTGATCGTGCGTATCGGTGAATGGGTAGTGAAGACGGCGTGCAAGCAAAATAAAGCGTGGCAAAAAAAGGGCTTGCCATTTATACGGGTTGCCGTGAATGTATCCGGCAAACAATTTCAGCAAAATGAATTTGTTGAGTTTGTCATGCAGACGCTGCAGAAATTCCAGCTAAAACCGCAATACCTTGAACTTGAACTCACTGAAAATATTATTATTCACGATGATGATGAAAAAATTATTCATACAATTCATCGCCTGAAAAAACTCGGTGTGCAAATAGCGCTGGACGATTTCGGGACGGGGTATTCGAGTATCAGCTATTTGAAAAAAATACCGATTGATCGCATAAAAATTGACAGAACGTATATACAGAATATCAACGCAAATAGTGATGATGCTGCAATTGTGCGTGCCATTATCGCACTTGCCACTACCTTGAACCTGGAGGTGTTGGCAGAAGGCGTAGAATCTCTCCGGCAACTGGAAATGCTGATCTCCCAGGACTGCAAGGAAGCCCAGGGATTTTATTTTTCTAAGCCATTACCAGCGGAAGAAGTGGAAAAATTTCTCATCTTTTATCAGAATAACCCATTCCTTTAGAATGGGTAACAAACATGTCGTTTAAAACCAAAATCGCACTCGCTGTGGCGATTTTTTTATGGGCGTCTGCTTTTGTCGGTATCCGCGCAGGTCTGCAGGGTTATTCACCGGAAGGCCTTGCCTTACTGCGCTATATGATTGCTTCTATTTGCATGGGCATTTTTTACTATGGCCTGCCACAACGCAGCAAAATACAGTTTCGCGACAAGTGCGCGCTGCTGTTGGTGGGAGCAGTGGGTATTGGTCTCTATAATCTCACTTTGAATTATGGGGAGCTTTCAATTTCATCAGGCATGGCGAGTTTTATCATCAGTCAGGCACCTGTCATTACGGCCGTGTTTGCGATTATTTTTCTGGGTGAGCGATTAAATTTGTCGAGCATTATCGGATTTACTGTCAGTATTGTTGGCGTTGCCTTGATTACCATGGGGGAGAAGGGCGGCATTAAATGGGATAGCAGTATTTTTTATATTTTAATTGCGACATTTGCAGGCAGTATGTATTCCGTGCTGCAAAAGCCCTTTCTTAAAAAGTATCATGCCGTGGAGACAACGACCTATGTTATCTGGGGCGGCACCTTGTTTTTGGCGATTTATGTGCCTGCGCTTCGACACGATCTTTTAAATGCTTCCTTTAAAACAACGCTGACCGTTGCCTATCTTGGCGTATTTCCAGCGGCAGTAGGCTATATTGCCTGGAGCTATGCGCTGTCGGCTATTCCTGCTTCACGCGCTGTCAGCTTTCTTTATTTTACGCCATTTGTGGCCACACTTTTGGGCTGGGTCTGGCTGCACGAAATCCCGGTAGGCCTGTCCATTGTTGGGGGAGTGTGCGCGATATTAGGCGTATGGTTGGTGAATCAATCTTATCGGGCGCCTGTATTTAGCAAAAGTTAAAAAGTCATGCCAGCTTGAACTGGCATGACCCGGATACTTACGCGTTCTTGCTATTTTTATAATGTTCGGCAATCACGTGAGCAACACAGGCAGTCAATTTTTTGCCTGTAGGAATATGTAAAAATTCATTTGGCCCATGCGCGTTCGAGCCGGGTCCCAATAATCCGGTAATGAGAAATTGCGCCTGCGGGAATTTTTTTCCGAGCATGCCCATGAAGGGAATAGAACCGCCTTCACCCATATAGACAGAGGGTTTGCCAAAGTAATTGAGTGACGCTTGGTTGGCAGCTTGGATAAGCCAGGGGGCTTCAGCAGGTGCGTTCCAGCCTGGTGCCATTTCTGGTATTTCGCAGCTGATCACGGCCTGGTAGGGCGGATCTTTTTCCAGGGTGGTTTTGATGGCCAACGCGGCTTTTTGGGGATCGCAGGTAGGCGGCAATCGCATGGAAAGCTTGACGGTCAGAGAGGGCAAGGTCACATTGCCTGCGTTTTCTATTGTTGGCATGCCATTACAGCCGATGACGGAGAGTGCCGGTTTCCAGGTGCGATTCAGAATAAGATCCGTCAGTGTATGAGTGCGGGGTTGTACACTGTCAGCAAAGGGCAAGTCATTAAAAATAGAAGAACCCAATACATTCGCGGCCTGTTCTGCCTGCTGAAGTCGCTGTTGCGGAATATCCACATACAAATCTTTTAAAACCACATCACCTGTCATTTCGTCTTCGAGGCGGGTAAGCAGCTGGCGCAGAACTTGAAAACACGATGGAACGATGCCGCTGCCGGATCCGGAGTGTACCCCTTGTTTTAATACATCAATTTTTAATATGGCGGTGACTAGTCCGCGTAAGGAGGTTGTGGTCCAGAGCTGGTTGTAATTCCCGCATCCTGAATCAAGACAAATAACGAGGCTGGGATTACCAATGCGATCTTTTAGCGCATCAATATAAAAGGGAAGGTCAAAGCTGCCGCTTTCTTCACAGGCTTCAATTAAAATAATACAACGCGCATGAGGAAGTTGTTGTTCCTGTAAGGATTTGATGGCAGTGAGCGAAGCAAATGCGGCATAACCATCATCAGCAGATCCGCGTCCATAAAGTTTGTCGCCGCGCAGGACGGGTTTCCACGGATGAAGGTCCGGGTCCCAGCCTGACATTTCGGGCTGTTTATCAAGATGGCCATAAAGAAGAATGGTATCAGTGTTGTTGCCTGGAATATCAATAAAGATCACGGGTGTTCGATCATCGAGCTGCACGACATCCAACGTCATCCCCTTCACCACCTGTTGCCTGCACCAGTCTGATATGAGTGTGACCGCCTGATCCATATAGCCATGCGTACGCCAGTCGCGGTCAAACTGCGGGGATTTATTAGGAATCTTTATATATTCCATTAATGCAGGGATAATACTGTCATCCCAAAGTTGATTGATAAAGCCAATGTTTTGCTGCTGGTGCATGGTCAGGAATCCTTATTGATGATGGAGGATATTTTTGCGAAGATTAACATGGGCATATAGGCGTGGGCAATTGAGATAAAAAAAGCGGGGCGACACACACATGCGGGCAAGGAATAAAGAGCGTTTCTATGTTCCAGTAAATATGTTAAGCCGTATTCTCACTGAGAAAAACCGTTATGATTGGATTGCGAATGCAATCAAGAATTCGATCAAGGGGAAATACTTTGACGCTTACCCATCCCTTAGTGACGCACAGGAGACTAGAAAATACCCGCTTAAAGATAAAATACGCTATGTTGGCATTGCTGAATTCGAATTAGACAGTGATGCATTCAAAGCGCTCCCTTCCAGCCTGGTAGATTTGCTTGATCCGATCATTTCTGCAAAAACAAACGAAGAAAAAGAGGAGAGATTAAAGCTGTTTCTTAAAGCTTTGTATATCGATGGATTTCAATTTCCCTTGAGCATATTGGATGATGCAAAATATGAGAAAGAACATTTACAATCTATCTGTTATCATTCTGATACTACTTCATTCGCACTTAATCAGCCTCCGTTGCTCTATCTGAGTCAGGTTCATCCGTCATTACGTTTTTTATTAATGATCGATCATAAGTTATTTATTTTGGAAAATTGGCGCCATTATAATGCAAGGGAACCGGGGTGTGTGGCGGATTTATTTCTTGCCGCGGCGACCCATGTTTACAATTATGTTAGCGCCTCGAATAGTAAAAAACCCTTAATCGAGCTGGAAGATGTTATCGAATTGCAGAAGACGTTAAGCACGGCGCTGTTCAAATCGTCATCCGAAAAAAGAAGTGGTGTAATTCGCCAGCATTACAATGCCTTCCCTATTTATCCTGATACAGCAACGGTGGCGGGCATCAAGGAATTGCTCATCCGTATACGGAAGGACAAGAATCCGCAAGGGTTCATGATTGGATCCTATAAGAGAATTCCGATTATATCGTTAGCCTGTGCGGGGATGGTTAACTGGCTGTTTGATGGGTTGATCGCCAAAAAGAAATTACCCATACCTCAATCAAATGATGCTCTAAAACGCGCTGATATTTTTCGTGAGCTAGAGTTAATGAAAGCCGCTGCGATTGATGACGTTTATCATTCGTTAAAGGATGAGGTGACGATAACAAAACAGGACATAGAAAAAGCGGTTAATCAGTTTCTCGACGATTTTGCACCCTATCTACGCGTAGCTAAAGGCGAATATTTTTGGGGGAATCTTCGTTATTACCTGCAAGATATGAGCAGTAAAACGTTGCATTCGCCCACCCGATTTGAATTGGATTTTGAAATCACTTATGCACGTAATCGCGCTTATGCGCGCGCCGGCGATGACGGAACAGGTGGCGTGGATATCAGTCAATATTCTGATGATGATATTGAATCGCTCGCTAATGAAATTTACAGCAAAATAAAAGAAGAGGGATCGCTTCACTTGTTCCCGCCGGAAGCGGGGCTTGCAAAGCAATGGGCTTTAGAAGCGGTCGATAGTTATAACAAGGAAATTGTGCGTGCAGGGCAACTTGAAACAAGAATGAAAATTATTGACTGTCTTGCTCATGAGCTGGAAATACTTCACCTTTTCCATGATGTCAACTGCCGCACTGCTTATTTTTTAATGAATGAATTATTCCTTGCTTGCGGTATTAAATGGTCAACAGAATACAATCCAAACCGGCTGGATGCCCTGGGGAGCGATGAACGGATGGAACAGCATAAGCAGGGAATTTGTCGTACCGATTATATTATTGCGAATCCGGATTTGTTGATAAAGAGAAACGAGCAAATCGATAAGGTATTTTTATTAAAAAACATGGCTTGTAACGATTTGCATGCTTATTTTTCACCTGAGCAACTTAAAGCAGTGAAATTCAGCGATGAGTATGATGGCATTTCTATGCCATTCAATGGGGTCCTGGAAAGAGAGCGTCACGCATTCAGTACGATGATTGACAAGTTGGTAAAGGAATATGATCTTTTATGCTCGCTCAAGACAAAGTTTTTTAATGCCGGAAAATGCGTCTATGCCCAAATGCGCGAAGCTTTAAAAAAACTGGGCAAGACGCAGGATTTTGCCAGCTTTTTTCAACACGTATCTTTTTTGGAGTACAATGCCAAGGTGCGTAGCGATGCGGAGCGGATGAAAAAGCTGGCGGGGATGGAAAAGAAAATGCAATACAATACGCATTTGTCATCTGTTGTACCGTTCAGCCCCTGAGAACCGATCATTTTTTCATGCTCGTGATGGTTGACGCTGGACGTTAATCCTAATAGTGTTAAATGAACGGCTTTCTGAATTCATTGAGGCTCGGCATGGCAGGCGATAAATTGCATCTCATTGGTTATGCTTCAGGTGCCGCGGGCGCAAATCCGCATTGTGGCGAAGGTCCATTGGTAATTCAGCAATCTTCTTTTTTATCCGCTTTAACAAATGCAGGCATGGCAATCCAATGGGAAGCAATGATTCATCCAGCCGTTCTTAGCACTTCGGTATTGCGCATAGATGAAATAGTCCAGCAGCTCTGTGAAGCGCTTGCGAAAAAAGTATCAGTGCTGGTCAGCCAAAAGCAGTTCTTGGTGGTAATAGGCGGAGACCATACCTGCGCTATTGGTACATGGAGCGGCGTGTATGACGCGGTCCACCAGGAAGGGGATATCGGGTTGATCTGGATCGATGCGCATATGGACAGTCATACGCCAGAAACGTCGGAGTCTGGCCGCCTCCATGGCATGCCGCTTGCAAGCCTGATGGGTTACGGTTATCCAACATTGACCTCTATTTTGCATTATGGCCCTAAACTGAAACCGGAAAATATTTGTCTTATCGGCGTGCGCAGTTTTGAGCGTGGAGAAGCGGAATTATTAAAGCGGCTGAACGTCCGTGTCTATCTGATGGAGGAAATCAAAGAGCGGGGATTGAGCATAGTCATACAGGAAGCGGCGGATAGAATAAGAAGCCAAACAGTGGCTTATGGGCTTAGCCTGGATCTGGATAGTATTGATCCCAAGGAAGCACCGGGCGTGGGCGTGCCCGAGCCTGATGGGATTCATGGGGGAGACCTGCTGTCTAGCTTGTCTTCTCTCGTGGCTGATCCTAAACTCGCTGCGATGGAAATAGTGGAATTTGATCCTGAGCGTGACAGGGACCAGATCACTGAAAAACTGATCATTCGTTTTCTGGAAATACTGGTTAAGGCTAAAAAGTAAGACAAAATGATGAAGACACTTGAAGTAGAGATAGCATCGCAAACACTGCATGTTTTGGAGAATGGAAAGAAAATTAAAACTTACTCCATTTCAACAGCCAAAAATGGCCCTGGAGAGCAATGGGGCAGTGAACAAACACCGCGCGGATGGCACGTCATTCGAGCAAAGATTGGCGCAAATAGCCCAGCTAATGCGGTTTTCGTCGGCCGGCGGCCTACAGGTGAAATGTATGTGCCCGCTTTGCGAGCGCAGTTTCCCAACCGTGACTGGATTCTGACGCGTATTTTTTGGTTGAGCGGTCTGGAAGTGGGTAAAAATCGTCTGGGTTCAGTCGATACCATGCGGCGTTATATTTACATCCATGGCACGCCAGATGAGGTGCCTATGGGCATACCAGGCTCAAGAGGATGTATACGCATGCGTAATGAAAATATTATCGAACTTTTTGAGGCGATACCGGTCGGTACACGAATTTTTATTAAATAATGATGTTCTATCAATGCATTATTAGCTAATCGTGAAGTTAATAATGAGGATTGGCCAGCGTGAAATATGTTATTCTGTATGCAGAAATGACATAAAAATAGTAGGGGCGGTGATGACGGATAAAATTCATGAATTATTGAATTTCTGGTTCGGCACTCTGGGTTCTGCCGATTTGCCGACCAGTGACCGCACGAACTTATGGTTTGGCGACAGTGAAGTGGTAAGACAACAGCTGCTGGAATTATTTGGTAAGGAATTTGATGCGGCGATCTCTGGAAAATTAAACGACTGGGCCAAAACACCGCGCGGACGTCTCGCGCTTATTATCCTGTTAGATCAGTTTCCCCGCTATATTTATCGCCATTCGCCTCAAGCCTTTGCCTATGATGCCGAGGCGCAAAAATTATGTATAGAAGGATTGCATGAGAAAATGGACCACTCCCTGACGCTCATTGAGCGCGTCTTTTTTTATATGCCGTTGGTTCACGCGGAAAGCTCGGAAAGCCAGGAAAAATCCATTCGCCTCTATCAGGACCTGGTAACACTTTCCATGACGGAAACGACCCAGATTTATCAATTATTCCTTGCTTATGCCTATGCTCATTTTCGCGTGATAAAAGAATTCGGCCGCTTCCCCCAGCGGAATAAGGTGCTTGGTCGCGATTCTACCGAAGCCGAGCTGGCATTTCTTAAAAATACATAATATTATTTGCGCGTTTCGATCTGTCATGCTTTGGGGTCGTAGCTCAGTTGGGAGAGCGTCGCGTTCGCAATGCGAAGGTCGTGGGTTCGACTCCCATCGACTCCAATTCTGATGGACCCCTTTCTTTTCAAGGCAGCTATACAGCAGCCCATTGAATTCTAAACCTAATTTAGTCTATACGCCAAGGATGTGAAGCAGGCCAGGCAGTCGTGGCTGCGGTATAATTTAAAAAAAGAGGGTAAAAAAATGTCCTTGTCCGGTTATATTGAAATAGAAAACCGTCTTTCAGAAGCCATGTTGAGGCAGGCAGCAGACGATCCTCGGATTAAAAAAGTATTGAGCGAGTTATGTGTCGTCTTTCAACAAAGCGTCATGAAGCCGATTGAAATAGCTGTTAGTAAAATAAACAATTTTGACGCGCTGCCTGTTTATATGAAACAGTCGGTCCAAAGCCTGGCTGAACGCCATTCAGCGGAAGAAAAACAATACGGCGCTATTCTGGCGGACCAGTTTGCAAAAGCGAGCGATATCACGTGTTCCATCGAAAATATAAAAATACTGCTCGGGGAAATTAATAATAGACTCTTGGCGGTCCAGCGGATCGAAACAGTGGATGATATTGTGAAAGTTCTCAAGCTTATCGTGGATTTAGGAAACTGTTATGCCGAATATTTTCCCGATGATTTACATGGCTCGGAATTCAAAAAGATTTTCACTATGTTGAATCCCTCGCGCGAGGAATATGATGTGCGGCTGCGCAGAACAGAGCTCGGCGAAAAACCGCAATTGGCTATTTCATATGGCATTGGCACTCAGCAAGATAAAGACATCGTAGCAGAAAATATGGGTATTCAATCTGGCGGGCGTATCGCGGGCAAGGCTGTCTTTGCCGGACTTAGCATGCAAAAACGCATTGAACTGATTGTTCAGCAATATGATGAGGCGAAGAAAAGCTATGATAAACTTAAGCTTGAATTGACGCGGGCTGAAGAGAACCTGGCGCTTGCAGGAAAAGAAAATGAGCCGCCTGCTGATGAAAAAATAATAAAAACATTAAGTGACCAGTGTGACGACCTAAAAAAGGCGCTTGCAGAAACGGAGAAAAACAAACTTCTTCCCAGGCTGAAAAAAATGCAATTCTATGGCATTCCTCTGTTGCCGCATGCAAGGCAGCCACTGTCCGAATATGCGGCGCGCTATCAAACTGCTATTGAAAAATTGGCGAAAATGGATCCGCTAAACCAGCATACTACGTTGCCTTTAATTGCGAGTGTTTCAGGGTCAACAGCGCGCCCTATGATTACGCTGCTTGATGTCAGCGCATTAATAACGGGTAAGGGTTTTGATTTTGACAAGGCGCAGATACTTGCGAATTGCATTATGGGCTTTTTTCTACAAGCCGGACATCATTCTTATCTTGAGGTAGCTGAAGTTTACAATAGAGTATTGGATTACGTGGCCATTGAACATCCTGAACTGCTGCCAAAATGGATGATGCCTGCTTTGCCTTCGGCGGGACCTTATGGTAAATCACAAGACATGGTAGAAAAGAAAATGCCTTACTACGTGATTGGTGACTATCGATCGTTTTTACACCCTTCCTACGCAGACGAGGTGTTGGAAAAAGCAAAACTGGATCAAGCGTTACCGCGATTAAAACCATCTGTTTAATCTGTTGCTGAAAATCTTGTATCTGGCTCCATCATTGCACTAGCATTTCTTGTAACACTATAGCAAAATTGGACTCATTTATTTTGTAATAGGTTCTTGCACAGTTTATTAAGGAAAGAACAAATGAAAAAACTGGATTTCACTGTGCTGGCTTTTGCCGGTCTTCTCTGTTTGATTTCTCTGCCGATGGCCCATGCTGCCAATCGGGCAGGAAGCGCGACATTTACACTCGGTGCCGGGAACTATTATTTTTCATCTAGGCGCCACATAGACAATACGGGCTTCCCCTTTGCCGCGCTAGGGTATAATTTTACTGACCAGTGGGGATTGGAAGGTTTGTTCGCTGTGTTTAACACGGATTCTAATCGGCCGGAAGATAATGGCAAACAGGTGAAAGGCGCGTTATTTGCACTGGATGCTATTTATCATTTTTCGCCCTATAGAATAATGCAGCCCTTTGTACTTGCCGGTGTAGGAGCGTTGGGTCTTAATCCTAATGGTACTGATGCGGATAACCAGGGTAATATCAACGCGGGCGTAGGCGCGCAATTTTTTGCGAACGAGTCAGTGGCCTTCCGCATTGAAGCCAGGGATTTTTATACCATTGTTGGCGGCAAAAATGATGTATTTCTAGATGCGGGCGTTACCTTTTTGCTTGATATTTGCTAGCCTGTTCAGGGAAAGCTTTTCAGCACTACATACTTCCCGACAACCAGCGCCGAAAACCTGTCATTGCGAGCGTAGCGAAGCAATCTAGACTCTCTTCGATATTAACCCCAAAAAAATAAAAAATCATAAAATGATTATGCTTAAATCAGTAATGTATATCGGAGCCAACAAACAAAATGGACACGCTTTACAATGCTGTCATCCTGAGCGAAGCGAAGGATCTCCTTTTGTACATCGGGAGATCCTTCGAGCAAAAAAACGCTCTCAGGATGACAGCATTATCGAGCATTTTGTAAACAGCCAAAGCCCAGTTTATGAGATGTTATTACAATATTTCCCGACAACCAGCGCCGAAAAACCAGTCATTGCGAGCGTAGCGAAGCAATCTAGACTCTCTTCGATATAAACGCAAAAAATAAAAAATCATAAAATGATTATGCTTAAATCAGTAATGTATCGGAGCCAACAAACAAAATGGACACACTTCACAATGCTGTCATCCTGAGCGAAGCGAAGGATCTCCTTTTGTACATCGGGAGATCCTTCGAGCAAAAAAACGCTCTCAGGATGACAGCATTATCGAGCATTTTGTAAACAGCCAAAGCCCAGTTTATGAGATGTTATTACAATATTTCCCGACAACCAGCGCCGAAAAACCTGGATTGCTTCGCTACGCTCGCAATGACAGGGCTGTTTCATCAATGAAACAAGTGACCTTACAGCCATGACGCTAAAGAGAGGGTGTTGATTTAACTGTGTCATCCCTCGCGTTAGCTCCTCCGTCATTCCTGCGCAGAGGATGACACAGTTTGGTAAATTTCGGTACAGGAGTTAACGCTTGTCCATTTCCACGTAATCACGTTCCTTCGGGCCAGTATAAAGCTGTCGTGGGCGGCCTAAGCGATAAGGATTACTGATCATTTCATTCCATTGCGCAACCCAGCCTACTGTACGGGCTAGCGCAAAAATGACGGTAAACATGTTGGTTGGGATGCCTATCGCACTTAAAGTGATGCCGGAATAAAAATCCACATTTGGATACAGTTTTTTCTCAACAAAATAATCGTCCTGCAGGGCAATTTTTTCCAATTCCATAGCCAGCTTGAATACGGGATCATTGTGCGCGCCAACCGCTTCCAGCACTTCGTGGCAGGTTTCACGCATGACTTTTGCACGAGGATCATAATTTTTATAAACGCGATGGCCAAAGCCCATCAGGCGGAAGGAATCATTGGGGTCCTTGGCCCGCGCAATATATTTGGTAATGCGGGATACGTCGCCAATTTCGTGCAACATGTTAAGCACGGCCTCATTGGCACCGCCATGAGCAGGACCCCAGAGCGCGCCGATGCCGGCGGAAATACAGGCAAAAGGATTAGCCCCCGTCGAGCCGGCTAACCTGACCGTCGAAGTAGAAGCGTTTTGTTCATGATCTGCATGCAAAGTAAATATACGATCAAGCGCGCGTGCCAGGGTCGGATTAGGCTTGGTATCTTCACATGGCGTGCCAAACATCATGTGCAGGAAATTTTCGGCATAGGAAAGCCGGTTTTGCGGTGGCATAAAAGGTTGGCCGATAGAGTATTTATAGCACATGGCCGCAATGGTCGGCATTTTTGCAATAAGCCTGAGTGCTGAAATGGTGCGATGTTCCGGGTTTTTGATGTCCAGCGTGTCATGGTAGAACGCGGACAAGGCGCCCACGACACCCACCATGATGGCCATGGGGTGCGCATCCCGTCTGAAACCATTAAAGAAATTGCGAATTTGTTCATGTACCATCGTGTGATGGGTAATTTGTTTGCAGAAATCATCATATTCTGGTTTATCAGGTAGTTCCCCATTTAATAGCAGATAGCACACTTCAAGAAAGTTGGAATGGCTTGCAAGCTGTTCGATGGGATAACCCCGATAGAGGAGAATGCCTTTGTCACCATCTATATAAGTAATCTTGGATTCGCAGGCGGCTGTAGAGTTAAAACCAGAATCATAAGTGAAATAACCATATTTAAAAAGTGAGCTCACATCGACCACATCAGGCCCCAATGTGCCTGAAAGAATATCCAGCTCGATCGTTTTGTCATCTATGATTAGTTTTGCCTTTCTATCCGCCATATAGATGGTCTCCATGCAATCTTTTTTCAGTCAGTTACGTCTGTTATTTAAACATAATTGCGGCGAATCGTACCATAAGATAAATGGGGTAACACGTTCTTCTGTGCATAATTTCTTTGTAACAGACGAGAAGCGTGTGCAAAAACGAGGGGATTATAAAAATTCGGTGCATTTATTTTGATTTACAGTGATCTCAATATATAATCTTTATGCGTTTGAAGTGTACTCTTTTGCAAAAGGAAAATATAAACGTGTACAAATCGAGACCAAAAAACTTAAATCTGTTTACGATCAAGTTTCCTATACCTGCTATTATTTCCATCCTGCACCGCATTTCTGGCTTTGCTCTTTTTTTGCTCATACCCTTTGTGTTGTGGGCATTGTCTTACTCACTGACGCAGCCCGGATTTGAAAGCATTCAGGAATGGCTGAGCGCCTTTTATGTGAAATTGATCATCTGGTTATTGCTTATTCCTTTCTGCTACCATCTGGTCGCTGGCCTTCGTCACCTGTTGATGGACGTGCATGTTGGGACATCTCTCCAGGGCGGGAGATTGTCGGGCATGATCACTTTTCTTCTTTCTCTCTTACTCGTTATCTTGGCAGGAATTTGGTTATGGTAAAATCAGTACTCGGCGTTAATCATCAGGGCCTGCGGGACTGGGCAATTCAGCGTGCTTCCGCGATTCTGATGGCAATTTATTCAATCGGCTTGGTTGCTTATCTTTTATGCAATCCGGGCTTGTCTTTTGCTGAATGGCATACCTTGTTTTCACACACATGGATGAAAGTAGCGACGATACTGTTTCTGGTGAGCATCCTGTTTCACGCGTGGGTAGGCATGTGGACCATTTTTACTGATTATGTTCATTCATTTCCCTTGCGTACTATTTTGCATGCACTTGTTCTTCTCTTGTTAGCTGCCTGTTTTATCTGGGGCATTTTGATTTTATGGAGTGTTTAATCAATGAAAGTGGCCACACACACATTTGATGCGGTTATTGTAGGCGGAGGCGGCGCTGGTTTGCGGGCAGCTATCGAACTTTCCCAGTCCGGCTTGAACGTCGCGGTCATATCCAAAGTTTTCCCTACCCGTTCACATACGGTTTCTGCACAGGGCGGCATTAACGCAGCACTGGGTAATATCGAGCCTGATGACTGGCGCTGGCATATGTATGACACTGTAGTCGGCTCTGACTTTTTAGGTGATCAGGATGCAATTGAGTACATGTGCAAAAATGCACCACAATCCATTTATGAGCTTGAGCATATGGGCTTGCCTTTTTCGCGTCTGGAAAACGGCAAAATTTATCAGCGCGCATTCGGCGGCGCTACGCGGGAATACGGCAAAGAACAGGCGCACCGCACGGCGGCAGCGGCAGACCGCACCGGCCACGCCATGTTGCACACCTTATATCAAAAGAATGTGCAGGCAAAAGCACGATTTTTTAATGAATGGTTTGCCATTGATCTTGTTAAAACGTCATCCGGCATTGCAGGGGTAACAGCGCTCAGTATTGAAACCGGGGAGGTGGTGTTCATTCATGCGCGCGCCACTATTCTGGCAACAGGCGGTGCTGGCCGAATCTATCAGTCAACGACTAATGCCCACATCAATACTGGCGATGGCTTTGGTATGGTGTTAAGAGCGGGCTATCCGCTGCAGGATATGGAATTCTGGCAATTTCATCCTACCGGCATTTACGGCTCCGGCTCTTTGATCAGTGAAAGCGTGCGCGGGGAAGGCGGATATCTCATTAATAAAAATGGCGAGCGGTACATGGAACGCTATGCGCCTCACATGAAAGATTTGTCCTGCCGTGACATTGTTTCCCGCTCATCGGCCATTGAAATTCGCGAAGGCCGTGGAGCAGGTCCCAAGGGCGATTTTGTACTATTGAAAGCAGATCATCTGGGTGAAAAATTAATAAGCGAGCGCTTGCCAGGCATACGGGAGTTAGCTATCACCTTTGCAGGCGTTGATCCGGTTAAAGAACCTATTCCGGTTGTCCCTACCTGTCATTATTCCATGGGCGGCATACCTACCAATTATCACGCGCAAGTGATTACCCAAAATGCAAAAGGCGAGGATCAAATCATTGAAGGATTATACGCAGCGGGTGAATGTGCCTGCGTATCGGTCCATGGCGCTAACCGACTGGGTGCAAACTCATTGCTGGATCTGGTTATTTTCGGCCGCGCAGCAGGCAAGCACGTCAAGGAGAGCATTGATCAGGGGCTCGAGTTTAAAGATGCGAGCGATAGCGAAATTGAACAGGCACTGGCTCGTCTGTATCGTTGGAATGGCAATCAGAAAGGCGAAAGTGTGGATGAAATACGCTCGGCATTGCAAAAGGTGATGCAGGATGATTTTGGCGTGTTCCGTACGGAAGAACACATGAAAGAAGGTTTTATCAAGCTGGAAGAACTCAAGGACAGGTTGAATTATGCTTCCATCAAAGACAAGAGCGAATGTTTTAATACCGCTCGCATTGAAGCGCTTGAACTGGATAATCTTATGGCGACTGCGATAGCCACCGCACATTGCGCAGACACGCGTAAAGAAAGCCGCGGCGCGCACGCGCGTTACGATTATCCGGATCGCGACGATAAAAACTGGCTTAAACATTCACTCTATTTTGAAGATGGCCGCGTTGCATTCCGTGCTGTGAATATGAAGCCTGAAGGAATGGAACCGATCAAGCTGGTTAACAGAGAAGAAAAGCATTAACGAACGAATGGGAGCTTAACTATGCGTTTTTCCATCTACCGCTATAATCCAGAAACAGATGAGAAACCTTATATGCAGGACTTTGATATTGATATCAAAGAGCATAATTGCGTTATGGTACTCGATGCCCTGCTGACCATTAAAAATAAGGTAGATGAGTCGCTGACATTGCGGCGCTCCTGCCGTGAGGGTGTTTGCGGCTCGGATGGTATGAATATTAACGGCAAGAATCGCCTGGCTTGTACAACACATTTAAGCTCACTAAACGAGCCGATTGTGATTCGTCCACTGCCTGGACTGCCCGTGATCCGGGACTTGGTTGTGGATATGACCCAGTTTTATGATCAGTACGGGAAAGCGAAACCTTATCTGCAAAATGATGAACCCGCACCTGCTACCGAGCGTTTGCAGTCACCCGAAGAGCGTGCCAAATTAGATGGACTTTATGAATGTATTCTCTGTGCCTGTTGCAGCACATCCTGTCCGTCTTTCTGGTGGAATCCTGATAAATATATGGGACCGGCTGCCTTGCTCCAGGCTTATCGCTTCATCGCAGACAGCCGTGATACGCACAAAGAGGAACGGTTGGCTGATTTGACCGATCCCTTCAGCTTGTATCGTTGCCGCGGCATCATGAATTGTGTTGATGTCTGTCCTAAGGATCTTAATCCATTAGAAGCTATTAACCATATTAAAGATGAAATACTCAAAGAATCGGTTTAACTAAACAATATAACTTATTGATACGAGTAGTGTTAAAATGTCAACTCAATCTAAAACCATGCAGGAACTCTGGCAAGATTCCTATCTTGCTGCAGGAAACGAAAGTTATTTAGAAGGTCTTTACGAAACTTATTTGACCAATCCCCATGAAGTAGCGCCGGAGTGGCGTCATTATTTCGATAATTTGTTGAAACATATGTCGCGTTCCGCGCCGGATATTTCCCATTCGGCTGTGCGGGATGAATTTCTTCGCCTTGCTCGACAGCGTGCTGGCGTCGCGGCAGCGCCGGCTATCGAATCCTATCAAATGCAGCAGCAGGAACGCGTCATTGAACTGATCGCAGCGTTCCGGCGTCTGGGACATTTGCAGGCCAACATTGATCCACTTGGGCTTTATAGCGGTGTTTATAATCCCATCCTGGAGCTGGGCTATTATGATTTTTCCGATCAGGACCTGAAAAAAACATTCAATGTCGGTTCGTTTACGAGCCTGAATAAAGCAACAGCCACTTTGAATGAAATTTATCAAGGCTTGCGTAAGGTGTATTGCGGATCGATCGGATTCGAATACATGCACATTAACCGTTCAGATGAAGTGGAGTGGATACGTGAGCGCATTGAGCGGGGCTGGGCGAGTTTTGTTCCCACACAGGAAGAAAAACTGCGTATTCTCGATAGGCTGGTAGTCGCGGATGGACTGGAAAAATACCTGGGTTTCAAATACGTTGGTCAAAAGCGATTTTCACTGGAAGGTGGCGACAGTTTAATTCCTTTGCTTGATGCCATCGTGAATCGCAGCGCACAGCACGGTCTAAAAGAAATTATTCTGGGCATGGCACATCGTGGTCGGCTGAATGTGCTTGTGAATGTGGTCGGCAAGGCGCCGAACGATATTTTTGCCGCTTTTGAAGGCAAGGGCATCTCAACGACTCACTCAGGCGATGTGAAGTACCATTTGGGCGCTTCCTCGGATGTCAAAACGAAATATGGCCCGATGCATATTGCACTGGCCTTTAATCCTTCCCATCTGGAAATCGTTTCTCCAGTGGTGCAAGGCTCTGTGCGAGCCAGACAGCGCCGCCGTCGTGATACAGACCAGCGTCGCGTGGTGCCCATTCAGATCCATGGCGATGCCGCTTTTGCGGGCCAGGGCGTTGTGATGGAAACCTTTAATATGTCGCAGGCACGCTGGTTTACAGTGGGTGGTTCTATTCATATTGTTGTCAATAACCAGGTTGGATTTACGATCAGCAATCCAAAAGATGCGCGCTCCACTATTTATTGCACCGATATTGCAAAAATGGTCGAGGCCCCTATTTTACATGTGAATGCAAACGATCCCGAAGCTGTCTATTTTGCAGCCTTGTTTGCGATTGATTACAGACATACTTTCAAACGCGATGTCGTGATTGACCTCGTATGCTATCGCCGTCATGGTCACAATGAAGCGGATGAACCTTCTGCAACACAACCCATCATGTATAAAACCATCAAAGCGATGGAAGTACCTTATCTTTCCTATGCCAAAAAACTGAGAGAAGAAGGGCTCATTGAGGAAAATGCAGAGAAAAAAATAGCGGAAGCTTATCGTAGTGCGCTGGATCAAGGCAAAACCGTTGTTGAGATGGCAGAAGACAAATCAGTATATGAATATGCAGTGAACTGGGAACCGTTCGCAGGCACGCATTGGGATGAAAAAACGAAAACCGCTGTGCCGCTCAAACGGTTACAGGAGATTGGCAGCAAACTGGAAAAATTGCCTGAAGGGTTCACTGTACAGACCCAGGTTAAAAAAGGACTGGATGCGCAAAAGAAAATGACGCAGGGTGAAATGCCGGTTTACTGGGGCTATGCTGAAACGATGGCATACGCTACGCTACTGGATGAAGGCTACCCCATTCGTCTATGCGGGCAGGATGCAGCCCGCGGCACGTTCGCGCATCGTCATGCTATCCTGCATGATCAAAAAACAGGTGAAATTTATATACCACTAGGCCATATTTCTGAAAAACAGGCGCATATCAATCTCGTCGATTCACTATTGTCTGAAGAAGCGGTGATGGCATTTGAATATGGTTATGCCACGGCAGAGCCTAACTTTTTAGTTATCTGGGAAGCGCAGTTTGGTGATTTTGCAAATGGTGCGCAAGTAGTGATTGATCAATTTATTAGCTCGGGCGAACAGAAGTGGGGCCGTTTGTGTGGGCTAGTCCTCTTCCTGCCGCATGGCTATGAAGGCCAGGGTCCTGAACACTCATCTGCGCGCCTTGAACGGTATTTACAACTTTGCGCGCAGGAAAACATGCAAGTGTGTGTTCCCTCAACACCAGCACAAATTTTCCACCTGCTGCGCCGGCAAATGCTGCGGCCTTATCGCAAGCCGCTGATTGTCATGACGCCCAAGAGCCTGTTACGCAATCCGCTTGCGACGTCAGACATTCGTGAATTAGCCGAAGGCGAATTCCAGCTGGTGATGCCTGAAATTGATAAAATTGATGCGAAAAAGGTCGATCGTGTCATTTTCTGTTCGGGTAAAATATATTACGAATTACTTGAGCAAAGACGCGAAAAGAAACTCAATAATGTGGCCATCTTGCGTGTTGAGCAGTTATACCCCTTCCCTGAAGAAGTATGCAGGAAAGTCTTAAAACCTTATCATCATGTGAAAGATGTTATATGGTGCCAGGAAGAACCCCAAAACCAAGGCGCGTGGATTACCATGGAACCCAGTCTTACTGATGTGTTAGGAAAAGACCAGACATTGCGTTATGTGGGAAGAGCTTCTTCTGCATCACCCGCCGTAGGTTATCATTCTGTACATGAGAAAGAACAAAAAGAAATAGTTACTCAGGCATTAACGAAATAAGGAAACAACGATGTCCATTGAAATTAAAGTTCCACAGTTACCTGAATCCATTTCGGATGCAACGGTTTCTACCTGGCATAAAAAAGAAGGCGACAGCGTTTCGCGTGATGAAAATATTGTCGACCTGGAAACAGATAAAGTAATGCTTGAAGTTCCTGCGCCAGTTGATGGTGTAATAAAGAAAATTGTCAAGCAGACTGGTAGCACAGTCCAGGCGCAGGAAATCCTCGCGATTATTGAGGAAGGCGCTTCTGCCCGTGCCGAACCGAAGGAAGTAAAAGAGGAAAAGAAAGAAGCCGCTCCTAAAAAAGCGGAGGCTTATGCGTCTTCAGCACCTCAAAAAATGCCTCCGGCAGGGCCGTCCGCCCGTCGTGCTGCAGCGGAGCATGATGTGGATGTTTCTCGCGTCGAAGGCACAGGTAAGGGTGGTCGAATCACCAAAGAAAATGTGATGTCGGCTATCAGCAGCCAAACATTGGGTTTGGAAGAGCGCATACCCACTGGTGCACGTCCGGAAAAGCGGGTTCCCATGACGCGCATCCGTACACGTATTGCTGAACGTTTGCTGGAAGTTACCCAGAACACAGCCATGTTGACTACATTCAATGAGATTAACATGCAGCACGTGATGGAGCTTCGTAATCGCTATAAAGAAAAATTTGAAAAAACGCATAAAGTCCGTTTAGGTTTTATGTCTTTCTTTGTGAAAGCCTGTGTGGAAGCATTGAGACGTTTTCCAGTTGTGAATGCTTCTATTGACGGCAATGATATTGTCTATCACGGCTTTTATGATATTGGTGTTGCCGTTTCAACGGAACGCGGTTTGATTGTGCCAGTGCTTCGCGATGCGGATCAGATGAGCATGGCTGAAATCGAAGCGAAAATTGCCGAATCAGCTGAAAAGGCACGATCTGGCAAATTAACGCTAGAAGAAATGCAGGGTGGAACTTTCACGATCACCAATGGTGGCGTGTTTGGCTCACTGATGGCAACACCGATTTTGAATTCTCCACAGTGTGCAATTTTAGGAATGCATAAAATTCAGGAACGTCCTGTGGTTGAAAACGGCCAGATTGTCATTCGGCCGATGATGTATGTTGCTCTTTCTTATGATCATCGCTTAATTGATGGTAAAGAATCCGTAACATTTCTTGTAACCATTAAAGAACTACTTGAAGATCCATCACGCTTAATTCTAGAGGTATAACCATCAATGAATCTCCATGAATACCAAGCCAAACAATTATTGGCAGACTATGGATTACCTGTTTCCCGCGGCGAGGTTGCTGCAAATGTAGAAGAAGCTATTCATATTGCAAATAAAATGGCGACACCACGCTGGGTCGTGAAGGCGCAGGTTCATGCTGGCGGCAGAGGCAAGGCTGGCGGTGTGAAACTGGTTTCAACCAAAGATGAACTTGCTGATGTCGCGCGCTCGCTCTTAGGCACGAATCTGGTGACCTATCAAACGACAGCGGAAGGCCAGCCGGTTAATCAGGTGCTTATCGAAGAACCCTGTGACATTGCACAGGAACTTTATCTGGGTGCCGTGATCGATCGTTCAACGCAGCGAATTGTTTTCATGGCATCAACGGAAGGTGGTGTGGAAATTGAAAAAGTGGCAGAAAAAACCCCGGAAAAAATCCTGACAGTCACAGTGGATCCGACGGTGGGCATTATGCCTTATCAGGGGCGTCAGTTAGCGTTTGGATTGGGTTTAAAAGGCGAACAGATTAAACAATTTGTCCATCTTGTCATGGGATTAGGCAAAATGTTTAAAGAATGTGATTTCAGCCTGCTTGAAATCAATCCACTTGTCATTACCAAGCAAGGTAATCTGTTGTGTCTCGATGCCAAAATCAATATTGATGACAATGCACTTTATCGTCAACCCAAGCTCCGCACCATGCGTGATCCTTCACAGGAAGATGAGCGCGAGAATCGTGCCCGTGATTGGGAGCTTAATTATATTGCCCTCGACGGTGATATCGGTTGCATGGTCAATGGCGCAGGCCTTGCCATGGCGACGATGGACATGATCAAGCTGCATGGTGGCAATCCGGCCAACTTTCTGGATGTAGGCGGTGGCGCGACTAAAGAGCGTGTTGCTGAAGCCTTCAAGATTATTTTGTCGGATAAAAAAGTCAAAGCCATTCTGATCAATATTTTTGGCGGTATCGTTCGCTGCGATTTAATTGCAGAAGGCATTATCGGCGCTGTTTCTGAAGTGGGTACTTCTCTGCCTGTGGTCGTACGGCTGGAAGGCAACAATGCGGAATTGGGCGCGAAAATGCTGAGCGATACAAGTAAAACCAAGGGACTTAATATTATTGCTGCAGAGAGCTTCACGGATGCTGCAAAAAAAGTTGTTAATGCAGCAGCTAACGTAAAGGTATAAACGCAATGAGTATTCTAGTTAACAAACAAACAAAAGTAATTTGTCAGGGGTTCACCGGCAAACAAGGTACATTTCATTCTGAACAGGCTATCGCGTACGGCACCAAGATGGTAGGCGGCGTGACACCGGAAAAGGGTGGTCAAACCCATCTGGGTTTACCTGTTTTTAATACAGTTAAAGAAGCTTATGAAGAAACCAAAGCAGACGCTTCTGTGATTTATGTACCCGCGCCATTCTGCAAGGACTCCATTTTGGAAGCCGTTGATGCGGGTATTAAGTTGATTGTCTGTATTACGGAAGGTATTCCTGTACTCGATATGCTGGAAGTGAAAGCTTGTCTTGACCAGCATCCAGGTGTGCGCCTGATCGGTCCTAATTGTCCAGGCGTCATTACACCGGGCGAATGCAAGATTGGCATCATGCCAGGCTATATTCACAAGCCCGGCAAGGTAGGTATTGTTTCACGTTCTGGTACATTAACCTATGAAGCTGTTCATCAGACTTCGCATCTTGATTTAGGCCAGAGCACTTGTGTCGGCATTGGCGGTGATCCTATCCCGGGCACCAATTTTATCGATGTGCTCGCCATGTTTGAGAAAGATCCGCAGACTGAAATCATTGTGATGGTGGGTGAGATTGGCGGCAGCGCTGAAGAAGAAGCTGCAGAATTTATCAAGTCTCATGTTTCGAAGCCTGTGGTAGCCTACATCGCTGGTGTTACTGCACCGCCCGGCAAACGCATGGGTCATGCGGGTGCTATCATTGCAGGCGGTAAAGGAACGGCTGCGGAAAAATTCAAGGCGCTCGAAGCTGCTGGTGTGCATACGGTTCGCTCACCTGCTGAAATCGGCAAAATGGCAGCTCAAGTTTTGGCAAAGGTGGCAAGCTGATTTATGCTGGATCCTAAACTCGTTCGTAATGATATCAACGAAGTAGCCGCGCAGTTAAAAAAGCGCGGCTTTGTTGTTGATACAACCAAGTTCAATACACTGGAAGAACAACGTAAACATTTACAAGTCAAGCTGCAGGAAATGCAAAACGAACGCAATGTACGCTCCAAAGAAGTGGGCATGGCGAAAGCAGCAGGGAAAAATGTCGATGAAGTATTGGCAAAACTTAAGGATGTAAGTGAGGCAATCAAATCGCTTGAAGCCAAGTTTGCACAGACACAAACGGAACTCGATGATTTTCTTGCTGGGCTGCCTAACATTCCGCATGCATCCGTTCCATTCGGCAAGAGCGAAGACGATAATGAAGTCGTTCGTGTTTGGGGCGAACCCAGACAGTTTTCGTTTAAACCAAAAGATCATGTTGAATTGGGCGCCAATCAGGGCTGGATTGATTTTGAAACGGCGGCTGCGCTCTCAGGCTCGCGTTTTGTAGTATTACGTGGGCCAATGGCCCGGTTGCAGCGTGCACTTATCCAATTCATGCTGGATCTGCATATTAACGAGCATGGTTATCAGGAAATTCTGGTACCTTACATTGTGAATGCAGACTGTCTGTTTGGGACGGGACAATTGCCCAAGTTCAAGGAGGATTTATTTGCAGTCAATGGCGAAGGCGAGCGATATCTAATTTCCACGTCGGAAATTCCCGTCACCAACACAGTGCGTGATTCGATTGTCAACGCAGATCAGTTACCCATTAAATATGCTTGTTATAGTTCCTGTTTTCGCAGTGAAGCAGGGTCATATGGTAAGGATATTCGCGGCATGCTGCGTCAACACCAGTTTGAAAAAGTGGAATTGGTGCAAATTGTGCAGCCTGCATTTTCCTATGAAGCGCTGGAAGAATTAACCCGGCATGCAGAAACCGTTTTACAACGCCTTGAACTGCCTTATCGCGTTGTCGCACTCTGCACAGCGGACATCGGTTTTAGTGCAGCTAAAACGTACGATTTGGAAGTATGGCTGCCAGGGCAGAACCGTTATCGGGAAATTTCATCCTGTAGTAATACAGAAAGCTTCCAGGCAAGACGCATGAAAGCGCGCTGGCGGGATGAATCAGGTAAGATTGACTTGGTCCATACCCTGAATGGGTCGGGTTTAGCCATTGGTCGCACGCTTATCGCAGTAGTGGAAAACTATCAGGATGAGTTGGGTAGAATTCATATTCCGCCTGCATTACAACCCTATATGGGTGGGTTAGAGGTAATTGAATAGCGAGTGCCAGCTAAAACTTACTATTCAAAAATGGACGCGGCATGTCATTCCTGTACTATGCAGGAATGACAACTTGCGCGAGATATCGCGGGTAGTTCATGCTCAGAATTTAAGTTTCCTGAGTTAAGTTTTTTAATAATTTGCAGGGCGGGCAAGGAGCGCACCGATACGCCCATCAGACGGCGATTGATGCTCTATTTCTCCATGTCTTGTGCCCATGCATACGGTTGGAAGTACAGATTAGGAGCCCTATTGTGCGCATCATCAGTTACTTTTTTTTACTCATTATCATTATCTTTGGCATCACCTTTGCTGCTTTAAATTCAGAGTCTGTTACTATTAATTATTATTTTGACCAGAGCTCACTTCCTCTTTCCTTATTATTGGTTCTAGTTTTTGCCTTTGGCTGTTTGATTGGCATGATTGTTGGGTTTTGGCTGCTGATCAAGGCCAAAATGTCTAATTATCGTTTGCGACAGCGATTAAATTTAGCAGAAAAAGAAATTGAAAATTTACGCGCTATCCCTTTACAGGATAAAGTTTGATGAAAATTGTATGGATACTACTTTTTTTTATTTGCGTAGGTGCAGCCTGGCTGCTCGGTTATCGAGCGCGTCCGAGGGAAGAATCGCCACGAAAAGTAAATTTGCCACGTGATTATCTCATTGGCTTGAATTTTTTGCTCAATGAAGAAACCGATAAGGCTGTGGACATATTCATTAAAATGCTTGAAGTAGATAGCGATACAGTCGAGACGCATCTTGCTGTCGGAAAATTATTTCGCCGTCGCGGCGAAGTGGATCGTGCTATCCGCATTCATCAAAACCTCATTGCACGTCCGCAACTGGAAAGAATTTACCGCGAACAATCCCTGTTTGAGTTGGGCCAGGATTATTTAAGCGCCGGCATGCTTGATCGTGCGGAGCGAATTTTTCTTGAGTTGGTAAATGCGAAGTCCCATTCAGCGCAAGCGCTGCGCACATTGATTGACATCTACCAGCAGGAAAAGGATTGGGAAAATGCAGTCCAAATCGCGACACGATACGAATCAGTGACACGTCAAAATATGCAGCCTGTTATCGCGCACTATTATTGTGAACTGGCTGAAGCTTCATTTAATAAAGGTGACTATGAAGTGGCGGCGCGGCATCTGGAAGAAGCTTCTGCAGTCGATTCATCCTGTGTGCGAGCCAGTTTGCTTAAAGCCAAAATTGATATGGAACAGGGCGATTTTAAATCGGCGTTACGCAATCTAAAACGGATAAAGGATCAGAACCCGCATTATTTATCAGAAGCTATCGATTTATTGGCATCCTGCTACGAGAGGCTGGGACAGGAAGACGAGCTCGTGACTTACCTTAAGAATTTGGTAGAAGAATATCCCCGCACACCGGTTGTGTTGATTCTTGCCGAGCGTATTCGCAAATGGAAAGGCGACAAGGTGGCTGCCCAATTTGTAGCGGACTATGTGCGCCGTTATCCTTCTTTAGGCGGGTTAAATCTATTTATTAATCTCTATATTTCAGGCGTGCAGGGACAGGCGAAAGAAGATTTGCATATTGTGCAAAAGCTTATGAAAAAAATCCTTGCAAACAAGCCGGACTATCAGTGCACCTCCTGTGGCTTTTCAGGTAAAACTCTCCACTGGCAATGTCCAGGGTGCAGACAGTGGAGCACCATGATGCCCATTCATAGTCTGGAAGCAGGAATTGCTTAAGTTACGCTGTAATCATCCTCGATTCAATGCTGATTATCTTAACGTTCCATTAAGATTTTTCTGGAATTTAATAATGTTTTAATAAAGCGAATAAAATTGTAAATCTCCCACCGCTAACCATTCTCTTCTTTGTCAGCACTCTCTAATTTCCTATCCAGTTAAGATCTTGTTAAGACGCCTGGAATATAATGATGGTCATAAAATTTTGACTTACTAGCATAAAACGAGGACTAAAATGTCAAATACTAGAAACCCAAATGAGATCCAAAAGCCTGATAAAGGGCCGGTGTTGAAAGTTTTAGTGAAAGGAACCAATCCTAGCGAAGGAATCTGTGGTCACGTGTCTGCTGTATCTAAGCATGGGAAAGAAAAAACGGTGACCAGCTTTGAGCCTAGCACCCTGGGTATGCTTAATATTTTTTCCATACCTGTCCCCGGCGCAAATGCTACTGATCCCAAAGAAGATAAAAAACAAGCAGACTATATTTTTAAAAAACAGTTATCTCCGGAAGAATATAGACGTGTTGTTAATCATCAAAAAGAGCTTGAAAAAAAGATAGAGAAAAAGGAAGTACTGTATTCATTTATGGGAGAGAATGGCTTTTCAAGGTTCATGGCTAGTTTTCTGCATCACTCTCCTTCAATAGCGAGAAAATCAACAATGGCACACAGGAAAAACCTAGGTTTTGATCCTACGGTTGGCGATCACTTTGCTGAAGTATCGGTAGCCGAAGATGATCACCATAACATTCCTGAGCCAAAGTTAGAGAATTGTGTTTCCACAGGGTATTCAGTGGTAGACACTTTGTTTGGCGGAAACAGTAAAATTCCCAAACCAAACGCTTTGACTACACCTACTGAATTCGCACAAATGCTGGAAAAAACTGGTGAGTTTAAAGTAAAAACCAGGTCTAACAAGTCCTAAACATCATTGTTTGCGAAGCCTGGATGGTAACAACATCCAGGCTTTTTTATTAACTATAAAGTGTAAAAGTTCCGACTTGATCTGACAGTTACCCGTTTTTCAGTTACGGTTTTACTGTCAGTTCAAGTTGAGATTATCAACTTTTTCCTTCCAGATTCTTTTACCATCAATCAATGTCGCCATCGGAGTTCGGCCACAACACATTTTACCCTGATGTGTGCGTTCATTGTTGTAATAACCGAGCCAATCATCCAGATCTTTTTGCAACTCGTCAATAGTTGTGTAAACTTTCTTTCGGAAAGCAACCTGATAAAACTCATTCAGAATCGTCCTATGAAAGCGTTCACAGATGCCATTGGTCTGGGGTGATTGAGCTTTCGTTTTGGTGTGCTCAATATCATTGAGCGCCAAATACAACTCGTAATCGTGTTGCTCTACCTTGCCGCAAAACTCAGTGCCACGATCCGTTAATACGCGCAGCAAGCCCAAGCCTTGTTCTTCAAAGAATGGCAACACACGATCATTTAACAGGTCAGCAGATGTAATCGGTGTTTTTGTGGTATATAGCTTGCAATGAGCCACTTTGGAGTAGGTATCAACAAATGTTTGCTGATAAATGCGCCCAACACCCTTGAGATTGCCAACATAAAAGGTATCTTGTGAACCAAGATAGCCAGGATGTGCTGTTTCAATTTCACCGCAGGCCATATCATCGTCTTTTTTGCGTTCTAGCGCGGCCAGTTGTGCTTCAGTTAGAATTAAGTTCTCCTCGGCAGATTTCTTTTCCAGTGCGGTTAGACGCTGTTTAAATGATGCCAAATCATGCCTTAGCCAGATGCAACGAACACCGCTAGGAGAAACAAAAACACCTCTTTTCCTAAGCTCATTACTGACTCTTAATTGACCATGCGCGGGGTACTCAATGGCATAGTCCAATACAGCATTCTCTGTAGCTTCATCGGTGCGGTTCTTGATGTTTGGCTGCCGTCTGCTCTTGTCGAACAAGGTCTCAATGCCTCCTTGCTCAACTGCTGATTTATAACGATAAAACGTATCTCTGGAGAAGCCCATTACCTTGCAGGCTCTTGATACATTCCCTAGCTCTTCTGCCAAATTTAACAGACCGACCTTGTTTTTAATGATTTTTTGCGTACACTCGTACATAAGGTTACCTCTTTAATGTTTTGATTTTTACTCGACATAACTATCAAAACGGGTAACCTTACTTTTTTCAAGTAGCAAGTGTCAGATTAGATCGGAACTAATGCATATAAAGTCATGGCAACGAACATTCTTGTGCGATATTTTATTTTTTGAAATAAAATTTATCTATTAATTCGTATTTGGACTCTGTACACGACAAAATTTCTAACCGTTCGCTCTGAGGAGGGCTGCGAAGCGGCCGAGCCGCTCGCATGATATCAAGTGAGCGGCCTAGTCACTTATTTCCGTTAAACAGCTTGTGGTTCTTCTTGCAACACGATGGACTTGAATTCATTCTCATGTTGACGCCATTCATAGACCAGGCTTTCATCGAAATCAAAAAACCATCCATGAATGTTTAAGCATTTATCCTGTAATTTTTGCTGAATAATAGGATAAGTTTTCAAGTTTCCGATTTGATTTAATACATTTATACGCACTTTTTCATTCAGCGAAGCGTGAGAATGATGGCCTAATTGGTTCTTGATACGATTAATCCAGGAAAAGAGGATAGAGGGTGCGGAGGCATCAATTTTGTCACAAGCATTGATAGCCCCGCAATTGGCGTGACCACATATAACAATGTCGGTGATGTCAAAAGTGCTAAGCGCGAATTGCAAAGCGGCACCTTCACTAAATGGACTTTCTTCTTGATAAGGTGGAATGAAATTGCCTATATTTCGAACGATAAATAATTCACCCGGATCAGCAGACGTAATCATGGATGGAATAATACGGCTATCAGAACAGGTAATGAATAATGTATGTGGATCTTGCGACTGCGTGATAAATTCAAATAAACGTTTATCGTTGTGTTTCCGCTCGAGATAAAAACGATTAATGCCATGCACTAATCGGCCATAAGTACTTACAGGTACAGATTGTGTGCCTTTTTTACGTAGTTCATGCTCATAAACCACATAATATTCGCTTAATAACTCCTCTCCTTCGCATAATTTAAATAATAATTCAAAACGTTTTGGCAAGCCTTTGATATAAAATTGAATATTATTTGATTTGCAATAGTTATATAAATCCACGATACAAGTCGTGCCAGAAATATCAAGATTGCGAATGCTGGCAAGGTCCATAATAATTGTTTTTTTCTGTTTTGTTGCAAGTTGTTTTTGCAAGCCGGCGATTTTGCCCGTTGATAAAAAGGTCAAAGCGCCGACTAATGAAATGCGCAGCACATCATCTTGTGATGTCGTTGAAATGTGTAAATGGGTTTTGCTTGACCGCCATAATACGATTAAGCAAGCAGCCACAATACCCGCTTGAATGCCAGCTAGCAAATCTACGAAGACAATCGTAAAAAATGTTACGGCGTAAATGATGGCATCTGAACGAGCTGTTTTCCATAAATTACGAAATTCTCGATAATTTATCATTGAGAATGCAACACAGAATAATACG